>JAZQAE010000017.1:0-28341 GCA_045544995.1 Eubacteriales bacterium
TTTAAGTCTAATATCTCCTTTTCATATTTTTCTAGACGTGTATACTTTCTAGGCATAAAAATTCCTCCTATGGTAGTTTCTTTCATTCTACCATAGGAGGGTATTTTTTTCTATTGTCCGTTTTTAACGGACTTGTTCATTTCTGCGGTCGGGGACTTTTTTGACAGTCTGTCAATAATACAGGGAATAAACCGCACATTCCCAAGGCTTCCATTCTTTGACGTCCGGGCCGTGCTCTTCCATATCGTGATAACTGTTGAGGAGCATCTTCCAGGAATGTTCCTTGATCTCGTCGGGAAGCGCAAAGGTTGCCGGCTCATCGGACTTATTGGCGATGATCAGCAGGGTCTCCCGGGCGCAGGAACGGGTGTAGGCGATGATCTGCTCATGGTCGCCGTCACAGAAATTGAGGTCGCCGTCCAGAATGGCGGGATGGACTTTGCGCATGGCGATCAATTTCTGATAGTAAGCGAAGATGGAATCTTTCGCTTTGCGATCTGCTTCCAGATTGATCTCGGTATAGCGGGGGTTGAGTTTCATCCAAGGCGTGCCTTCGGAAAATCCGGCGTTTTTGGAATCGTTCCATTGATAGGGAGTTCGGGCATTGTCCCGGCTTCGGGGACCTACCTTGAGGATGGCTTCTTTGGGGTCTACACCGTTATGTACCATGGCATTATAGTCGCCGATGGTATAGCAGCAGTCGTAGTCCTCGATGGTATCGAACTGGACGTTGACCATGCCGATCTCATCTCCCTGATACATATAGGGGGTACCGGGGGTGGTGTGCTGCAGGGTGGCGATCAGCTTGGCGGATTCTGTCCGATATTCCTTGTCGTTACCGTTTTTGGAAACGATCCGCTGAGAGTCGTGATTGGAGAAGCACTGGGTACCCCAGCAGTTGAATTTTTTCAAAGCCGCCCAGTCGCTCTCCTTCGTGCGGAAGAATTCAGGGGTAAAGGGGGGCAGCTTCCGTCCGCCCAGCATATTGGTGTAAACAGAGGAAACCTGTTCTGCTCCTTCGCTGATGTAGGAGGCGGCATTTTGGGCGTTGATACCGGCGCCCTCGCCGACAGTATAGCAGTCGTAGGGTCGGAAGACGTTTTCCCAAATGTCGTGGAGAATTTCATGGATGCCCTCCACACAGGTACACATTGAACCGTCCAGAATAAAGCCGTTGCGATCCAGCTCCGGATTGGAGGCGTTTACCGCATCCGGGAAGCCGGCCGGTTTTTTCAGTCGGGTAAAGATATCCAGACGGAATCCGTCCACACCCATATCCAGCCAGAATCGGAGCATCTTATAGATCTCCTGCCGTAAGGGCTCGTACTCCCAGTTGAGATCCGGCATCTTGGCAGAATATTGATGGAGATAATACTCCCCGGTCTGCTCGTCAAAGGTCCAGGCGGAGCCGTTGCCCTCCCGGAACCGGTTGCCCCAGTTATTGGGTTCGGAGCCGTCTGCCTTGGGGGGCTGCCAGATATAATAGTTACGGTAAGGATTGTCTTTACTCTTGCGAGATTCCTGGAACCAGACGCACTCATCGGAGGAGTGGTTCAGGACCTGATCCATGATGACTTTAATGCCCATTTTATGTGCTTTATGCAAAAGTTCTTTAAAATCATCCAGGGTGCCGTAGGCCGGTTCGATGTCGTAATAATCGGAGACGTCGTAGCCGTTATCCACCTGGGGAGATTTATAGATGGGAGAAAACCAAATGCAGTCAACCCCCAGATCTTTAATCATGGGGAGCTTGGAAATGACGCCGGGAATATCCCCGATTCCATCTCCGTTGGAATCGCAAAAACTTTTGCAATAGATCTCGTAAACGACCGCTTCTTGCCACCATTTCTTTTGCATGATCATCAAGTCCTTTCCTCAATTTCTTAAATTATATTGCGAAAAGTATAAAAAGTAGATCCATTAATTTGCCAAAATTGGTTATGAACTTGTAATATCTTGCTCTAAAAGTGATAATTACTCCACTTCCACCACGCCGTCTTCCTTGACGGTGATCTTCATGCCGTCTTTGACGTATTGGAGGAACTCATCGCCCAAGGAGTCGATGACCGGCATGGTCACGCCGTCCACCCAGACTTCTGCCAGCACGGCACCGGCCGCCGCCAAAGAGTCGATATGGTTGGCAAAGAGCATACAAGCCGGATTTTTCTCCATGGAACAAGCGCAGTAAAGCACCAGTCCGCCGGTGGTAGAACCGATGGTCTGGGGGAGACAGAGGGCTTTGCCCAAAAGGGGCTTTCCGTAAAGCTCCTGATTGCTCTGGTCTCCGCATTTGACCTCTTTATCCCCAAACTGTAACGCCATCTGCAGGGAAGCGAGGGTGTTGAAGCCTTCTTTGGTCACAACGGCTTCCGCCGTCACTGTGCCGGGGGTAATGACCCGTCCTTGAAATCTTTTCATGCCTCGGTACCTCCTGTGATGGTGTTGAGAATTTCTGCGTCGGTATAGTATCTGGCGCTGGTATAGGTGCGGAGCTTATTGGAAGAGGTGATGACCGGCATCTTTTTGCATAGGGGATTGTTCATATACATCAAAGGACAGATGTAAGAGGTGATGACGCCGGTGGCTTTCAGCCGAGCCGCATAGTCGGTCTTTTCAAAGGCCTCCAGTACGCCGGGGGCGGCGGTGAAGACGGTGGGAAGGGTAACTTTTTTCTTGCCGTTCTTTTGGAGTTCGGTTTCCAGCTTTTCGGTCCAGTCTTTCAACTGCTCCAGAGAAAGGTGGGGGCAACCCACAAAGCAGAGCTTAGGCTTAGCATCGGGATTTTTCCAGATGACGGGATAGTTTTTCTGTACCCGTTCCAGCTCGGCATCGTCGATGATGTATTCCTTGGCGCCCTCGGCGATGAGGCTTTCGCCCAATTCCACCGCTTCGGGAGTCAGGTTGGCGATGTGGTAAAGACCCACGGCGCCGTTGGAGGCGGTGGCGGCGCCAAAATCTTTGAGATAAGCGCAAGCCCCGTCATTCAGTTCGGTGCCGATCCATTTATCAAGCCCCACCACGTAAGGAACGTCCTCCATGACCTTCATGCCGATGGCGGAGCCGAGAAGCTGAGCCTCCGGCTTTTTGGTGGTTTCCACCTTGATGACCCAGGTGGCACGTCTTCCTTCGTCGGTCAGGAGACCGAAATAGGGAACGTAGCCGACCAGAGAACCCATAATGTCGATGATTCCGGAGTTGCGGTTGCACCGGGCGCCTAAAACAGAGTTGGCGTAAACCACGGCGCTGGACTCCGCCCAGGAAAGGACGTCGCCCTTTTGGGGTTTATTGCCCACTTCGTCCATGTAGCAGGTGCAGGTGAAAGCGTTTTTGTCTAAAAGACCCAGCTTTTCCAATTGATCTTCATAAAAGCGTTGCTTGGTGTACATGAACTTGTTGAAAACGAAGTTCTGCAGGAAATTGGCCGGTACGTTTTTATCCAATGGACGGGGGTCCACGGAAAACTTCTGTCCGGATGCCACGCCGGCATCCAAGAGTTGTTGCATCAGGTCATAAACGGGGGACATCACCTTCAATCCGAAGGAGGTTACGAGGTGATTATATTTAGAGGTGATGGGAACCAGCTTTTCTGCCTCAAAGGCATCGCCATACATTACCAAAGTCTTCATGACCTTGGCAAGGGTCTCGCCTTTTTCCCCATCTAAAATGGCTTGTTGTTCTTTTGTCAGTAACATATTCTTTCTCCTTTATCAGAGTTTCATGGCCGTATCCCATGCGCCCCAGATGACGGTACGCAGGTTGCCCACCTTTGCGGCATCGCCGATGACGTGGATGTGTTTGCCCTTGGAAGCCACGGGAGCAGGGTTATAGCCCACCGAAAGGATGACCGATTCGGCTTCCACTTTAAAGGTTTTGCCATCCTTATCTTTGAGAAGGACGCCGTCCTCTTCGATGGAGGAAAGGGCGGTCTCCAGATAGACGGGAACCTGATTGGTCTTAAAGAAATCTCTGAGATAACTGGTGTTTGCCAGACAGATGCCGGGGGTGGTGATGAGGTCGTCCTGCAGTTCCACGATGACCGGCTTTTTCCCCTTGAGATAGAGGTCGTAGGCGATCTCGCATCCGGTCAGACCGCCGCCGATGACGGCGACCGTCTCGCCGACGGGGGCTTTATCCAGAAGATAATCCACCGCTTCGATGGCACGCTCTGCACCCTGGACCGGAATTTTTTTGGCCACGGCGCCGGTGGCGACGATGATCTCATCGGCATCCAATGTTGCAGGATCCTTGATCTCGGTGTTCATCTTCACGGTGATGGGATATTTGGAAAGCTCCCGGATATACCAAGCGATCAACGCCCGGTCTTTTTCCTTGAAAGAGGGGGCCGCTGCGGCAATAAAGACACCGCCCAGCTTATCGCTCTTTTCATAGAGGGTCACCTCATGGCCCCGCTTGGCAGAGAGGATGGCCGCTTCCATACCGCCGATACCGCCGCCGATGACGGCGATCTTTTTGGCCTTCTTGGCGGGTAAAACTTTATATTTCTTGGACTGCATCGTTTCGGGATTGAGGGCGCAACGGGCAAGACCCATGGTGTCGGTCAGGTCTTGGGTGTTGGCATGGCCTTTGGAGGAGGAGAAGTTGAAGCAACCGCTATGACAGCAGATGCAGGGCTTGATGTCCTCCAAGCGATCCTCGATCACCTTGGTGACCCACTGGGGATCCACCAGGAACTGACGGGCAACGCCCACGCCGTCGATCCGACCTTCGGCTACCGCCTGAGCGCCCACTTCCATGTCCATCCGTCCGGCGCAGACCACGGGAATATCCACGAATTTCTTAATGTGCGCCACGTCTTCCAGGTTGCAGTTTTCCGGCATATACATGGGGGGATGAGCCCAGTACCAAGAGTCGTAGGTTCCATTGTCTGCGTTCAGCATGTCGTAGCCGGCATCCTGCAGATACTTAGCGGCCTTTTCAGACTCTTCCATGCCACGGCCGACTTCCACGTAATCCTCTCCGGGCATCGCACCCTCGCAAAAGCCTTTCAGCTTGGATTCCACAGAGTACCGCAAAGAGACGGGATAGTCCTCTCCGCAGGCTTCCTTGATGGCACGCACCACCTCGGCGGCAAACCGATAGCGGTTTTCAAAGCTGCCGCCGTATTCGTCGGTTCGCTTGTTGAAAAATTCGATGGAGAACTGGTCCAAGAGATATCCTTCGTGCACCGCATGAACCTCCACACCGTCCACGCCGGCGTCCTTGCAAAGCTTGGCGGTCTTGGCAAAGGCTTCGATGATCTCATGGATCTGCTCCACCGTCATCTCAGGACACTCAATGTCGTGAGCCCAGCGGGATTTCTGGGGGCTGGGGCTGGCCAATTCATGAGAAGTGTCAATGATGGGCTTGATGAGCGCCCGGGTGAATTTGTTTTTATGTAACGGCGCCACCAGTTCGGTAATAGCCCAGGAACGACCCATACCGGCGGTCAACTGAATGAAAAGCTTGGCACCGGTCTTATGGATCTCGTCCATAAACTCTTTGAGTTCCTCAAACATCTTGGGGTTCTGCCAGAGCCATTTGCCCCAAAAGGTGTCCCGCAAGGGAGCGATGCCGGGGATGATGAGGCCGACGTTGTTGTTGGCACGCTCCAAAAAGAGCTTCGCTGCTTCTTTATCGAAGTGGCATCCCGTCAACTCAAACCAACCAAAGAGGGAGGTTCCGCCCATGGGACACATCACGATGCGGTTTTTGATCTCCACGTTTCCGATCTTCCAGGGGGTAAATAACGCCTGGTATTTTTCATCCATTTTGTTCATCGAAAAAATCCTTTCCTATTAGATTTTTATAGGAAAAGTATATCATATTTTTCTCTTTCGTCGCAACTCTTTTTTCGTTGTCTTAAAAAAGCTTAATAGAAAAAGCAGGTCTTACGACCTGCTTTTTGGGGCTTGTTTTTTCATTTTGTAGAGTTCTTCCGTAGCCAGACGGACTTTGGTGACCGAGACCTCCTTCGGGGGGAAACAGAAGTAAGAAAACTCATTGTTTCCAATGCCGATGACGTCGCCGATCTCATACCAATAATAATCCGAATACAGCGTATGGGAGAAAACAGGGGATTGCCGATAATTCAAATTCCCCTCTGCCCCCACCAGGCGGAAGCCCTCTTCTGAGTGGGTCAGACGACCTTTGCCGATCCGGCAAACGCCATCCAGATTGACCTGAACAGAGATCTCCACCTCAGTATCTAACCGATAGGTGCCGTCTTCCAATTCGGTACGGACACATTCCCGTTGCCAGTTGTACCAGTCCGGAATATGGGGATATTCCGTCTCGCCCACATTGGCAGATAACTGCCCGTATTGATCCATGGTCCATTGTTTGTTGCAGGCGTGGCAGGTCAGGTGGATTCCCTTGCCCTCCATCCGGTTTTCTGCTCCGCAGTGGGGACATTTATAGAGAATTCTGTGAAGTCCGTCTGCCCGATAGGGAACGTCGATGGAGATCTTGTTGTCTCTCTGCCATGCAAAGTTGTCAAAGGAAAAGGCCTCATCCAGTAAGGCATCCAATTCCTCCACGGATTTTTCTTTCACCTCTTCTGCCGTGGCGATGCATTTTACGTGTGCGCTGACCTTCACATCCCGCACCTGAAGCATATTGTAGAGCGGATCCCGATGGAACGCACCCTCTGTAATGACGGTAACCACCGGCACCCCTAACCGCTTCATCAGAACTCCCAACCGTCTCGGTAAGGTGGTGGTGCAGCCGTCAAAGGAATAACCTGCCTCCGGATACATCAATACGCTGGTCTTATTTTTGGTCAGCATATATTTGAGATCCTGCATCAGCGATAGATCGGCCACGTACTTATGGGTGGGCGTGCACCCCAAAAGGCGCATTAATTTCCCCAAAAATCCCGTCATGGCATCCACCGAAGTGACGATCCCTAATTTCTGCGGATAAAAGATGCCAAAGGCCAGCTTCATATCGGTGAAGCTGGAATGGTTCATTAAGATCAAGCAGGGCTGTTTCCCTACCAGCTCCATCCGCTCAGTGGTATAACTGAACTTCGTCTTCCGCAACGTAGGGATGCAGACCAAACGCACAATGGTGGCCAGCCACAACTGCGGTTTCAAAGGCTTCTTATGCTGAAGCCTGGGTAATTTCAGGACTTCCTCATAAGACAGTACCTTGCTATTAATTTTCATATTTCCCCTTCTCCTATCAAAATCTGACAGTATATTCTCATTATACCATCAACGGCTATCACTTGTATAGAGGGAAATTCATCCTGAAAGACAGTAAGCTCGGCATGCTTTTTAAAATCACGAATTAGAAAGCATATTTTCAATAAAGATGCCTATATTGGGGACCCCACAAAACCGTGCGTTTTGTGGGGAAGAGGAGGCTGCCGGCCTCAAACGGTTCCATTTCGCCAAACCGGCGAAAGGAATCGCTATGGCCGGAAGGCGACGAGCGGTGGGGTCGGAGATGAGGACGTGGGTCACCGCACCGATGAGCTTGCCATCCTGCAAAATGGGGCTGCCGCTCACGAGTGTGTCAATATAGGACCAACAATCTTTATTTCAAATAAATTCTTAAAATCTTCGTTAAACGCAAAGAAACCGCACCTATATTGGTGCGGTTTCTTTGTATTATAGGAAATTAACTTTTTATAGTACGTTTTATTATTAGGACCAACATATATTTTGACATTATAGGAATACCTGTCCTAAAGTTCAGGGCGGGTGTTGTGATTTTTAACACAGAAGTCGCCCCCTGTGTTTCCCCATGGTAGTGCGATTTTGCAACTATTATTTATTGACCTCTGATATAATTTCCAAGTCTTCCTTCGCACTCCTACTTCCTTGCGAATGAATAATAACCTCTTCATTGTTTGTATCATATACAAAAATACGACCGTTTCTATTAACAGCAAAGGTTGTATCTGTATAGCCATGCAATTCGCCCTGTTGTTTTAATTCTTTGCCGTTTTTTAAATACGCAACAACGTATTTTGAATTGCCGTTAGCAATTTCTTTTACTAATAATATCATTTTTCACTCACCTTTAATTCAAATTTTAATGCTAATTAATTTTTGTCATTTCACCTGAAAACGGACCGGCATAGACGTACTTATTATTATTTGGATATTCTTCATCGCTTGAATATTGGCAGTACGTTTGTTTCCATTTTAGATTTTTTTCAAAATTCGTCATATCATCTATAAACAGATAAGAGTAAGAATAACCGGTTCCTGCTGCCGTGTAACTTCCATCGCTATTTTTAGAATAATACTTTCCATTAGGGCTGCTTCTTTCATGACTTACTCTCCATATTCCATTAAAATTAATATCGACGTTCTCGAGTGCGCTGGGACTATCTGCAAAAAACAATGCATGATCTCCTATATGGGTAATTGTTGAAGGCAAACTAATTGAGACTACATTATTACACTGATTAAATGCATACTCTCCTATATCGGTAATGCCTTCGCAAATGTTTATTGTTTTTAAATTACTAAATTCATAAAATGCATAATCTAAAATTTTCGTTACTGCCTTACCATTATGTGTGCTCGGAATAGTTATCTCCGAAAGATAATTTGTTGTACCACCCTTGACAGCATATGTACCATCATCCAAAAGATAATATTCCAACCCCTCGGTTCCTTCGCTATCAGGTTCTGTAATCTTGCCCAAATCAACAGGATTTTCCAAATCATCGGTATAGGTGATATAGAGGTGTCCGTTTTTGATTCCTACGTCGGCAATTCCTCTGCCGTCTTTGCCTGGTTCGCCCTGGGGTCCCTGAGGCCCTTGCGGTCCGGTGGCGCCTGCGGCGCCGGCTTCACCCTGGGGACCCTGCTCGCCTTGCTCCCCTTGAGGTCCTTGCGGACCGGTTGCACCGGGTGCCCCGTCAGCACCGGGAGCACCGTTGGCGCCATCAGCACCGGGCTCACCCTGGTCGCCCTTGGGACCTTTGATGTTAGCGAGCAAGCTTTGGGTTCCTTCTTCTCCGTATTTTACATAGAGGTTCCCCTCGGCATCAGCGGAAAGATAGGGGGTAAGACCGGCTTCGCCCTGCGGTCCGGTAGCACCGGTTTCACCCTGCTCACCCTTGGGACCCTGCTCACCCTGGAGACCTTGCTCGCCCTTGGGACCCTGCTCGCCTTGGATACCTTGCTCACCTTGAGGTCCTTGCGGACCGGTTTCACCTTGCTCGCCTTTAGGCCCTTTTATATTTACAAGAAAATTCTGAGTACCATCTTCACCATATTTCACGTAGAGATTTCCCTCGGTATCAACAGAAAGATAGGGTGTAAGACCGGCTTCACCTTGCGAACCGGTCGCACCAGTGGCACCTGTTTCGCCTTGAGGTCCCTGCACACCTTGTATGCCTTGCTCACCTTGAGGTCCCTGTGCACCTGTTGCTCCGGTTTCGCCCTTTTCACCCTGAGGACCTTGTTCACCTTGTGGACCTGTAGCACCACGAATTGGACCAATAGGTTCTAACTCAACATTATTATCTAAAGTGATAACGAGCATAAAATCTGTTGTTAATCTGACCGATTTGATACCAACACCCTGTTCGCCTTGAGAGCCTGTAGCACCTGTTGCTCCTGTATCACCTTTTTCGCCCTGTGGACCTACTATTGACTGTTCTATGACAATCGGCTGACCCTCTTTCATAGTGATAACAAGATAATTATCTTCATTTATGGTGATACCAACAATACCATTGCCATCTTTACCGGCTTCACCTTGGATACCCTGCTCACCTTGAGGCCCCTGCTCACCTTGAGGCCCCTGCTCACCCTGGGGACCTTGCGGACCGGTGGCACCTGTTTCACCTTGAGGTCCCTGAGGGCCTGTAGCACCTGTTTCACCTTGTGGTCCCTGAGGACCTGTAGCACCTGTTTCACCCTGGGGTCCCTGAGGGCCTGTAGCACCTGTTTCCCCTTGTGGTCCCTGAAGGCCTGTGGCACCTGTTTCACCCTGCGGACCCTGAGGACCGGTAGCACCCGTGGCACCTGTTTCACCCTGCGGACCCTGAGGACCCTGTTCACCCTGCGGGCCTTGGGGGCCGGTGGCGGAAACGGTGGTGGGGATCCAGGTTATTCCGTTATCAATTGAAATTTCCCAAAGATTAGAGGTTGTATTGATGCGAACTTGAGGTGCGATAGCATCTTCACCTTTTTCGCCCTGAGGACCTTGAGCACCGGTAGCACCGGGTTCACCCTTTTCGCCTTGGGGACCTTGAGCACCGGGTTCGCCCTTTTCGCCCTGGGGACCCTGGGCACCGGTAGCACCGGGTTCGCCCTTTTCGCCCTGGGGACCCTGGGCACCGGTAGCACCGGTTTCGCCCTGATCGCCTTTTTCTCCGGTGGCTTGCACGCCGGTGGAGGTCCAGGTTGCGCCGTTATCGGTGGAAATCTCCCATTCATTGGTAGAAGCGTTGATACGGATCTGAGGAGAAATGCCATCCTCGCCGTCTGCGCCTACCACGTTTTCAAAGATAAATTCACGACCATTGGTCAAAACGATGGTCATTTTCCGGGAGTTGCGGTCGATACTGATGGATTCAATGCTGTCACCCTGGGGGCCTTGAGGTCCGGTAGCACCGGTCTCGCCCTTTTCGCCTTGAGGACCTTGAGCGCCGGTAGCGCCGGTGTCACCCTTTTCACCCTGGGGACCTTGAGCGCCGGTAGCACCGGTTTCGCCTTTTTCGCCCTGGGGACCTTGAGCGCCGGTGTCACCTTTATCTCCCTTATCTCCTTTGGGTCCTTGGATACCGCTGGCACCCACTACTTTACCCAAATTGACGCTCTTTTCATCAGAAAAGGTTAGTACCAATTCGCCGGATTCATTGATGTCTACATTGGTGATGCTGACTCCATCAATGCCGTCTTTCCCGTTGGCGCCATCATTGCCGTCGGTTCCGTTGATACCATCTTTACCGTCAATGCCGTCTTTACCGTCAACACCGTCCTTACCGTCGGCACCATCTTTTCCGTCAGCGCCGGCTTCACCCTTCATACCGAAGGCATTGCCGATATTGAGCTTGGTATCATCGGAAAGGGTGAGGATCAGTTGTTCCTTTTCGTTGAAGGAGGCGGATTTAATGGTCTGAATGTCGCTTTCTGCCAGTTGGGTAAGGGCAGAGGTCCATTCCTCCTCCGTTCCGTCAAAGCCATGCTCCTTGGCAAGCTCATAGGCAGATTTCCCGCCTAAGGAGTCCACCCATTCCTGCACTGTGCCGGCATAGCCGTTTTCTACCGCCAGCTCATAGGCGGAAAGTCCGTTTGTAACCGTGACAGAAGCGGGGAGCGCTGCCTTTTTGTGAATGATAATAGACACCCCTGCAGAAATGCCTACGATCAACAAAATCGCCATGGTTATCAGTGTAATTTTTTTAAAAAGTTCTTTTTTCATTTGGAACCTCCTAAATATATGTATATACTACATTTTATAACAACAAAAAGAGGTTGTCAATAACTACATATGAAGGTTTTGCAAAACACTGGTTGATTGTTAAAATTATATCGGGTGATAAAAATGGTAAAGAATTTAAAAGCTTTAAGAGTTCAGGCGGGATTAAGCCAGCAGGCATTGGCGGATGCATTGGAAATCAGCCAGCAGTCGGTAAATCGCTATGAAAACCATAAGGTTGAGCCGGATATCGCTTTGCTGGTTATGATGGCGGATTTTTTTGAGGTTTCCCTGGATTATTTGGTGGGTCGAACAGATGAATTTGGAAACAACCAAAAGGTGTTAAAAGGAGAGGTATTTATTCGCAAATATAGAACCCTTGCACCCAAAGAACGCCATTATATTGAAAGGATCATGGATCTCTTTTTCGAAGAAAATTAAAACAGGCAAGTTTTTCACTTGCCTGTTTTTCATTTTGCTGCCGAAAGCATATTTTCGATAAATATTCCATACCCGGCGGTGGGGTCGGAGATGAGGACGTGGGTCACCGCACCGATGAGCTTGCCATCCTGCAAAATGGGGCTGCCGCTCATCCCTTGGACGATGCCGCCGGTGGCAGAGAGGAGTTCCGGGTCGGTAACCTGAATACAGAGGTTGCGGTGCTCCGAGAGATTATTATTAATTTTTGTAATCTCGACGGTGTAAGCCTTCGGCGTTCCGCCCCGGACGGTGCTGAGGATGATGGCTTCGCCCACCCGGATCTCATCCTTGAGGGCGACGGGGTAGCTGACCCCGGTGAATTCGGCCTTAGCGGTGCCGTAGAGTCCGGTCTCGGTGTTGACGGTGACCTGTCCTAAAGGGTCCCCTTTCAGGTGTCCCAAAAGTTCCCCGGGATCGCCCTTTTCTCCGATCCTGGCGCCGGTGATCTCGGCGGTGACCAGATCTCCGCTTTCCACCGGCATGGTGAGTCCCGTATCCACGTCGGAGATGGAATGACCCAGTCCGGCAACGGTGTTGGTCTGGGGGTCGTAATAGGTGAGGGTGCCAAGCCCTGCGGCGCTGTCCCGCACCCAAAGACCGATGAAATACCCGTCTTTATTTTGAGCGGGGGTGATCCAGACGGTTTGCTCCCGTTGGTTGCGCAAGATCCGGGCTTTTTGACGCTGACCGGCGCATTGTTGCACCTCTTTTGCCAACTCGTCGTTGGATTTGATCTCTTTATTGTTATAGGAAAGAATGATGTCTCCCACCTGAATGCCGGCCTCCACCGCCGGACTGCCCTCCTCCGCATCCACTACGATGACACCTTTGGTATAGAGTTTTACTCCAAAAGGAGTACCCAAGACCACCAATTGCTTTTGGGTGATGCGGTTAATGAGGGCATTTTTGATGGGCAGGAGACCAAAGAGTTTGACCTTGGCGGTATAACTGTCGCTTTCCGCCCGCCCTGCGGTGGGGGTGTCGGCCTCCAGCGTATAAAACACACTGCCCGATGGCTCTTCGCCGGGGAAGCAGTGATAAACCGTCGGAATACGGGAAACATAAAAACCGAGGGATGCCAGTAACAAAACCGGCAGGGTAAAAATACTGATCCATTTTATCGCTTTTTTCATTTTTTAAAAACAACCTTTCAAAAGTTATTTTCTGATGAAAATTGCAAAAAAAACGAAGTATAAAAAGGAAAAAACGGCTGTTAAAAACAGCCGTTTTTGGGATTTTTTTAACGGAAAAGTACGCCGGCGTAGCCATGAATATGGCCGCCTGCAAGATAGCGTTCTTTCAGCTTGCGCATAAGGGAGGTGTCTTCGGGGAGATCCTTGTAGTCGCCGTTAAATCCGGTAAAGACAAACCCGAATACTTCCTGCCCGGCACTCTTGTGGGGCCATTTTTTAAAGCCGTTCATAAACTGGGAAATTTTGGATTGAGGGCCCAAAAGTTCTTCCAGATGGGGGTCCAGAAGCCAGGAACAGCAGAAATAGGCTTTGGGCTTGAAGTCGGGAAAGAATTGATCGATAAATTCCAAGCCCTCTTTATAACTCTTCTCCACCGCCTCGGGGGAGAGGTCGGTCTTGGCAGGGATATGGACGCTGACCACGTGATCGCCCGGACGGAGAACGCACTCCCAGTCCGCCTTGGAATAGGTGCGCAGTTGGTTGACGGCCAGACTATCAATGGACGGATAGCCTTGATAAGCATCTTTCGTCTCGATGAACGTCGTCTCAAAGGCGCCGTCTTCGTCTTCAAAGCCGGCAGAACCCAGCACCATACCGGAGCGATGGAATTTTTGCTCGCCCATCAAGGGAAGGAGTTCGCCGGTGGCACGATTTTTGAGGATATAGGCGTCGGGCAGTTCTTTCAGTTCATAGTTAAAAGACTGGAACCGGAAAAGCGCACCCCGGACGTAGATCAACTCCCAGTTGAAATAGGAGCGGTTATATCCGGGACGGCCCCGCCGTTTCTCGGTGGCGCCGATGCAGTTATAGAAGGAGACCACAACCCGATCCACGTCTTCGCCCTCAAAGCCCAGTTTTTTATAAAACGCAACGGTATCCGGAATACTGGGGATCAGCACTAAGTAAGGTAACCAATCCCCGGCAAGGGTCTCATCCGACTCCGGTGTAGGGATCAGTTTGCCGGAAACTACCGTTTTGGTCTTGATGGCGGTGGCGACGGTCTTGGCCCAAGCGTAACGGATCGGATCTGCCTTGATCTCGGCGGCGGCTTTCAATGCCTGGTCGTAATACTCTCTTAAAACGTGGTATTTCTGATCGATCTTTTCGATGGCTTCGGGATCGCAGGGATCGACGCAGACCTCGTTCAGATTTTCGTAAACCTCAATTAATTTTTCGGAATAGTTTTCAATGCCTAATTTTTTGGCGATTTCTTGAAAGTTCATAGTTTCTCCTTTATTTTTGACCGGTAGCGATGCGGACGCACTCTTCGTCCTCTTTCAGCACCTTGAAGATCTTGGCCAAGCGTTTTGCGCAGTAAAGATTGAAGGCCTGACCGATGGTTTCGGTACATCCGGTGGAAGGATGACCGCTATAAGCGTAAGGGTAGTCCGCCGCCCACTGACGGCTGACGCTGACGCCCAGCTCTTGCAGATGCTTGGAGCGGCCGGTGGAATAGCCGTTCTCCAATTCAAAGCGATCCTCGGCGATGAATCCGGGATAAGCGCCCATGATCCAGGCGGTCTCCACGAAGTGGGCATGGCCGCCGCCAAAGCCGTCCTCACGCTCTGCAAAGCCCTTGAGGACCTCCATATCAGAATCGGTCAGCATGGGATATTCCTCCCGATGCTCCAGAAAATGCGCATAGATCTGATCTGCTTTGCCGATCACCTTATCATAGCTATTGGTTTTCATGGTGGCATAATTTTTGCTCTTGTAGCCTTGCGCACGCAGGAAATAGTCCAACACCGAACTGTTCCCGCCGTGGCAGTTGACGATGAGGATCTTGCGGAAGCCGTTTCTGGCGATCTCGTCGCAGAGTTCTTCCAGAATGGTCAGTAAGGTATGGGGATTGAGAGAGATGGCACCGTGATTTCGTTCTTTGTCCATTCCGTGTACGCTGATCATATCGCCCAGCCACATGGCGGTGGGGAAAATCACTACGTCTTCCATGGTGGCCGCCAGCTCTACGTGCGCCTTTACTTCCAAAGAGTCGGTGCCGAGAGGCATATGAGGGCCGTGACGCTCGGTACAGCCGATGGGCAGAATACAGAGCCCGCCACTCTTTTCAATGGCATCATTCATTTCATCAGAACGTAAAAATTCCCAATTCATAAAAATTCTCCTTTATTTTTTACCATTATACCATGTAAATTAAAGAAAAACTATGATAATTCCGAGATAAAGTTGTAGAAAAGATAGAAGTTATTGCCCGGTGGCGATGTTGACGCACTTTTCATCCTCTTTCAGGACTTTAACGATATGCGCAAGACCGCCGCTTTTTTCAATGGCGTCTGCCAGCTCATCGGATCTCAAAAACTCCCAGTTCATCAAACCGCCTCCCAAGATAGTATCTATTTCAAATTATATATAGAAAATCCGGATTTTTCAGCGTGTTTTTATTCGTTTTCTTCTCGGATCAACCGTTCGTAACGAGCGATGCGTTTCTCCAGGAATTTTCTCCAGGCAGTGGGGTCGATAAAGGGATTGAAGTCTTCGGTAATGGCTTCGCCTTTGCCGATGGTATCGTTGTTGCCCACGTGGTTGCCCAGATGAATATCCACCGGCTCGTCGATAAACCGGAGAATGGCAGGGACGTGTCGCTCCCGGATGCCGGGATCAATACCATATTCTTGGATAAATTCCTTGGTCATGGAGTTGGTGCCCACCCCTCCGTGCATGGCGGCACGGTAGGTATTTTTGCCGTCGGTCACGTCAAAGAAGAAGGCTATGGTGCCGGGAGTATGACCGGGGGCTTCCAGACAAAGAATATCGGTATTGCCGAGGACGATGTGATCCCCGTCCTTCAAGAGGACGTCGGGGGTAAAGATCTCCTGAAAACAGTTGGCAGGCGTACTTCTGCTGCCGCCCAGATGAAGCTCGGTCTCTCCGTTAACATAGGAAAGATCCTCTTCTCCCAGGAAGGTCTTGGCGCCGGTCATCTCTGCCAATGCCCGGGTAGCGCCGCAGTGGTCGAAGTGACCGTGGGTGTTGACGATATACTTAATATCCATGGGGTTAAAGCCCAGCTCCCAGATGTTCTGAATCACCAGATAAAGGCTCAAGGGATAGCCGGGATCAATGAGGATCAAGCCGTTGCCGGTATCAATGAGATGGGTGCTGGCGGGACGGGTTCCGCAGAAATAAAGATTGCCGAAAATACGGAAGGGCTTGACGTATCCTTCCCAGGGATGAAATTCTTTAACTGCCATACTGGTGTTTTCCTTAATATTTCATTTCAATAATGGTATTGGTCATCGAGCACCGCTCCAACTCAAATTGAGAGAGCAGAGCTGCGGTCTCTTCCTCGGTGAGCAGGGTCATGGCCTTTACTTCGGTCAAGGTGACCGCCACCTCGTCCTGCTCTCCGAAGAGATAGTAGAGCTGATCGCCTTTTTTGCCGGTATAGATCTCCTCTGTGAGGGCGTGCTCTTTCAAAAGACGCAGTTCCGTCAGATTTTTAGGGGTCTTTGCATGGACGGCAATATCGATCAGATAATCCTTTCCGTCTGCCACAAAGTGGTAGGAGTAAAAATATTTTCCGGTCTCGGTGTCCAGATGCAGATGACGGAACCGGGCGCCGTCCGGCAGAAGTTTGGGAACGATCAAAAGTTCCCGGGCGTTATAGTAATTTTTTCCATAGCCTTTTGCCGTTTTATTTGTTAAAGCGTCGATGAAGGAACGAATGGAGAGATAGGTCTCCACGTTTTTCTCTTCGCTGATCTCCGGCCCGTAGGGATCGGAGGGGACGGCAATAGAGGGCTCTTCCGTCTCGTCTTCTGATGGTTGGTCTTTATTATCCTCTTCCGGTGCGTCCGATGGGGGCGTAGAGGAACCGTATTGTTCGTCCGGCGCCGCATCGAGGTTGGAGGATTCGCCTTCGCCGGGCTCTTGCTCTTCGGCATCGTTGGGGGCCGACGGCTCCGGCGCTGCGTCCGGCTTTTCAACGGGGTCTTCTTTATCGGAAAGATGATCTTGGAAAATTTCGTCGATATTTCCTGCGATGGCGTCTTCGTAATGTTCGCCGCCTCGATTTAAAAACCAAGCGCCGGTGAGTACCAAAGCAAGAATGGCGGCCACAGCGGTTCCGGCAATAGGCAGGACGACCGCCGGTCTCCAGCGCAGGGGAGCAGGGATCGGTGCGGCTCGATGGTTCTGCGCCTCCATCATCAAGGCGACGGTCTCTTCGTTCAGTGCCTCGGAGGGGGTGATTTTATCGCAATAATCACGGTATTTCGTTTCAAGCATCTTCAAACCCTCCTTCCATCAAGTCCTTGACCCGTTTCCGAGCCCGTTTCAGGGTACTGCGGACGGTGGAGGGGTTCATCTCCAGGATGTGGGCGATCTCCTCCGTTTTATACCCTTCAAAATAATAGAGGTGGATCAACAGCCGTTGCCGGTCGTTCAGTTCGTCCAGCGCCAGGTAAAGGGCGCTGTTTCCTTCCGGCTTGGCGGGAAGCTGATCCCAGTCCTGTAAGGGGAGGTCTTGGCGGTGCCGCTTTTTCAAAAGATCCTTGCAACAGTTGGCCGTCACCCGAATGAACCAGGCTTTCTGGTGCGCAGGGGCCACAAACTGAGGCTGATACCGGATCAGACGGAGAAAGACCTCTTGATAGACGTCCTCGGCATCGTGATGGGACCGGAGCTGTGTCAGCGCCAAACGCCAGACCGAGGGCCCGTATTCTGCGACGATCTGCCGCATCTCTTCTTCTGTATAGGCCATAGAGCTCCCCCTTTACTTAGAATTACGAATGAAATGATAAAAATGTTGCAGGCATGGGCAAGACTGTCGAAAAAGGCACAGACCGCAGAAAAATATAAATCATATTTTAATATAAGTCTGAAAAGTAAGAGAATAAGGAAAAATTCCGCATCGAAATGCGGAATTTAATTGAAATTTTCTGCTTTCCGTCGATTTGCTCTCTTTTTGGACAGTCTCTCAGAGTATTAAAATTAATATGCTTTGCCCCAGTAGACGAGTTTCTTGGCGGGTTTGCCACAACAGATGCAGGTCTCGCTGACCTGTTCCTGATCCTCAAAGGGCATACACCGAGAGGTGATGTCCGCCTCTTCCTTGAGTTGGACTTCGCAAGCCTCGTCTCCGCACCACATCGCACGGATGAAGCCCGGCTTGGTGGCGGCGATCTCTTTGATCTCGTCCATGGTTTTGGCGGTGTAGGTCATGGAGACACGGCGCTCCAAGGCACGGTTGTAAAGATTTTCGTGGATCTCCTTGAGGAGTGCGGGGATGACTTCGGGAAGCTTCTCCAGTTCCACGGTGATCTTCTTGGCGGTATCCCGACGGGAGAGGATGCAGACACCGTTTTCGATGTCCCGGGGACCCAGTTCCAGACGGATGGGCACACCCTTCATCTCATACTCGGCAAACTTCCAGCCGGGGCTGTTGTCGGATGCGTCCATCTTGACCCGGCAATAGGGCTTCAGGGTGTTCATCACTTCCTCCGCCTTTTCCAGAACGCCGGACTTATGCTGTGCCACCGGCACGATCATCACCTGAGTCGGTGCGATGTAGGGCGGGATGACCAAGCCGTTATCGTCGCCATGGGTCATAATGACGGCACCGATCAGACGGGTGGTACAGCCCCAAGAGGTCTGATGGGGATAGGAAAGTTTATTTTCCTTATCCGCAAAGGTGACGTCAAAGGCACGGGAGAAGCCGTCTCCGAAGTAATGGGAGGTACCGCTCTGCAGGGCTTTGCCGTCGTGCATCAATGCCTCGATGGTGTAGGTAGCTTCTGCACCGGCAAACTTCTCTTTGTCGGTCTTACGGCCCCGAACCACCGGGATGGCTAAGTAGTCTTTACAGAACTGGGCATAGGTGTCCAGCATCTGGATGGTCTCCTGCTCGGCTTCCTCCTGGGTGGCATGGAGGGTATGGCCTTCCTGCCAGAGGAATTCACGGGTGCGGAGGAAAGGACGGGTGGTCTTTTCCCAGCGGACTACGGAGACCCACTGATTATAAAGCAGGGGCAGGTCTCTCCAGGAATGGACCACGTCCTTAAAATGATCGCAGAAGAGGGTCTCGGAGGTGGGGCGGATGCAGAACCGCTCCTCCAATTTTTCGCTGCCGCCGAAGGTGACCCAGGCCACCTCGGGGGCAAAGCCCTCTACGTGCTCTTTTTCTTTATTCAAAAGGCTTTCAGGGATCAGCATGGGCATACAAATGTTTTCATGCCCTAAGTCTTTGAACATCTTGTCCAAAGCGCCCTGCATCAGTTCCCACATGGCGTAGCCGTAGGGACGGATGATCATAAAACCTTTGACGTTGGAATAGGCGGCAAGATCCGCCTTCTTCACAATATCGGTATACCATTGGGCGAAGTCCACGTCCATGGACGTGATCTCTTTCACCATCTTTTTGTTTTCTTTGCTCACGATTTTCACTCCCGATTGCATAATTATAATTATTATAACTTTCTTTTAACTTGAAGTCAATATATTAAAGAAAAAACAAGCCCCCGGCTTTCGCCGGGGGACAAGGGGGTTATGTTTTTGGAGGATAACAAAGATTGGCAAAATACTCAGAAAAACCTCTGTCGGATGGAAAATTGATATGACCATAGGGCCAAAGTTTAATTTTGAGATTGACCGCCAGTTGTACTAGGGGGTGATCGTCCATTTTTGCTAATAAAGCCTTATTGCTATCCGTATAAGTTGGCCAGTAAGTTCCGCCTAATTTTTGAGTCCCGGCGGTGCCGTCGATTATGAGTGGTTTCTCGCTCAGCTGCGGATATTTGTATACCGAGCGATCTCCTCGGAAGAAGTTCAGAAATTCAGTGAGATAAGTTTCGTTATAATCCTGATGATCCTCCGGGAGAGGGATTGGAATCAATGAAGTCCAAAAGTTTCCGGATTTTGGATCGTCCGGGTCGGGATAGATAAACAATAAAGTTGGCTGATCATTGATGAGAGGACAATATTCGTAGCCCAGTGTAAGAATGTACGGTTCATTGTTTTCATCATAGTAAACACCGTAGTTTTCTCTCACTGTAATTTCTGCAGGGAGCGAGTCTCCCCAATAAACCTTTTCAACAGCGAAGTTTGTCCAAATGAGCGGTGTGCTTGTTCTTGATCCCGTAGCACGGCCTGCCACGATACGACCATCCTCCCCGATCCGGTCTAAAAGTTTTTCATAAGTATCGGGGAAGGGCAAGAGAGACATGGGGGCATCGGAAGAAACAGGGAACTTTGCAAGTTCTTTTTGTTCCATGATGACGGCGGAAGTAGGTTCTTTATTTAATATAGCGTCCGTTGGGGTGCCGTTATTCTGATGTGCACATCCGCAAAAGCACGATATGGAAAATGTAATTAATAATGCAAAAATATATTTTTTCATTTGCTCCTCCTTAGACTCCATTCCATTTTCTGGCAATTCTATATTCGTCAATTCCTATTCCAGCAGGGGTAAAAGTTCCCGGATTTCGGCCTTGCGACATAATTGAAACAGGATAGGCCTTAACAATCCAACTATATGTGGAGTTGCTATATATCAACTGCATATAAGTGTGTGACATTTTTAAAGAATGTCCCATTTCATGGCAGACTAGTCCTCGAAGTTCCTCATCGGAATAATCTTCAAATTTGCTAGTATCTAAAATAATTCTTGTGGAAAACCATTTTTCGTTAACATGACTGCCAGCGTCTTCATAAGCATAGTAAATTGGTTGTCCAGAAGACCAGGTTACAGGCGAACAGTAGCCAATAATGTCTCGTTCAGAAATAGTTCCCTTCACAATGGTGGTCAGACAATTGGTAAAAGTGTCGTGGCCACCGGTAATAGTCTGCATCGAAAAATTATAAGCGGCATTCCATCGATTGGTACTTTCTTGGACTATGTTGAAAGAAACATATCCGTTGAGAGAAGAGTCATAATGTACGTTTCGATTGACGGGAGAGGAGGTGCCACCGCCTTGGCCAAAAGTCTGGTTCCAATGAGGGGTAACTCTTACTATGTTCCATCGTTGATTTGTTGCATTCACAAACTTAGATTGAATAATTTTTGTGTTCTCGGCGGATGAACCTCCAAAAACTTCGATGCCACGATATTCACCAGTACTTCTGGTTAAAATTTTAGAAAAGACAGCGTTAGAGCATATATTGTCGGAAGAAAGATGGGAAAAGTCGATCAAGAATTCCTGCTTTTTATCAACAGATGCTTTTGAAGACATGATTATTTGAAGTCCTTCTGTATATCCATTGCCTTGGACGGTTAGTGCTTTGTTTATATCTGCGGCAGATAGAATCCGCACAAAACCATATCCAGGAACAGATGCGTTCTCGCCGACTTTTTCAAAAAAGAAAAACTGTTCCAAACTTCCATTTATGGTCTTTTGTATAAGAGTATTTGTAGATCTATCCCAAGTTAAAGCTTTTCCAGTTGCATAGTTATAAATATAGAATGGACCAGAATCATAATACCTATATAGTGTATAATTGGCCTGAATGGATACTCTTCCTAACGAAGAATCAATCCAACCTCGTTTAACCAAGCCGCTGCTTGTGTGATACTGAACGTAATAATAGGTTATATTATTGTATTGATTTGTTTTTCTCCCCAAAACCATTAAAGGGTTTTCTCCAGCGTAAATCTCGCCGACACTTACATAGGTATTTGTTGTCCCTGCATTAGATAGGACCGGAGTGGTTGCGGTGCAGGTGCCCGGTCTATAAACATCGTACTGTGTCCAGACATAAGAAGCGGGAGCATTAACGGCAGACATGGGCACATAGCCATACATTTCTTTTCCGTTAATATACCAACAGATATAGAAGTAGTCATAGTCTCGGCTTACGACATAAACATTAGCTCCTGCAGAAAGTGTATGTCCTGTGGGTGCAGAAATACTGGATCCGTAAGGTGCATAATAAGGGGTCGTACTGGTTTTTAGGGTGCATAAGGTTGGTGTGCCAAAGGTGATATCACGAGGCATCGCCGTTCCGGTGCCTTCGCTTTCACCGGAAGGGGTCAGAGGCGTTTCTCTGGTTGAAACGATCTCTGTGGGACCTCCGGTGCTCTCTGCAATTGAGCCACCGCTCCAGTTAACAAAGAGCAAGGCGAAAATGACCGCAATTGCGATGGATTGCCATAACGTTCTTTTTTGCATAAAAACGCCTCCTTAATATTATTTTGGGATATTTTGTTTAAATATCCCAATAACATTATAGCAATCAAAATAAAATTCGTCAACAAATATTATAATAATAATTAACAACTTTAATAAAATATAAGCAATATTCACTAATTCGCTTCATTTGCTATGTAAGTAAAAATGGGGGTCTGTTGACTTTTACCTTGAAAAAAGATAAAATGAAATTCGAGGTGAATTTCATGCGTATTCTTGCTACGGCAGATCTACATATCCGCAATCGGGAAGATTGCGCCGTTTTGGCCCGCATCCTGCAAAAGGCGAAGGACTGGGAGGCGGAAGCAATCTTGATTGCCGGCGATCTTTTGGACCGCCCCTTTTTAGATGAGGAAACAGAAAATACCCTGCGGACTCTTTTAGGGTCTGCCCCTTGCCCGGTCTTTATAGTGGCGGGCAACCATGACCCCCTGGCGGTGACCGGACTCTATCGGCAGATGCCGAAAGGGGTGCAGGTTCTGCCGGCGGAGTGGACGGGCTATGCCATCGGCGAGGGGGTCTATCTTTACGGCCATTCTGCGGAGCGGGAGATCGGGGAGAGCCGGATCCCTGCCGGTTTTTCTTCCTCCGGTGAGGGGGTTCATATCCTCTTGGCGCACGGTCACCCGGAAGGAAGTGCCGGAATGTTTGCGCCTCTTTCTGCGGAAACTCTTTCCGCCTTCGATCTGGCGGTGGTGGGGCATATCCATAAGACGGAGCAACGCCGGATCGGCCGGTGTCTTTTGCTGATTCCCGGTATTCCGCAGGGTCGGGGCTGGGACGAGACCGGAGAGCGGTTCGTCTATCTGGTGGACGCAGACCCCAAAGGGGGCGTGACGGCGGAGCCTTGCTCTGTGGCGGAGCGGATCTATCTGGAAATTCCGGTAGATCTTACCGGTTGTGCCAACGGAGCAGAGATCTTGGAACGGATGGAACAGGCGGAGATCCCCCAAGGGGCAGAGGCACGCCTGCTTTTGAGCGGCCATCCCGAGGACTCTCCGGAGCCGGCCATCCGGATCTATACCGAACGGTACGGCCGGGAGGTCAAGGATCAGACGGATCGGTTTGGCTCTTTGGAAACCTTACGGGAGCAAAATACTCTGCAAGGGGCGTTTATCCGCCGGGCTCTGGCCGAGATTAAATCGGCGTCCCAGGAGGATCGTCCCCGCTTGGAGGAAGCGTTGAAATTGGGCTTGGAGGCCTTGAAGGAGGCGCAGTTATGAAGATTGTGCGTCTGGAAGTAAAGCGGTTCGGCAAACTGGCGGATTTTACTTTGGAGCCGGAAGCTGGCCTGAACGTCTATTGCCGACCCAATGAATTTGGAAAAACCACCCTGATTTATTTCATTTATTATATGTTCTATGGCTATCAGGCCAAGATGCTGAAAAAGTATCTGCCCTGGAGCGGAGAAGAGATGGGCGGAAGCCTGACCTTTTCTTTGGACGGAAAAGAATGGCGGATCCAACGCCGTCATCCGGCCAAGGGGATGGAGAAACGGCAGATCATCTGCCTGACCACCGGAGAGGAAAAGACCTTCGCCAATCAAGAGCAACCGGGACCCTTTTTCTTAGGACTGGACGGTGAAACCTTCCTGCGGAGTTTTTGTATTACTCAGGGCGATCTGCTCTTTTCCAGAACCGACGGCTTGGACGTGGCATTGAAGAATATGGCCGCCACCGGAGACGAGAACGTCTCTTATCAGCAGGCGGAGGAATTTCTTCATAAGGAACACGCAAAATATATGTATCGGGGCAAGACCCAAGGCCCTCTTCTGACCCTCAAGGAAAAATTGGCTTCGGAGATGGCCGCATTGAATGAGGCACGTCGCTCCTTGGACGGACAGATCGCCGACCATCGGGAATGGGAGGAACTGGAGAAGGCCATTCCTCAAAGCGATGAGCGGGTGGCACTCTTGCGGGAAAAATTGAAAAAAGCAGAGGGAAGCGACGCTAAAAAACTGTTGCAACGGCTTTCTGCGCTGGAGGAGCAAAAACCCATGGATCCCCCTTCCGTCGCCAAGGAACGGTTGACCGTATGGGAGAGTGCCTATCAGGAAAAACAAACCAAAGAAGAGGAACGCCTTCGGGCAGAGCAGGAAAAAGACCGGCTGGGCGAGCAGTTGGCACTCTTGACCCGATCTGCCGGTCAGTTTGGATTTCATGCTCTTTCCGGGCAGGAACTGGAAACGCTTCGCAAACGGGGCTTCCCTTGGTGGACGGTCTTTTTTGCCGGCGCCGTTGTATCAGAGGCAGTAGCGCTGTTGGCAGACCTGGGAATTTGCCATGGAGCCGGCGCCGGATTTTTAGTGGCAGCCGTGGGCATGATCGTGATAAAAAAGGCCGGAAGACGGCGGATCTGCCATAAATACGGGGCCGCCAATGAAGCGCAGTTGATGGAAAAATGGGCGAAGTACGGAGAAGTCCTTGCCCAGCAGGAGACCTTAAACGAAGCCCTTCGCACCGCAACGGAGCAGATGGAACGTTGCAAAAAAGCGGCGGCAGAAGCCGGAGAACAGCTGGAGCGGATGCGTGCCGAGACGAGAATTTTCTCTCCCGAAGAATTGCAAGAGATGAAGATCCAATGGGGGGTTTATGAAAACAGCCTCCGTCAGGATCGGGCGCAGCTGCAGGTGCAGACCCTTTTGGGCGGACGAAGCCGGCAAGAGGTGGAAGCCTTGGCGCAAGGGGCGGAGCTTTTAGAGGTTACCGCCCGTGAAGTCCGGGAAGAGCTGAACCGTGCAGAAGAGGAAAACCGTGCCCTTCGGGTCCGTCGGGACGGATTGGATCCCAAAGCGCTGGAGCGCCGCTGGACGGAGATTCGGGAAATGACCCGAAACCTGTCGGCGGTGAAACGGGAAGTCCGGCAGGGAGAAGCCCGTCTTGCGGCGGTGCAGACCGCTCTTGCCTGGCTGAAATCTGCCAACGAAGAGATGAATACCCGATTTGCTCCCCAATTGTGCCGTCTGGCCGGGGAACGGTTGGGTCAGTTGACCGCCGGCCGGTATCAAAACCTTTTACTGGATAGTAAGTACGGCATCTCTCTGGAGACGGCGGACGGCACCTATCCCATCGAGGCATTTTCTGCCGGAACCCGGGATGCGGTATATTTTTCATTCCGCTTGGCGGTCAGTGAATTGCTATCGGAAACCACCCTGCCGATGGTGCTGGACGATCCCTTCACGAACCTGGATGACAACCGTAAAAAAGAGGCGGAGACCCTCTTGAAAACAGCGTCAGAGACCCGTCAGATTTTATACTTTACCTGTCGGGAATAAAAAAAGTATTGTATTTTTGTTGATTTTATTATAAAATAGAAATAGCGTATCTTAAGGAGGTATGATGTCCATGACCGTAAATAACCATAACGGAAACATTAATATTACCGAAACTGTCTTTGCGAATATCGTGGGCCACGTGGCTAATTCCTGCTACGGCGTAGTGGGAATGGCGGCGAAATCCGCCGGCGATGGCATCGTTTCCCTGCTGAAAAAGGATCACTATGAAAAGGGTGTTAAGATTCTGGCCGAAGAGGACGGAATCATTGTAGAGATGCATATCGTGGTGCTGTATGGCGTCAATCTGCCTGCGGTGACCAGAAGTATCGCCAAAGAAGTAAAATACAACGTGGAGCAGATGACCGGCTTCAGTGTAAAGAAAGTCAATATTTTTGTTGACGGCATTAAGGAGTAAAACAGATATGATTACAGGTAAGCAGTATTGCGAGATGGTCATCTCCGGATGTAACCATATCAGCAATCAAAAAGCGGCCATTAATGCGCTGAACGTATTCCCCGTCCCCGACGGAGATACCGGTACCAATATGACCCTGACCATTTCTGCCGCTGCCCGTGAATTGCAAAACGTGGGAGAGTGTACCATTGCCGATGCTTCTAACCGTGCTGCCAGCGCTATGCTGAAAGGCGCCCGGGGCAATAGCGGTGTTATTCTTTCCCTGTTGTTCCGGGGCATTTCCAAGGGCTTGAAAGAGAAAGAGACGGCGACTGCCGAGGATTTTGCTTTGGCCATTGCCGAGGGTGTGAAGGCTGCCTATCGTGCGGTGATGAAGCCCACGGAAGGTACCGTCCTGACCGTTTCCCGTGTCGCCGCCGAGCGGTTGGCAGAGTATGTGGAAGAGCATAGCAACGTGTCCGCTGTGGATGCGCTGGACTATTACGTGCAGGAAGCTTATAAAGTTCTGGCAGAGACGCCGGAACTGTTGCCTCAGCTCAAGCAGGCCGGCGTAGTCGATGCCGGCGGTAAGGGTTTTGCCGTTGTGATGGAAGGCGCTCTTTCTGCGTTGAAAGGGGAGCCCATCCAGCCCACAGAGGTAGAAGAGCAGGTAGAGGATACCGTGGTAGACGAAGTCTACCTCCGGGAAGAGGATATTAAGTTCGCCTACTGTACCGAATATATCGTCACGGTGGACGAAACTGCGACTAAGCATAATCCCTCGGAGCTTCGCTCTTATCTGGAATCTATCGGTGATAGCGTTGTCTGCGTTCCCGATAACGATATTATTAAGGTTCACGTCCATACCAACCATCCCGGCCGTGCCATCGAAGAGGCCATCCGGTACGGTATGCTGGTCAATCTGAAGATTGATAATATGAAAGAAGAGTTCCGTGCCCGTCAAAAGGAACAGCCGGAAGAGCCTGCTATGGCAGAGCCGACTAAAAAGTATGGCTTTGTTTCCGTGGTAGCCGGCGAAGGTCTGGCATCCTTGTATAAGGATCTGGGTGTGGATATTGTGGTAGAGGGCGGTCAGACCATGAACCCCTCTACGGCCGATATTTTGGCGGCAGTCAATAAGACTCCCAGCGAGATCGTCTTTGTTCTTCCGAATAATAAAAATATTATCATGGCTGCGGAGCAGGCCAAGGAGCTTTCTACTGCTAAGCAGGTCGTGGTGATTCCCACCAAGACCGTTCCCCAGGGCGTAACGGCGCTTCTGGGCTTTGATGAAAGCATGGAGACCGAGGCCATTGCCGAGGCGATGACGGAGCAGCTGGCGACGGTTCAGACCGCTCAGGTCACCTATGCGGCCCGTGATTCTGTCTTTGATGACCATGAGATCAAGGAAGGACAGTTGCTGGGTCTTCTGGAAACCAAAGTGACCTTCGTGGAGGACGAAATGTCCGACGTGGTGGGTAAACTCTTTGAGAAAATGGCAGAGAACGGCGGTTCTTACGTTAATATCTATTATGGTGAGGACGTTACCGAAGAGGATGCCTTAAAGGTGCAGGAGCAGGTGCAGGGGATCATGCCGGATGCGGAGGTGCTTTGTCTGCCCGGCGGGCAACCGGTATATCACTATATCTTCTCCGTCGAATAAATTCCGGACGGACAAAAAAGGCACAGACCGCAGAAAAATAAATATAATAAGGGTCTGTACCGATATTGCAATTAAAAACGAGAGGAAGAGTTGATACTCTTCCTCTTAGTTTTTATATAAGGAAAAAACTCGGCGTAAGCCGAGTTTTGATTGAAATTTTTCTGTTTTCCGTCGAAATGACCGCTCGGCGTATCGCATACGCCGTCGGGATCATTTCAACGAAATCTGCACTCTTTTTTGTCCGTCCGGGCAGGTGCGCCCTAAAAAGCACAGCCCGCAGAAAAAAGAAAAGATAGATTGGTCTGTACCAATATTGAAAGTAAATATAAAAGGAAAGAGTTTCTGCTCTTTCCTTTTGTACTTATGACGAGCATAGTACATACAGTTCTTTGGATTTTCAAAAAAATTGATAAAATACTTTCCGTTTCCAATTCGTGAGATACAGACTGATAACGGAACAGAGTGGACAAACGCATTATTAGTCAAAACAGCGACCCACAAGACGATGTTCGAAAACTATCTGGCGGTTATGTGAGCCGCACCGAATGGGGGTGTTTTTCGTCGCCTCCGGCTCCTCAAAACACCGTTACTATCTCATACTTCATCATATTTTTTTGAGAAAAGTGTTACCTATCATTGACGACTGCACAATCATGCATTTTTTGAAAAAACATTTTTCTTGACTTCTTTTTGGAATGAAGTTATACTATAAGAGCCTTGGAGGAATATCGAAGTGGTCATAACGAGGCGGTCTTGAAAACCGTTTGCCCAAAAGGCACAAGGGTTCGAATCCCTTTTCCTCCGCC
>JAZQAE010000018.1:0-13290 GCA_045544995.1 Eubacteriales bacterium
TTTTTCTTAACTTCAATTCTAATTGCTGTTGGATATTTTTTCATTCCTTTTATTCCTGGCATAACAAAACCTCCTATGGTATTTTAATTCTACCATAGGAGGTGGCTTTTTTCTATTGTCCGTTTTTAACGGACTTGTTCAATGTGTGACGGCTTTTTTATTGTTGATTTTAACATTTAAATGTGGTATGATAAAATTAGTCGGAATAGTGATGAAATCCTTCTGATTTAATATAAAGAGAACAGGTGAAGAAATGAAGATCATTCCTTGGGAACAATTACCGGAGCAACTCCGTGTGGAGGAAGTAAGGCCATACTACGATCATCTTTGTGGGAAAAAGGGCCAATTGGCCCTGAAACGGTTGTTTGACGTGGTGGTTTCGCTGGCAATGCTGTTAGTACTCAGCCCGATATTTTTAATATTGGCAATTGCCATTAAACTGGATTCCCCCGGTCCGGTATTCTTTCGGCAGGTACGGGTGACCCAGTATGGAAAAGAATTTCGCATCTTTAAGTTCCGGACCATGGTCAATGGAGCGGATAAAAAAGGGGCGCAGGTTACCTCTAATCACGATAGTCGGATCACCCGTGTAGGAAATCTGATTCGTAAGTGCCGGTTGGATGAGATCAGTCAGCTGATTGACGTCCTTCGGGGAACCATGACTTTTGTGGGGACCCGGCCGGAGGTGCCGAAGTATGTAGATCGTTATACCAATGAGATGATGGCGACTCTTTTATTGCCGGCAGGAATCACCTCCAAAACCAGTATATATTATAAGGACGAGAGTCAACTGCTGGATGCAGCAGAGGACGTGGATAAGACCTATGTGGAAGAGGTTCTGCCCGGAAAGATGAGATTGAACTTGGCTGGGATCCGGGAATTCAGCTTTTGGGGTGATATCCGGATTATGTTCCAGACGGTGGCTGCCGTATTGGGAAAAGAATATACAGAGTAAAAACGATGAGATTGCGAGACCTCCCTTTTGGAAGTTTCACAATCTCATTTTTTCTTGACAAATAAAAAAGTTTGATATATTGAATCCAGAAATGCAAACGTTTGCAAAGAGAGGTGATAGGATGGGCAACAGCACGTTAAAGCGGATTGCAAAAGAACTGGGTCTTTCCATTTCCACCGTCTCCCGAGCCATCAACGGGAAAAAAGTGGTGAAGGAGGAGACACGGGAACGGGTTCTTCAATTGGCGGAAAATACTCCTATACTCCCAATCAAGTGGCAAGGGCGTTGCAGAAATCCTCGACGCAGACGATTGCAGTGGTGCTGCCGGATATTTCAGAGACTTTTTTCGGCACCATTGTGAAAGAGATCGACCGGGTCGTTTCCCGATTGGGTTATATGCTGATTTTGGCGGATACCCATGAAAAGGCCTCAAAGGAATATCGGCATTTGAATATGTTATATACCCGCCGGGTGGATGCTCTGGTTCTGGCAACGGTTGTCTTGGATGGCAGTTCGGTTCGACCATTTTTAGAGAGTCAAATTCCGGTGGTCATTATTGATAACGTGCCGGATCTTCCCCAAATTGATGCCATCACCATTGATAACCGCAAAGCAAGCCGTCTGGCAGTAAAACATTTGACAGCCCACGGACATCAGCAGATTGCAGCGATCTTTGGTTCAGAGCAGGAGACGACCAGTGGCCGGTTTTCGTACGGCGATGCAAGAGGCGGGACTTTCGGCGGATCAGATTGCCTTTGGAGATTACAAACGGGAGTCCGGCTATCAGGCAATGAAAGAACTCTTGGCCAAGAGAAACGAAAAGCCGTTCACTGCGGTCTATATTACATCGGAAATGATGACTTACGGTGCCCTGCAAGCCATCCGGGAAGCAGGACTGCGGGTGCCGGAGGATCTTTCGATCGTAGGCTTTGATATTCATACCGTCGATGACGGAGAAGCCTTCCGTCTGACCCACGCTATGCTAAGCCCGGCATGACCGGTCGTGAGATCGACGAGCCCGGCCGTCTGGATCGCCGTCATAACCTGGGTTACTACGTAACCGGCTACTGTGCGGTATAAGAAGATGAAGCGATTTACGTTGTATTCCCGGCTGAAGCCGGAAAAGGTGGAGGATTATATCCGCCTTCATGCAGAGCCCTGCCGGAACTGATGGAGCTTCTGGAGTCCTGCCATATCCATCATTATTCCATCTCCCTCAAAGGGGACGAGGTGTTTACCTACTATGAGTACACCGGTACCGACTATGAGGAAGATATGGCGCGGATGGATGCCAGCGAGGTCATGCAACGTTGGTGGACGTTTTCTAAGCCCCGCTTCCTTGACCATGAGGAAGAGCATTACTACGACGATCTGCAGGAAGTCTTTTATAAGGAGTAACAAGAGAAGAATACTACCGTCCGGGTCAATACCATCAAGGATACCGAGATGGTGGAACTGGCTGAATTTTTCGGCGTCAACTACTGCAAGGACTTTTTGAATCTGTAATGTCCTAATTCTATATGTTGTTTTCCTAAAAACACATAGCAGAACCCTTCATTTGCGAAGAAAAAATGAAATAAAACCGTCCAAAACCGCATGGTACTGCGGTTTTGGTTTGTTTTTGTATTTTCACAAGATATTGTGTTGCATAAAACAAAATTATAGCATATCTTGTATTTTCCTATTGACACATACCATATCTCGTGGTAGAATATGAACTGCACCACAAAATGAAGGGGATATTCTGCCCCAAAAGGCCAAAAAAGACGAAATTTTCGAGAAAATGAGGTAAAAATGACCATAGAAGGGCTGCAAAAACTGACTTTATTGGACTTCCCGGGGAAGACTGCTTGTACAGTCTTTTTGGGCGGATGTAATTTTCGGTGCCCTTTTTGTCATAATTTTGACCTGGCGGCGCACCCCTCTCCTCCGTTGATGGAGGAGGCCCAATTATTGGCGTTTTTAAAGCAACGTCAAGGTCTTTTAGACGGCGTAGCCATCACCGGCGGAGAGCCTCTTTTGCGTCCGGGTTTGGCTGATCTTTTACGCAAGATCAAGGAACTCGGGTATGCAGTCAAGCTGGATACCAACGGCAGTTTTCCGGATCGGCTCCGGGCGCTGGCGGAAGAAGGCTTGGTGGATTATGTGGCGATGGATCTGAAAAACGCACCGGATCGCTACGGAGAGACGGTGGGCTTTCAGAAACTCAGTTTGGAACCGATTTGCAAAAGCGTGGAATATCTGCTAAGCGGAGCGGTGGAGTATGAGTTCCGGACCACGGTGGTGCAGCAATTGCATCGGCCGGAGGATATGACCGCTATGGCGGAATGGATCCGGGGTGCAAAACGGTATTTTTTACAGCAGTTTAAGCAATCGGAGCAGGTTCCTAACGAAGAGCTGACCGCACCGGATTATCAGACGATGCAGGATTATCTGCAGATCGTGCGTGAAATCGTTCCGACGGCAGAATTGAGAGGAGTTTAAGATGATTAGAGTTTTATTTCAGGGCGATTCTATCACCGATGGCGTTCGTGATCGGCAAAATCCGGAGCATTTAGGCGCCGGCTATGCCAAATTCGTCGCCGGTACGCTGGATTTTGAGCAACCCGGCACGTATGAATTTATCAACCGTGGCATCGCCGGTAACCGTATTGTAGACGTTTACGCCCGCATCAAAAAGGATATCATTAATCTTAAACCGGACGTGATGAGCTTGTTGGTCGGTGTCAACGACGTTTGGCAGGAGTATACCCGTCAAAACGGTGTAGACGCTCAAAAATATGAAATGATCTACGAGCTTTTGCTCAGCGAGATCCGGGAGGCACTGCCGGATATGAAGATCATCATCCTGGGCTCTTACGTGGAAAACGGAGCAAGGATCATAGAAGAAGGCTTCGATTATACTGCGCTTCGTAAAGGAGTAGAGCAACGGGCGGCGATCGCTAAAAAGATGGCCGAAAAATATGGGTATCCCTTTGTGGATCTCCAGGCGAGATTTGATGAAGCCGTGCAAAGAGGCCCCATGGAGAAGTTTACTGTGGATGGGATCCATCCGGTGACAGGCGGAATCGAGCTGATTAAAAGAGCATGGCTCGAGGCCTTTGAACAATTAGGGTTAAATTAAAGTATATAGATGGAGGAAGAAAGTATGTATAACGTAATCAAGCGTGATGGCGCTGAATTGGATTTTAATATTTCCAAGATCAGTGTGGCCATCCAAAAGGCATTCGATGCCACCGGTAAGGCATCTCACCCCAGCATCATCGACCTGCTGGCTCTGAAGGTGACGGCTCACTTTGAGGGCAAGGTCAAAGACGGCAAGATTGCCGTGGAAGATATTCAGGATAGCGTCGAGGCCGTCCTTAGTGAATCCGGCTATGCAGACGTAGCAAAGGCTTACATTCTTTACCGTAAGCAGAGAGAAAAAGTCCGTAACTTGAAATCCACCTTCCTGGATTATAAGTCCTTGGTAGACAGCTACGTCAATGTCACCGACTGGCGTGTAAAGGAGAACTCTACCGTCACCTATTCCGTCGGCGGTCTAATCCTTTCCAATAGCGGTGCGATCACTGCAAACTATTGGCTCAGCGAGATCTACGATCAGGAGATCGCTGATGCTCATCGGAATGCAGACGTGCATATCCACGATCTTTCCATGCTGACCGGTTATTGCGCCGGTTGGTCTTTGAAGCAGCTCATTAAAGAGGGTCTGGGCGGCGTTCCCGGCAAGATCACTTCTGCTCCTGCCAAGCACCTGAGCTCCCTTTGCAACCAGATGGTCAACTTCCTCGGCATCATGCAGAAGGAGGGGGCCGGCGCCCAGGCGTTCAGCGCCTTCGACACCTATCTGGCTCCCTTCGTGAAGGTGGATAACCTGAGCTACTATGACGTGAAAAACTGCATTCAGTCCTTCGTTTACGGCGTGAATACCCCCAGCCGTTGGGGTACCCAGGCGCCCTTCTCCAATATCACTTTGGACTGGACCGTGCCGAACGATCTGAAGGATCTGCCGGCGATCGTAGGCGGAAAAGAAATGAACTTCACCTACGGCGATTGTAAGGAAGAGATGGATATGGTAAACCGTGCCTTCATCGAGACGATGATCGAAGGCGACGCCAACGGCCGCGGCTTCCAGTATCCCATCCCCACCTATTCTATTACCCGTGACTTTGACTGGTCTGAGACGCAGAACAATAAACTGCTCTTTGAGATGACCGCTAAGTACGGCACCCCCTATTTCTCCAACTACATTAATAGTGATATGGAACCCAGCGACGTTCGCAGTATGTGCTGCCGTCTGCGTCTGGACCTGCGTGAACTGCGCAAAAAGTCCGGCGGTTTCTTTGGCTCCGGTGAGAGCACTGGTTCTGTGGGCGTTGTGACCATCAACCTGCCCCGGATCGCTTTCCAATCTTCCTGCGAGCAGGAATTCTATGCGCGTCTGGATAAGTTGATGGACATCTCTGCCCGTTCTTTGCACGTCAAGAGAACGGTCATCACCAAGTTCCTCAATGAGGGCCTGTATCCCTATACCAAGCGGTATCTGGGCTCCTTCGATAACCACTTCTCCACCATCGGTCTGGTGGGTATGAACGAGGCGGCTCTCAACGCTTGCTGGCTGAAGAAGAACCTGACCACCGAAGAGGGTCAGCAGTTCGCCAAGGACGTTTTGAACCATATGCGTGAGCGTCTCTCCGACTATCAGGAGCAGTACGGCGACCTCTATAACCTGGAGGCTACCCCTGCCGAGTCCACCTCCTATCGTCTGGCGAAGCACGATGTCAGCCGGTTCCCCGGTATCATCACCGCCAATATGGAGGGGACTCCTTACTACACCAACTCTTCCCACCTGCCCGTGGGCTATACCGACGATATCTTCACCGCACTGGATATGCAGGATGAACTGCATACCCTCTATACCTCCGGTACGGTGTTCCACGCCTATATGGGCGAGAAACTGCCCGACTGGAAGGCAGCTGCCAACCTGGTTCGGAAGATCGCCGAGAACTATCGTCTGCCTTATTATTCCATGTCTCCCACCTATACCGTTTGTAAGAACCACGGCTATATCGCCGGTGAGCAGTATACCTGCCCCATCTGCGGAGAGAATACCGAGGTTTACAGCCGGATCACCGGTTACTACCGTCCCGTTCAGAACTGGAACGACGGCAAGAGCCAGGAATTCAAGGATCGTAAACTCTACGATCAGACGATCGCCGCAACCAAAGATCCTGCTTTCCACGGCAACTGCGCTTGTGATGTAGCCGCAGAAGCGACCGGCGGAAACCGTGTCCTGCTCTTTACCACCAAGACCTGCCCCAACTGCAAGATGGCAGCGGCAGTCCTGGATCAGGCCGGTATTGCTTATGAAAAACTGGACGCTGAAGCCCCTGAGAACCGGGAATTGGTGGATGCTTATCAGATCGACCGCGCTCCCACGTTGATCGTAGAGAGCGATGCCGGAATTGAAAAACTGACCAACGCATCTGAAATTCGTTCCTTCACCAAGCGGGTGACTGCCAATGCATGATTGTATTATCATCGGCGGAGGAACCGCCGGCATGACCGCCGCCATTTACCTGCTTCGGGCAGGGAAGAGCGTACTCCTTTTGGAGTCCACCGCTCTCGGCGGTCAGATCACCGCCTCTGCCCGGATCGAGAACTTTCCCGGTCTGTATGGTATCAGCGGTGTGGAATATGCCGATAAACTGGCAGAGCAGGTCTATCAGTTCGGCGGTGAGATCGAACCGGTGGAGGTCGATCGGGTCTTCCGTGAAGGGGACGCTTTTATCGTCACCACCACCGATGAGGATCGCTATGAAGGAAAGAGTATCATCATCGCCAGCGGTGCCGCCCATCGCCATCTGGGGCTTGAGCGGGAGGAGGCCCTTTCCGGGATCTCCTACTGTGCCGTTTGCGACGGAGCGTTCTATAAAGGAAAAGAAGTGGCTGTGGTAGGCGGCGGTAACGCCGCCGTCCAGTCCGCCCTTTCCTTGGCGGAGCTTTGCAGTAAAGTGACGCTGATCCACCGCCGGGATGGATTTCGGGCGGAGCCGGTTCTTTTGGAACGGTTGAAAAAGCTCTCTAACGTGGAGATTCGTACCGGTCGGGTGGTCAACCGCCTTTTGGGCGAGGGACATCTTACCGGTCTGGAACTGAAATACGGCGAAGAACTGGAAACCATGCCGGTGGACGGTCTTTTCATCGCCGTCGGTCAGCAACCCAAGAACGAGCCTTTTAAGGAACTGGTGGAATTAGACGAAGCCGGCTATGTGCTTTCCGGCGAGGATTGTCTGACCGCAACCCCCGGGGTCTTTGCCGCCGGTGATTGCAGAACCAAGCCCATCCGTCAGTTGGCAACTGCCGCCGGCGACGGCGCAACGGCAGGCCTTGCCGCTTCCGCCTATTTAGATGGTTTGAACGATTAAAAAAGAGGAGGAAAAACCTCCTCTTTTTTTGTTGACATTTTGCAGTGGATTCTCTATAATGCTCAGTATGAATATTAAATTATCCGATCATTTTACATATCAAAAATTACTGCGGTTCACTCTGCCTTCCATCGTCATGATGATCTTCACTTCGATCTACGGTGTGGTGGACGGCTTTTTTGTGTCCAATTTTGTAGGGAAGACCCCCTTTGCGGCGGTGAATTTCATCATGCCCTTTTTGATGATCTTGGGCACCCTCGGCTTTATGTTCGGCACCGGTGGCAGTGCTTTGGTGGCCAAAGAACTGGGCGAAGGACATCGGGAACGGGCGAATTCCTTCTTTTCTCTCTTGATCTACGTTTCCATCGGTTGCGGTCTTTTGGTGACGGTATTCGGGTTGCTTTTCCTCCGTCCCATCGCCTCCCTTCTCGGTGCAGAGGGGCAGCTTTTAGAGGATTGCGTCATTTATGGGCGGATCATCCTTTTAGCGAACCCTGCCTTTATTCTGCAGATGGAATTTCAAAGCTTTTTTATCACCGCCGAAAAGCCTCAGCTGGGACTAGGGGTGACGGTGGCTTCCGGTGTTACCAATATGGTGTTGGACGCTCTGTTCGTGGCGGTGTTTCAATGGGGTTTGGTAGGTGCTGCTGCGGCGACGGCCTTGAGCCAGGCGGTGGGCGGATTGCTCCCTCTCGTTTATTTTTTCCGTCCCAATACCGGTCTTTTGCGGTTGGGAAAGACCCAATGGGACGGTTTGGCGTTACTCCATACCTGCACCAATGGTTCTTCTGAGTTGATGAGCAATCTCTCCATGTCTTTGGTGGGAATGCTCTATAACGTTCAATTGATGAAATATGCCGGAGAAGACGGGGTGGCGGCATATGGGGTCTTGATGTACGTCAATATGATCTTTCTGGCCGCCTTTATCGGGTACTCCATCGGTACGGCACCGGTCATCAGTTTTCATTACGGTGCCGGCAACCATGACGAACTCAAAAGTTTGCTTCGCAGAAGCGTTGTGTTAATTATGGCGTTTTCTTTAAGCATGGTGGCGCTTTCATTGGTATTGGCCAAGCCCCTGTCCGTTCTGTTTGTGGGCTATGACCCGGCGTTGTTTGAACTGACGAAGCGAGGATTTTTCTTTTTCTCGTTCTCCTTTTTATTTGCGGGAATTGCCATCTTCGGTTCTTCCTTCTTTACGGCCTTGAATGATGGTCTGACCTCCGCGCTGATTGCCTTTTTGCGCACCTTGGTCTTTCAGATCGCCGCCGTCCTTTTGCTTCCCTTGCTCTGGGGTATCGACGGGATCTGGCTCTCCATCGTCGTGGCGGAAGCGATGGCAGTGGTGGTGACTGTCTTTTTCCTCGGTTTTCATCGCCCGAAATATCATTATTAAGCGGTAGGATTCTACCGCTTTTTTTATTGAAATCAAAGAAAAAATGTGATAAGATGATAGCATATTAAGTTTTGGAGAAGATAAATGGTAGAGAAGAGTTATTTTGTGCCGGCCGGTCGTTGCCGCACGGAATTTATCGAACGAAAAAGCCGGTTCATTACCACCATTGCACGGGTGGGAACGGTGGAGGAAGCGGACGCTTTTATCGCCGAGATCAAGGCGGAGTTTCCGGATGCTACTCATAACTGTGCTGCCTATCGCATCAAGGATCCCTTGGTGGAACGTTTTTTTGATGACGGAGAACCGGGCGGGACTGCCGGGATGCCCATGCTGGACGTCTTAAAAAAACAGGAATTATTTGACGTGGCGGTGGTGGTGACCCGTTACTTTGGCGGAATTCTTCTGGGTGCCGGCGGGTTGGTACGGGCTTATTCCAGGGGCGCTGCCGATGGGGTGACCGAGGTGGGAACTGCTATGATGGAGCAGGGAACGCTTTTGGAGATCCGGTGTGCTTATGCTCTGTATGACCGGCTCCAACGGATGCCGGAACTGCAACGTGCTGAAATTCAGAATACCGCCTTTGAGGCGGACGTTTCAATAGAATTGATGATCCGTTCCAAAGAGGTGGAACCGTTGAAAAAGGCTTTGGCAGATCTTTCGGCAGGAACAGCGGTTTTAACGGTAAAAGATGAATGTTTTCATCCTTTCAAAACGATTTGTTAACAATTTCTTCATCCATTTTAAAGTTGGAAAGATTATACTTTAGATAGAAAGTGAGGTTTCATACCATGAGCAGAATTTTAGTAGTTGATGACGAACAGAATATCTGTGAACTATTGACACTTTATCTGGTAAAAGAGGGTTATACTGTAGAGACAGCAGGAGACGGAGAAGAGGCGATCCGGAAATTCGGATCCTTTAATCCCGATCTGATCCTTTTGGATATTATGCTTCCCAAAAAGGACGGCTGGCAGGTCTGCCGTGAGATCCGGCAAACTTCCAATGTGCCCATCATTATGCTGTCTGCCAAGGGCGAGACCTTTGATAAGGTGCTGGGATTAGAATTGGGAGCCGACGACTACGTAACCAAGCCCTTCGATTCTAAAGAGGTCATGGCACGGATCAAGACGGTTCTGCGCCGGGTAGGCAATTCTCCCGATGAGACCCGGCAGGAAGTGGAATATCCCAATCTCTACGTTTCGCTGACCAACTATAAATTGGTGGTGGCAGGCAAGACGGTGGAAGCTCCGCCCAAAGAGATCGAACTGTTGTATCATCTGGCCAAAAACCCCAATCGGGTCTTTACCCGGGATCAGCTTTTGGATGAGATCTGGGGCTTTAAGTATTTTGGCGATTCCAGAACGGTGGACGTCCATATCAAGCGCATCCGTGAAAAATTAGAGGGTGTTTCTGACCGTTGGGCCATCCGTACCGTCTGGGGGATCGGCTATAAATTTGAGACGGTGGAATAAGTGCATAAGAGGATCTTTTTTCGATATTTCAATGCTTGTGCATGGATCATATTGCTGATCATCTTCGTGCTCGGCACCGCCACAACGACGGTTTATACGTTGCGAAGCGTCAAAGACCAGGATCGGAATATGGAAAAAGCGGCCAATACGGTGGCAGAGATGCTCCAAGGGATGCCGGCGAATTATAACGCCTTCGTGGGAACCATCATGGAAGGTTCCATCGAGACGGTCAAGCAGACCATTGACAGTGACGTGATCATCGTCAATCAATGGGGCAGAGTGGTGCAAAGCACGCTCCGTCTTTCAGAGCCTATCGAACTGCCTCAGTCGGCGGTAGAACAGGTGCTTGCCGGTGAGAGTTATCGGCGTCAGAGCGTTTTCGTCGGGCAGTTGGGCAACTCCTATACTGTCGGAGTTCCGATCTACAGCGACGGAAAAACGTCGGTGATCGGATGCGTTTTCGTGACGGCCCAGCAGATTCGTGTTAATACCGAGATGCGAAAGATCTTGATGGTCTATCTTTTCTGTGGGTTGGCGGTCATGTGTTTTGCCTTCGTGGTGTTGTATTTTATCACTCGGCAGATCACCCGTCCTTTGAACGAGATGGCGCTGGCTGCCCGGAGCTATGCTAAGGGAGACTTTTCTCGGCGGATCAGTCTTTCACCGGATGAAGAACTGAGTGCCTTGGCGACCACCTTTAATCAGATGGCGGACAGCCTGGATCGGTTGGAGACCATGCGCCGGGGCTTTATTGCAGACGTTTCCCATGAGTTGAGAACGCCCATGACCACCATTGGGGGATTTATTGATGGAATTCTGGACGGGACGATTCCGCCGGAATTGGAGCAAAAGTATCTTCTTTTGGTTTCAGAAGAGGTGCGCCGTCTTTCCAGGATGGTCAATAATCTTTTGGACGTGGCAAGAATTCAATCCGGAGAGATCTCTTACCGGATGGAGCCCTTTGACCTGACGGAATTGGCCCATCGGGTGGTATTGACGATGGAGGATCGGATCCGTGAGGAACGGGTTCAGTTGGATCTGCAATTGCCGGAAGATTCGGTTTATGCCATCGGGGACCGGGATGCCATCTATCGGGTGGTATATAATCTTGTGGACAATGCGGTGAAGTTTACACCGGCGGAAGGTACGATCACAATGACCCTTTCCCGCCGTGACGGAAAACTGCTGTTTGCTGTCCGTAATACCGGCGAGGGAATTCCGGCGGCAGAGGCCGGCAATATCTTTGAACGTTTTTATAAGACCGATAAAAGCCGTGGGCAAAATAAAAAAGGCGTCGGTTTAGGACTGTACATGGTCAAAAGTATCATGGAAGCGCACGGAGAAGATATTTTCGTTACATCCAAAGAGGGCGAATTTGCAGAATTTGCCTTTACACTAAAAATGGAGGAAGAACTTCATGGACGAATTTGAGAACAATCAACAGCCGATGGAGGAGCCTGTTCCGGCGGAAGAGGTAAACCAGGAAGAACCCCAAGGGCAAAGAGAATATACCTATCAAAATCCCAATCCTTATCAATATACCGGAGAGATTCCTTATGCGCCGACACCGAAAAAACGCAGTAATGCTCCGCTGATCGTTATTGCCTGCATTGCGGCAGGGATCATGCTTCTTTGCTGCAGTATGATTATGGCGGCCATGTTCTTTGGATTCACCGGTTCCGTGGTGATGAAGGAAGATCAACAGACGGAGGCACCCCAAGAAGAGGAGAAGATTCCGCAAAAGAATGAGGCGGTCTCCGGAAACGCCCAGCGGGAAGAGGGGGCGGTCTACAATATGCCGGACATCACCAAAGAAGAAAAGAAGGGCGAACTTCTTTCTTTGGTGGAGATCAATAAAAAGGTCAAAAACAGCGTAGTAGGGATCCTCATTTCGGAGCGAAGCGAGGGAGAGACTGCCTTTTCCGGATCCGGATTCATTATCAGTCAGGACGGCTATATCATGACCAACGATCACGTAGTGGAAGGCGCAGCCCGGGTGCGGGTGGTGCTCAGCGACGGGATCACTGAATACGATGCCGTGATCGTGGGCGAGGATGAGCGTTCCGATTTGGCAATTCTTAAGGTGGAAGCCACCGGACTGCAACCGGCTGAACTGGGAGACAGCGACCTTCTGGAAGTGGGGGAAACGGTGGTAGCCATCGGAAATCCCTACGGCATGGAATTGGCCGGAAGTGTGACGGACGGCATTGTCTCTGCCATGAACCGCAAGATTCCCATGAACGGCAGTTTTATGACCCTGATCCAGACCAATGCGGCCATCAATCCCGGCAATAGCGGAGGACCTTTGGTCAATGCTTACGGTCAGGTCATCGGGATCACCTCTTCTAAATTAGTGGCCACCGATTATGAGGGGATCGGGTTTGCTATTCCCATTAATCATGTGGTAGATATGTCGGAGGAATTGATCACCTATGGATATATCAAGACCCGTGCTTATATCGGCATTCAGGGTAGCGATTTGACGGAGGCTTATGCCAAATACCATAATCTTCCTCAGGGGGTCTACGTTTCTTACGTGGATCCTGAGTGCGATGCCGCTAAGAAGGGCTTGAAAGAAGGCGACGTGATCGTCGGCTTCAATGGACAGAAGATCACCTCTATGGCGGAACTGAATGAACTAAAGGATTCCTTCCGTCCCGGCGATACGGTAACCATCCGCATCAGCCGAAAGGGCGAGGAAAAAGAGATCAAGATCAACCTTACCGAGGCCTTTTAATGTGAAAATCCCTTGAAATCTCACGATTTCAAGGAATTTTTTCAGACTGTCAAAAAAGTCCCCGACCGCAGAAAATGAAAAGAGCCAATAAGTTCATACTGGTTTTGCAATATAATAGCAAGAAAGAGAACCTGCTCTTTCTCGTTGTTTCTTTATAAGGAAAAAAATCCGCATAGTGATGCGGATTTTGATTGAAAATTTCTGCTATCCGCCAAAACGCCCTCTACCGTACCCATGTACGCCGACGAGACCGTTTTGACGAATTCGGGAACATTTTTGAGAGTCTTCCCAGCGTGTCAAAG
>JAZQAE010000019.1:0-2869 GCA_045544995.1 Eubacteriales bacterium
CGATTTTCATATTGACCTCCTATGTCTTTAATGCTTGTGGTTGGCAGACCTTTTGCATTATACCATAGGAGCCTCTTTTTTACTCATCGGCAAAAGCCTCTTTTGAACCACCTGCTTAGCAGGTGGTTTTCGTTATACAAAAAAACACCCTCGTCGTTTAAAATTACGACGAGGGTGTAATTTTATACCGCTAAAATAACAGTTTAGACATCAAAAGCAGGATCACCGGAATGGTCAGGCAAGAGAGCAGATGGGATACGATCGCCATCCCTGCCGCCTCAGTCGTATCCTTTCCATAGGCGCTGGGGATCACGATGGTGTTCAGCCCCAAAGGCATCGCCACCGAACAGATCATGCAGATCAAAGTAGACTTTTGCATGGGGATAAAATACAGCACCGCCATCGCAAACAGCGGAAATACGATCAATCTTACAATTGAGATGAGATAGATCTTGAAATATGTGAAGGTCTTTTTCAAATCGGTAGAGGCCACCGTGATACCGGTCAAAAGCATCGCCACCGGGGACATACAGTCGGAGGCAGAATTTAGCATCGTACCGATCCAGCCGGGGACAGAACGCCCCGAAAGCCCGATCACCATCCCCACGATCATGGCAATGAACATGGGATTTAAAAACGATTTGCAACGCTGCGCAAAGGTCAGTTTTTGCCCACTCTCACTCATCAGCAAGGACGGCGCACCCCAAACGTAGATGCCCATCCAAAGGGGAAGGGTAAAAATGAGATATTCAAAGAAATAGTCGGGATAAAGCTGACTGACAATGGCATTCCCCATGAACCCAAAGTTGGAAAAACAAAGGCCATAGGTATAGATATTGCGTAAATAGCGATCTTTTTTCGAAAGCAACAATGCAGTCAACAACGCCAGAGGAATGGCCACACCCAATGTAATAAAGCTGATCAAAAAGGGTTTCACATGGTGGAGAGACTTTGGATGGTAAACTTTTCAATAAACGTCACCATCACCAGTGCCGGGATGAATACGAAATTCTCCATCTTGGCCAACACGCCGGCCGCACTACTCTGCACAACCCCACATTTAGCCAAAAGATAACCGATAACTATCAACGAAAAAAGGAACACCATCTGGCTTAAAGTGGTTGCGAATATATTCATCTTTTTTCTCCTATCAAACGTTAGCAGGAAGTTTTGTCAGAAGATCCCCCAGATGCTCAACGATATCCAATTCAACCGCCTTAAAAGCGCCGTCTTCATACTCAAATATATTCAGAGAGGCATTGGCTGCCCAAGGCACCTTCGCCATTTCTTCCACAGGGGTTCCGGAGGCAACGGTACTGACCGCCCGAATCGGAGTGGCATGGGTGGCGATGCAGATCGTCTGACCCTCATGCTCTTCGGCGATTCGACGAACCGTACCAACTACCCGCTCCGCCAACTCTATCACTGTTTCTCCTCCGGGACAGCCGCTACGACCAATGTCAGAAACCCAAGCTTCTGCTTCTTTCGGATATTTGACGGCCATATCATCAAAGAGGATCCCATCCCATTCTCCGGCACAGATCTCTCTGAGACCGGGCTCTTTATGGATCGGAAGACCCAATGCCTTAGCGATGGGCTCTGCCGTCTGATACGCCCGCAGAAGGTCGCTGGAATAAATTGCATCCACCGGATGGTCTTTAAAATAAATGCCGGCTTTTTCCGCTTGCTTTTTACCGAGTTCAGCTAACTCGACGTCCCAATGACCGGCAAATTTTGCTTGTTCATTCGCCAGGCTGAAGCCGTGGCGAACCATAATAATTCTTGTGGCCATTTTTTCTCCTTATAATAACACAATAAACACTAAATACATCAACGGAATAGTAATAACAGAAAGGGTATGAGAGATCATGGCCATGGAAGCGCCGGTCTTGGTCTCGCCGCCGTATGCTGCCGGGTATACAATAGTATTCAGTCCCAGGGGGGTTGCAAAGCAGATCAGCGCCAATGTCATAATCTCCTTTGAAGTGCCCAAAGCGTGAAGTACCAGCATCATCAATGCCGGAATGACGATCAACCGCAAAGCAGTAGCAACGTAGACCTTCTTATTGGTGATCAGTTCCTTGAAGTTATACCCGCCGATCACAAAGCCAGCCAATACCATCGCTACCGGTCCCTGGCATTTACTGGCGTTTTCCATCGCACTCAGCAAGAAACTCGGCATCACTTCCCGAACGTTCAAAAGACCTAAAATAATACCGGTCACCAAAGCGATAATGGGCGGAGTCAGTAAGCCTTTTTTCAGATTGGCGGCAAGACCTGCACTCTTATCCTTGGGAATGAGAATATACATTCCCCAGCCGTTGCAGAAAATACCGACAATAAAGGTGAAGAGCGCATACTTATAAAACATATCGTTGCCCCAGATCCCCAGGACGATGAAATTACCCATAAAACCGTAGTTCCCGAAAGTCAAGGCATATTTATAAACGTTACGCTGATAGCTTTCACGGTCTTTCTTCTTGAAAAAGAGGGCAGAAAGAGGGTATGCCAATCCGATGGCAGCTACCACGATCACCGCACCGTAAAGCATTAAGATCCAATTCTTGGAAAAACTCTCTACGGTACATTTGTTGATCATATTAAATAAAGAAAGAGCCGGCACAAAGATCCAGGTCTCTGCCTTAGAAAGAACCGTCCCTGCATTCTCCGGCAAAACGCATTTTTTACGCAATATAAAGCCTACTGCGATCAGCGTGAACATCATTAACATTTGGCTCAGTGTCAGATTAAAAATTTCCATTTGGTCTCCTTTTCAAAGAACGCTATATTACCCATTTTAAACATTGTTATTCTACCATAGATTTATCTGTTTTGCAATAAAAAAGAGAGCTTAACGCTCTCTTTTTAC
>JAZQAE010000020.1:0-11527 GCA_045544995.1 Eubacteriales bacterium
AATCCGGTGTTGGGAAGAAAAATATTGGGGAAAGACGGATGGCAAAAGCGAAGATGTCAGTCTAAACCCAGTCAACGGCAATTTGTTTTTTCAATTAAAAGACGGAAACTATGTTTATGAGGTGATTGCCACCTGGAGCAGTTATGAAAGATTCAGCGGTACGGTCCGTTATAGTTTCTATACGGTAAAGCCGAACCTGGATTGGAAGGGAGGGCTGGTAAATGAATAAACTGAAACGTGTCATATTGATTTTGGCACTTATATTGATTGCCATGTTGATCCTTCCGGTGATCACCGTTCACACGGTACGGGCGGAGGCAGGTATGTTGGTGACGTTGCTGCTGTTTTTTGTTGTACATCCGGTGGTTTCCGTCGTTGTGGGCATCCTTGCAGGCAAAGAGATAAAATTCTTTTGGGCGTCACCGATCATGGTGGCGGGACTGTTTTGGGTTTTCTCTTGCCTGGCCTATCAACCGGCGTTTCCGGCGGTTTATTCCGTGGTATATTTTTCCATCTGCACGCTCAGTATGGTTCTCACTTGGGTAATTCATAAAAAAGTGTTTCAAAAAGAAAAGACCCTTTAGAAAAAAGCAATACGAACCAAAAGGGCGTTGATAAAAACTGAAATCTCTCGAATTTTTTCGTTAGGATAACGTAAAAAATGCCGCCCGGCGAGAATTCGCCGGGCGGCATACTTTTTATAGAGATTACTTTTCGTCTTTATAGATCTCTTTGAAGTATTTGTATGTATCAACCTTCAACTCGCCGCAAGCATCTTCATCACAAGCGATGATGCCGTCTTTGTGCAGCTGCAGAGCGCTGATGGTCCAGGCATGATCCACACCGCCCTCTACGCAGTGGCGGAGAGCTCTGGCCTTGTTATGACCGCTGATGAGGAGCAGGACCTGCTTGGAATCGCAGACGGTACCTACGCCCACGGAAAGAGCCGTCTTGGGAACTTTATTGGGATCGTTGCCGAAGAATCGGGAGTTGACGATCAGGGTGTCCTGAGTCAGGGCACGCACGCCGGTTCTGGAGGTCAGAGAGGTAAAGGGCTCGTTAAAAGCGATATGGCCGTCCACACCGCTGCCACCCAGGAAGAGGTCAATTCCGCCGTAGGAAGCGATCTTATCTTCATAGCGTTGACACTCGGCTTCGAGATCCTCGGCCATGCCGTTGAGGATGTTGACGTTCTCGGCGGGAATGTCGATGTGATTGAAGAAGTTATCGTGCATGAAATACCAGTAGCTCTGGTCATGCTCACGAGGCAGACCCACGTACTCATCCATGTTGAAGGTAACGACGTTTTTAAAGGTGACCTTTCCGGCCTTATTCATCTCGCTCAGTCTCTTATAGACACCGAGCGGGGAGGAACCGGTAGGCAGACCCAATACAAAGGGACGGTCCTCTTTATGATTGGTGATGGCATCAGCAATGTGCTGAGCAGCCCAGGCACACATAGCGTCGTAATCGTTTTTAATGATCAGTTTCATGTTATTCACACTCCAGTTTGAAAATATGGGATCATTTTAGATGCCCTATGCTCCATTATACAATATTTTTCGGATTTGTCCAGTGTTTTTATAAATTAAATGCCGTAACCACCGGAAAGAGGATCCTGAAAAAGAGGAATTTGTGGCGGAAACCAGGTGAAGAGAACAAAGGCGAGAGCAATTCCCCATAAAATGAATTTTGCAACCCTTGGACGGCAGGAAAGAGGCTCGTTTTTTAATAATTGGTTTTCTAAGAGAAACGCAATGGCGGCAGCCTGAAAAAAGATGGTGATGTTGTACCAATCCGGAGAAGTGCCGAAAACACCGTTAAAGGTGTAGAAAATAAGGGGGATGAGGGCGAGCCCCAAGCCGATACTGTATAGTTTAATGCACCAGAAATCGGGACGCTTTTCCTGACAGAACTTTTCTTGGAGCAGTGCATAGAAAAACATGGGGAAAAAGAGAAGCTTCATATGCTCCCAGGTAGATTCGTTGACTCCGGAGATAAGGGCGGCGAGGGGCTTTTGACCGGTCCAATCGTAGAGGAAATGAAGTAATACGCCGAAGATTCCGGTAAAAATAAACCCCAAGAACTGCCAACAAGATTGCGTTGTTTTCATGGTAACACCTCCCGGCTAATACTGTATGTCATAAGATTTGTTGATATGCCGAGAAGAATATTGTAATTTTAAAAGTCACATGTTATAATAATAAAGATATCGTTAAAAGGAGTAATAGGATGATTAAGATCTTAACGATAATGACAGATGCCACGTTGGGCGGTGCCGGACGTGTTTTATTGCAGACCTTGAGATGCCTGGATCGAACGAGATTTGAGATGATCGTCGCCGTCCCTTCCGGCAGTGCTTTGGTCTCCTTGGTGGAAGAGATGGGCTATCGGGTCATCGAGACCCAAAAGGGGCACGACCGTTCCTGGGAACGGGGTGCCGTGGCAGAGTATAAAAAGATCATCCGTGCAGAAAAGCCGGATATCGTCCATACCCATTCGTCTTTTGCGGGCAAAGTGGCCGCTTGGTTGGCAGGCGTGCCGGTGCGGATCTACACCCGTCATTCCGCATTCGATATTCCCAAAAAGGATACGGTCTTCCCTCGTAAACAGATTTCCGGAATGATCAATAATACGCTTTCTACCGCCATTGTGGCGGTGGCTCACGTAGCACGGGACAATCTGGTGATTACCGGCGTGGATCCCAAGCGGATCGAGGTCATCATCAACGGCGTTGAGCCGGTGAAGCAACTATCCAAAGAGGAAAAGGCGCAGTTCAGAGCCACCTTGGGGATCGGGGAGGAAGAGTTGGTCTGTCTTCTCTCCGCCAGAATGGAACCGTATAAGGGTCATTCCTATCTTTTGGAAACAGCAAAAAAATTAGAAGGAAAACCGGTCAAATTCATTATGATGGGAGACGGAAGCTGTCGGGAAGAACTGGAACAGCAGACACGGGAACTTGGAATCGAGGATATGGTGCTGTATACCGGCTTCGTCTTGGACGTGATCCCCTATTGCAATATTTGCGACGTGAATCTGAATTGTTCCCATGGCGCTGAAGCCTCTTCTATCGCTTTGGCAGAGGGAATGAGCTTGGGGAAACCGGCGGTGGTAACCGATTCCGGCGGTAATCCTTATATGATCACAGACGGTGTCAATGGTCTGGTGGTGCCCCAGAGAGATGCGGGTGCCATGGCAGAGGCTATCTTGAAACTTTTGGAAGATAAAAAACTTTATCAGAAATTGTCCGACGGCGCATTGTCGGAATACAAAGAAAAATTTAATGCGCAAGCGATGACTGCACAGTTAGAGGAACTTTACCTCCGTCAGGTGCAGGAGAAAGGGAAAAAAGTATGAAAATCAAAGTAGGAATTGCAGGCTATGGAAATTTGGGACGAGGAGTAGAAAGCGCTCTTCGAACCAGCGAAGATATGGAGCTGGTGGCAGTCTTCAGCCGTCGGGATCCCGCTCAGGTACAGACCCGAACCGGTGTCCCGGTCTATTCGATGGAGAAAGCCATCGAGATGAAAGAGGAGATCGACGTGATGATCCTCTGCGGCGGATCTGCCAACGACCTGCCGGTTCAGACGCCCGCTTTGGCAGAACATTTTAACGTTATTGATAGTTTTGATACCCACGCTCGGATCCCGGAGCATTTTGCCCGAGTGGATGAGGCGTGCCAAAAGGGCGGCACGGTGGGAATCATCTCCGTCGGCTGGGATCCGGGCCTGTTTTCGCTGAACCGTGCTTACGGTCAGGCGATCCTGCCCCATGGAGCAGACTATACCTTCTGGGGGAAAGGGGTCAGCCAGGGTCATTCCGATGCTATCCGCAGAATTGAAGGGGTGGAGGATGCCCGGCAATATACCATCCCCGTGAAAGAGGCCATTGAGCGGGTGCGCAGTGGGGAGAATCCTACTCTGTCTACCAGAGAGAAGCATCTGCGTGAATGCTTCGTGGTGGCAAAAGAGGGGGCGGATCTCGAAGCCATCGAAAAGGCCATCGTTACCATGCCCAACTATTTTGCAGACTATGACACGACGGTGCATTTCATCACCCGTGAAGAACTGCAACGGGATCATGCCGGAATTCCTCACGGCGGCATGGTCTTCCGTGCAGGTACTACCGGCTTTGAAGGCGAGAATCGCCACGTTATCGAGTATAAACTGACCTTAGACTCCAATCCGGAATTCACCTCCAGCGTACTGGTGGCCTATGCCCGGGCAGCTTATCGGATGAGCCAAAAAGGGGAGAAGGGTTGCAAGACCGTTTTGGATGTAGCGCCCATTCTTCTTCATCCCGATTCTGCAGAAAATCTTCGTAAAAATCTCTTGTAATTTTGATAAAAATATTGTATGCTATGTAATGTTCGATTTTTTGGAGAAAAGGAGAGAAAAAATGGACATACTTTATAAAAACCTATTGGAATTCGGCGTCGGCGAGATCATTATGATCTGCATCGGTTGCCTGCTGATCTACCTGGCCATCAAAAAAGAGATGGAACCGACTCTGCTGTTGCCCATGGGCTTCGGCACGATTTTGGTGAACATTCCTTTTTCCGATGCCTTGCACGGCCCTATTAATGAGCTGTATCATGCAGGTATTGCCAATGAACTGTTCCCCTTGTTGCTGTTCATCGGCATCGGTGCTATGATCGACTTTGGTCCGTTACTGACTAATCCGAAATTGATGCTGTTCGGTGCTGCGGCGCAGTTTGGTATCTTCTTTACGCTTTCAATGGCGGCCATCTTCTTTGGCGATAACGATGCGGCGTCTATTGCGATCATCGGTGCGGCAGACGGCCCCACCTCCATCGCCGTGGCCAACACCTTGAAATCTGAATATGTCGGTGCGATCACCGTGGCCGCCTATTCCTATATGGCGTTGGTGCCTATCATTCAGCCTCCGGTAATCCGTGCCCTTACTACTAAGAAGGAACGCTTGATCCGGATGCCTTACGAGCAAAAATCTGTTTCTAAACTGACCCGGATTCTGTTCCCGGTCATTATCACCATCGTGGTCTCTGCCATCGTTCCGCAGGCTACTGCCCTGATCGGTTTCCTGATGTTTGGTAACCTGATCCGTGAGTGCGGTGTGTTGGATTCTCTTTCCGAGACGGCGCAGAAGGTTCTGGCGAACCTGATCACCATCTTCCTGGGAATTTCCGTTGCCTTCAATATGACGGCGGATAAGTTCCTGAAACCTGCCACCCTCTTGATCATGGCATTGGGTCTCATCGCCTTTATCGTGGATACGGCAGGCGGTGTCCTCTTTGCTAAGTTTTTGAATTTGTTCCTGAAGAATAAGATCAACCCCATGATCGGTGCCGCCGGCATTTCGGCATTCCCCATGTCCGGCCGTATCGTTCATAAGATGGGTCTGCAGGAAGATCCTCAGAACTTCCTGTTGATGCACTCCATCGGCGTTAACGTATCCGGTCAGATCGCATCGGTCATCGCCGGCGGTATCATTCTTAATATGTTTGGAGGTTGATGGATATGTTGAATATGATCAAATCCGCTTTTTCGGAACTGAACTTTGTTCCCGGTCGATTCGTGGAGATGTTGGATAAGATGGGAATCGGGATGCTGGTGATCTTTATCATTATCGGTGTCATCATCCTGGCCACCCTTTTGATCAACAAGATCTTTTCCAAAAAAGGCTAAAATATAAAATACCCTATGCCAAGGGATGCTTGGCATAGGGTATTTTTTTATTGCGAATACAACAAGATTCCGAGGTATCCGCTCGCAATTTTAATTGCGTTAGCGGGTCGGGTTCTTATTTGTTTGAACGAAGTTTTTGGCGAATAGCCCGTTTCCAGATGGCCGGACGCAGGAGGATCAGCAGAGGGAAGAGTTCCAATCTTCCGGCTAACATATCAAAGCAAAGGACGTATTTGGACAGATCGGAAAACGCACTGAAATTCTCCAAGGGGCCCACTGCGTTGAGTCCCGGACCGATGTTGTTGAGCGTAGCGGCGACACTGGTAAAATTCGTTGTAAAATCGAAGTTGTCAAAGGAGACGACCAGCATGGAGGCAAAGAAGATAAAGACGTAGGCCGCTATAAAGGTATTGACCGACCGAACGGTGGAGTGATCCACGACTTTCCCTTCTAAATGCAGTTTTTTGACTGTCCGGGGATGGACGGTCTGGGAGAGCTCTTTGCCCACGGATTTCAGTAACAGAATGATTCTGGACACCTTAATTCCGCCGCCGGTACTGCCGGCGCAGGCGCCGATAAACATTAGGATCACCAAAATCAATTTAGAAACTTCCGGATAGAGATTGAAATCGGTGGTGCTGAATCCGGTGGTGGTCATGATACTGCCTACTTGGAAAAAGGCGTGTCGAAAGGCTTCCTCAGCGGTGTCAAAAAGTTTTAGCGTATTGAAGAAGACCATGAGGGTAGAGATGCCGATGATCCCTATATACCAACGGGCTTCTTCGCATCGAAACGCCTGCTTGAAGTGACGGCGCAGGAGAAGAAAATAGACGTTGAAATTAACTCCAAAGAGAATTATAAAGACGGCGATAATATATTGACAGATCGCCGAATAGTCCGCCAGCCCGGAATTAAGGACGGCAAAACCGCCGGTACCGGCAGAGCCGAAGGAGAGGGTGACGGCATCAAAGACCGGCATTTTGCAGCAGATCAAAAGAATGATCTCCACCACCGTCATGACGGTATAGATGATATAAAGAATTTTGGAGGTATCCCGAATTTTCGGCACCATCTTTCCCACTTGAGGGCCGGGGCTTTCCGCCCGCATGAGATGCATGGTAGCACCGCCGGTGAGGGGTAGGAGGGTCAGGAGAAAGACCAGGACCCCCATCCCGCCGATCCAATGGGAGAAACTGCGCCAAAAAAGGGAGGCGTGGGAGAGTGCCTCCACGTCTTTCAGGATGGTGGAGCCGGTGGTGGTGAATCCGGAAACCATTTCAAAAAAGGCATCGACAAACCGGGGAATATCTCCGGAAATAACAAAAGGAAGACAGCCAAACAAACTCAATCCAAGCCAACTCAATGCCACGGAGAGAAAGCCCTCTTTGGCATAAAAGACTTGATTCTGAGGCTTTTTTAGGGTCATCAGGAGACCTAAAAGAGCCACTGCAATCCCGCAAATCAAAAAGGAAAAGGCTTCTGTTTCCCGATAAAGAAATCCCACCCCTGCCGGAATGAGCATCAAAAGCCCCTCCAGCCGTAGGACGTACCCGATAATGTAAAAAATAATTCGTAAATTCATACTGTTATTTCAATAGATCCTTAAAGTCGTTGAGTCGCTTTTGACCGGCCACTACGATGACACGGTCTCCGGGCAGGATGGTGGTATTACCATCCGGAAGAATAAACCGACGGTCTCGGAAAATTCCGCAGATCAAAAGGTTTTCTTTGAGGTTGAGATCCCGTAAGGGGGTGCCAAGACCCGGCGCATTCTGCCCGATCTTGAACTCCAGTGCTTCCGCTTGATCTTCCGCCAGTTTATAAAGGGTCTCAATGTTATTTCCCAAAGCATTTTGCTTGGCTCTGGCATACTGCAGGATGACCTCGTTGGTCAGGGTGTGGGGATAGATGACGCTGTCCAGATCCAGATTGCCGATCAGTTCATGGAAGATCAAGCGGTCAATTTTAGTGATGACCTTTGCACGGCTCATCTCTTTGGCGTAAAGGGAGAGCAGGATGTTTTCTTCGTCAAAGCCGGTTAATGCCACAAAGGCATCAATGGTTTCGATCCCCTCCTCTAAGAGGAGGTTTTTATCAGAAGCATCTCCGTGGATAATCATGGCGTCAGGGAGTTTTTCCGCCAATTCGTTGCACCGTTCTTCGTCGATCTCAATGATCTTGACGGCGATGCGGCTATCCAACAACTGCTTGGCCAGATAATAGGTAATGGTTCCGCCGCCCACGATCATCACGTTTTTTACGCTGTGGGTCTCCAGCTTGATCTGCCGGAAGAATTTGATGGCTTCGTGGGGTTGGACAAGGATGGTGGCCTTATCTCCGGCTTTCAGTTCAAAAAGACCGGAGGGGATGTGGCACTTCCCGCCCCGTTCCACCGTACAGAAGATGACCTTGGACTCGATCTTATTGCGGATCTGCGTCAGGGTGTGCCCGTCCAAAAGAGATCCGGCAGGAACCTTAAAGGTCAGCATTTCTGCCTTTCCCTTGGCAAAGGAGTTGATATCAATGGCACCGGGAAAACGCAAAAGACGGGAGATGGTGTTTGCCGCTTCCAATTCCGGATTGATGATGAGAGAGAGTCCGATCTGTTCTTTGATAAATTCCGTTTCGGTAATATACATGGGATTGCGTACCCGGGCGATGGTAGCGCAGTTTCCGCCTTTGCGGGCAAAGAGGGAGGTGAGCAGGTTCTGTTCGTCGGATCCGGTGACGGCGATGAGGAGGTCGGCGTCAGCGATGCCGGCCTCGGAAAGAGAATTATAGTTCATACCATTCCCAATCAAGCCCATAACGTCACTGTTTCCGCAGACGTCGTTGACCCGTTCTGTATTTTGATCTATGACTGTAACATCGTGGCTCTCCGCCGTTAAGGACTGAGCCAAGGTGGTGCCGGTTTTACCGCCGCCCACAATGATGATCTTCATGATGGTTCACCTTCATTCTGAAAATATAACAAACATATTATTATTCTATCATATTTCCTTCTAAAATTCAATATGGATCGCATAGAAGTGGATCACAGTAAGGAGAAAAAAGAGCATATATGGAAAGTGTATCAATAAAAAAGGCACGAAGATTTTCACCTTCGTGCCTTTTTTGGCTTATTTCCATTCTATAAAATGATAACTATCTAAGATCTTGAAATACTGCGCCAGTCGTTCGTAAAGGGGATAAGCCTTTTCGCCAAATTGAGCATCCACCAAATTCCCGAGGGCAGTAATGTCTGTTTCTCCGTCAATCAGAGGCCAAATAAAACTGCCCAGCTCATCTAAGTGGATGTAGCTGACTTTCGGCTTCCCCAAAAGGATCTGCGCCAGACGGTTGGCCCAGCCGGTATTCTGAATTTCCAGGGTGACCATTCCTTCGGAATTAGCCTTCCATTGGATTTTCTCCATCCTCGCCGGAATACGGTCCAGATAGTTTTCAGAGATCAAAACCTTCGTTTTTTTCATGTTACTTGGACTTTCTGTTCCAAAGGGTGAACTTCAAAAGGGAGAGGACGATCAGACCGAAGACCAGGAGACTGCCGACGGAAGAAGCCCAGCCGGGCAGGTTCAGAAGACCGGAAAGATCCATGACGTTTGCCACGTTGAAGACTGCCAGGATGGCGAGGAGAATACCGACCAGACCCTCACCGGCAATCATACCGGAGCAGAAGAGAATACCGTTGTTGATGATTCCCTTTTTCTCTTCTTCCGCTTTTTTCATTTTATCGAAGAACAAGCGGATCAGGCCGCCTACCATGATGCAGGCATTGAGCTGTACCGGCAGATAAACGCCGATGGCAAAGGGAAGAACGGGGATGCCCAGGATCTCCACAACGATGGCGATAAAGACGCCGATCAGGATCAGACCCCAAGGCAGGTTTCCGCCCATGATGCCCTCGATCACCATCTTCATAAGGGTGGCCTGAGGAGCGCCCAATTCCGGAGAACCGAAGCCCCAAGCACTGTCCAAAAGATAGAGGGTGGCGCCGATAGCCAACGCCGAAGCGACGACGCCGACGATCTCGCCGATCTGCTGTTTCTTGGGCGTAGAGCCTAAGAGATAGCCGGTCTTAAGGTCCTGAGAGGTGTCGCCGGCAATGGCGGCAACGATACAAATGATAGAACCGATAGCGATAGCAGCCTGCATGCCGACAGCACCGGTCTCGCCGGTTACTTTCAGAATGAGGGTGGCAATGAGCAGGGTGGCGATGGCCATACCGGAAACCGGGTTGTTACTGCTGCCGACCAAACCTACCATCCGGGAAGAAACAGTGGCAAAGAAAAAGCCAAAGATGACGACGATAACAGCACCGATCAGGGAAACGGGGATGGCAGGAACCAGCCATACCGCCAAGGTTAGCACCAGGATGGCGAGAAGAACGATCTTAATGTTGATGTCCTGCTCCGTCCGTAAGGTACCGGCTTTGGTACCGGTCATACTCTTGAGAGCATCCCGGAAGGTGCGGACGATGAGGGGCAGAGACTTGATCAGACTGATAATACCGCCTGCCGCCAGAGCGCCTGCACCGATGTACCTTACGTAGGTGCTCCAGATGGCGCTGGTACCTCCCTCTGCAAAGAGGGTGCCAATGGCTTGAGTGCCGGGATAAAGGATCAATTCAGCGCCAAAAATGACGATCATCGGGATGAGGATCACCCAACTGAGAAGACCGCCGGCGAACATATAAGAAGAGATCCGGGGACCGCAGATGTAGCCAACGCTCATTACAGCAGGATAGATCTGAGTGCCAATGGCACCGGGGTAGGTTTTGGTGGTGCCTTCCAGAGAAACTTCGCCGGGAACAAGTTTCAGTCCGTCGATGATGAATTTGAAAAATGCGGCAAAGCCCATACCGGCAAAGACCGTTCCTGCATTGGAACCGCCTTCTTCGCCTGCCAGCATAACTTCTGCGCAGGCCTGTCCTTCGGGATAGGGGAGAATGCCGTGCTCCCGGACGATCAAAGCGTTGCGGAGAGGAACCATAAAGAAGACACCCAAAAGACCGCCGATCAAGGCGATGAGGGTGATCTCCACAATGCCGGGCTTGTCCATTTTACCCTCGTTTGCCCAAAGGAAGAGGGCAGGGAGGGTGAAGATCGCACCGGCGGCCAGAGATTCTCCGGCAGAACCGATGGTCTGTACCATATTACTTTCCAGAATGGAATTTTTGCGCATGATCACTCGGATCACGCCCATGGCGATGACAGCCGCCGGAATGGAAGCGGAAACCGTCATACCGACACGAAGACCCAGATAGGCGTTCGCGGCGCCAAATACCACCGCCAGAATGATACCCATGATAATGGAAGTGACCGTCAGTTCAGGGGTGATCTTTTCTGCAGGAATATAGGGCTTAAATGTTTGCTTGTTGTCCATGTTTACTCCTTTGTTATTTATAGTCATACTCCGATATTTTATCATGAATGCAAGATGATGTCAAGAAGATGTGGCATCTAATGATTGTCAAATCATAAATGAAGTATTATAATAGAAAAAGAGGAGCAATCGCTCCTCTTTTTTTGCACATATTAAGAAAACGTTCAAACATGGGATCGCTGGTCACCGTTTCCGGCTTATCCCAGGATCGGCACATCCGTTCCGGATGGAACTGAACGTCAAAGACCGGCTTTCCGGCCTCGATAAAGGCTTTTACAAGAGGAAATTCTGCCAGATCCCGGGCTTCTTCCATGTCAACAGAACCGTTTACTTCTTCACCGTAGCGAGAGGGATGGATGTCCATACCTCCGCAAAGGAGCAGACCGTCGTACCCTTCGTGGGAGGCTTCGGGGTAAATGCGTAATTCGGGAAGACCGCCGTTCTTTTCAATAGCGTCTGAATAAAGATGGTAGTGGGAT
>JAZQAE010000021.1:0-34572 GCA_045544995.1 Eubacteriales bacterium
CAAGTACAATGCCAAAGCCACCTTCTTCGTCACCAATAAGGGAAGCTACAATAACCTCATCGCTCGGATGGCCCGGGAAGGACACGCCGTCGGCATCCATACCGCCAGCCACGACTACGAAAAGATCTACGCCAGCGAAGAAGCCTTCTTTGCCGATCAGCAGATCATGCAGAATATCATCACGGAGCAGACCGGCTCCCCCACCAAGCTGATGCGGTTCCCCGGCGGAAGTTCCAATACCATCAGCAGATTTAACCCCGGCATCATGAGCCGTCTTGCGGTAGCCGTCACCGAAAAAGGAATGCGGTACTTCGACTGGAACGTTTCCAGCGGTGACGCCGGTGAGACAGACTCCACCACCCAGGTCATCTCCAACATTAAAAACGGCATTCTGAGCAGTGGAAAATACGCCAACGTGCTCCAGCATGACATTAAGAATTTCAGCGTCAACGCCGTAGAAGAGATCCTGAGATGGGGCATCGAAAAGGGCTACACCTTTGCCGCCCTCGACGAGACCAGTCCTACCTGCCACCACGGCATCAATAATTAAAGCCTCTCAGACTGTCAATATGCAATTTAAAAATCCCAAAGAACGTATTGAATTTCTGCGCCGCAACCCCATCTTTTGGAGCCGTCTCGGCTATGAGATGGAGAAACCGGACGTAGAGGTGCATCTTCGCCATGCGGAACGGCATAAAGCGATGTACGAAAAAGGCATTTTGGTGCACTCCTGCATCGTTCCCGTGGGCTGGGTGGGTCCCGATCAGTATGACTACACCCTCACCGACCGCTATCTGGAAATGCTCTTTTCCCATGCGCCTGACATCTTGTATCTGCCCCGTGTGAAATTAAACGTTCCCGAGGGCTGGTGCGAGGCGCACCCGGAGGACGTCTTTGTCTATGCGGAAGGCCCTCGTAAACTCGAAGAGATCAAGGCCATGATCGGCACCGAAGCCCATGGCTCCCATCCTCCCAAGCCCACCGATCTTTTGGCGCAGCAGAGCTTTGCCTCCAAACAATGGATCGAGGATGCCTCGGAGGCACTGCGTCGGTTTATCAATCATGTAGAAGCCTCTCCATACGCCGACCGCATCATCGGCTACCATTTAGCCTACGGCACCGCCGGGGAGACTACCCAATGGGGCACTTGGGACAGCAACCCCCGTCATAAGGGCGACTACGGCATTTCCGCCACCAAAGCCTTTTTGGAGTATGCTGAAAAGCGGGGCAAACACTATGAGGCTCTCCCCGCCATTGACCAACGGTTCTATATTGAGAAAGACGGTATTTCCCACCGTTACCACGTAGGCACCCCCACGCTGGATCAGCTCTTTTTCCATACCGAGCAGGATGAGCAAAGCGTTATCTATTCCGAATTTACCCGGGATATGAATATGGATGCTTTGGAAGCCTTCTGCAAGGCGGCGAAAGAAATGGTACCGGAAAAGGTAGTGGGCGTTTTCCACGGCTACATCACCGAACCGGAAAACTGCGCCAATATGCAGCATACCGGCTTTGATCGAATGCTGAACTCTCCCTATATTGATTTCGTGGCAGGCCCCAAGGGCTACAATCGAGTGGGCCCCACCGACCCCGGCCTGGGTCAGGCGGTTCCCAACTCTGTCAACCGTAAAAAATTGTGGGTGGATGAGATCGACAACCGCACCCACCTTTGCACCTGGCGAGGCCCCAAGGACTATCCTGCCGAAAACTTTGAGCAGACCCGTGCCGCCTATTGGCGTGAATTTACCAAAAACGTCATCTTCCATCAAGGATATTGGTGGATGGATCTGGGCGGCGGCTGGCTGGACAGCGAAGAGATCCGCAATGAAGTCAAACTGCTGAATGAGACCTCCAAAGCCCTCTATCAAGAGGCGGAGGGGCAAAAACGGGTGGCAGAAATCCTGATGGTCATTAATGAAAATGCCATGCATCGGATCCGCCCCAACTTTGAACTGCATAAAGCCACCATTCACCATACCGGCTCCATCTTAAAGGAGTGTGGCGCACCGGTGGATTTCTACCGCACCGCCGATCTTGCCGAGATCGATCTTTCCTGCTATAAAATGATCGTCTTCCTCAACGCTTTCTGTGAGGATACAGGACAGTTGCAGGAAATTTTGGCGAAGACCCGTCCGGATTGCCATATCATCTGGAACTATGCGGCAGGCATCATTGATGCAAAGACCGGTGCCTTCGGTCTTGAAAACAGCAAAACGCTCACCGGATTTTCCCTGGGCGAATACCCCTACGGCGGGATTGCAGAATATGCAACTCCCTGCTATCCCGTGCTGTACGTCAAAGAGGATGAGGACGTTACCCCTCTCGCCCGCTACTCCGACGGCAATATAAAATTAGCTACCAAGAAGACGGCGGACGGACGCACCCATATCCTCAACGCACACCCCATTTCCCTGAACGTGGAGACTGCCCGGGCGTTGCTGGAAGAGGCCGGCGTCCACCTCTACGCCCCCGCCTACTGCGTGGTCAATGCCGATAACCGCTTCCTCTACGTCCTCTCCGAAAAGAGTCAGACGGTGGAGCTTCACTTCAAGCATCCCACCACCTGCCAAAATCTCTTTACCGGCGAACGGTTTGAAGAGGTGACCGCCATCACCAAAGAAATGGAAAAAGGCACCTGCCTCTTCCTGAAATATCTCAAATAAAAAAACTGCGGAAGCTCGCTTCCGCAGTTTTTTATTTTCTCACTATTGACAAATCAAGATCCAAAGTGTATTATATAGATAGTACAATCTCTCTATTTGAGTAATACACTTTGAGAAAGGAGCTTGATACAGTGGACTGGACACTTGACAGAAAGCGTCCCATCTGTCCTCAGCTTTGCGAGCAACTTTGCGTTATGATCGCCTCAGGCAAATTCCCCGTAGGATGCCGCCTGCCGTCGGTGCGTGATATTGCGCTGTCGGCAGGGGTCAATCCCAATACCGTCCAAAAATCCCTGGAACTGCTTGGCGAACAAGGGGTTGTTTATGCAGAGCGTGGATCCGGCTGGTTTGTAAGCGATAAAACCAACACCGCCGCCCAGATCACCAACGATGTGGCGCACAGTAAGACGGCGGACTATTTCAACGCCATGAAGGCTCTGGGATTCAATACAGAGCAAATCAAAAAATACGTAGAGGAGTGGAACGAATGAGTGAACTATTAAAATGTGAAAACCTCACCAAGCGATACGGCGCCATCACTGCGCTTGATGGGATCAATCTAACGGTAACCAACGGCAAGATCATTGGACTTCTGGGTCCCAACGGCTCCGGAAAGACCACCTTGATCAAACTAATCAACGGACTCTTAACCCCCACCGACGGTAAACTCACCGTAACGGGGAAAGAGATCGGCCCCGAGACCAAGGCCGTTGTCTCCTATCTTCCCGATTCCTCCTATCTCAATTCTTGGATGACGGTAGAACAGATCGTCACCATGTTTACCGATTTTTATGAGGACTTCCGCCCAAAATTAGCCTATCAGATGCTCGATCAATTGGGAATCTCCAAAAATGTAAAGTTAAAAACCTTGTCAAAAGGAAACAAAGAAAAAGTCTGCCTTATCCTTGTAATGAGCAGAAACGCAAAGCTATACGTTCTGGACGAACCCATCGCAGGAGTGGATCCTGCAACGAGAGACTATATCATGTCCGTCATCATCAATAATTATAACCCCGACGCCTCGGTGATCATTTCCACCCATCTCATTGCCGACATTGAGCAGGTCTTGGACGAGGTCATCTTTATCCAAAACGGCAAAATCCTCTTGCAACGTACCGTGGATGAAATTCGGGAAGAAAATCAAAAAAGCGTCGATGAACTCTTCCGGGAGGTATTCAAATGGTAAAAAAACTCATAAAATACGACTTTATTTCCTATCTTCGTACCTTAACGCCCATGTATCTCATCCTGCTCGCCATGGGCGCCCTGAACCGATTTATTCAATTATTTGAAAACGACCATTTCTCCTATAACGTAGTATTTACCTCCTCGTTAGTGGCGCTGATCATCTCCTCCATCGTCTGCCTTGTGATGACGGTGGTAATGGGCATCACCCGGTTTTATAAAAACCTCTATACCGCCGAGGGCTATCTCAGCTTCACCCTGCCGGTCACGTCCTCTCAGCATATTATTTCCAAGCTTTCCATGCTGATGGTCTTTACGCTTATCAGCCTTTTGGCCGTCCTGGCCTCCCTCTCCGTAGCCATGATGGGAGACGTTTTAACAGAGGTTTTCAAAGCCATCGCCTATATCTTGAAGAAACTGTTCCGGCATAACGGGGCTCATTTGATCTTTTACATTTTAGAGATCGTTCTTTTTGGCATCGCCCTCACGGTCAATCAATACCTCTTGTATTACGGGTGCATCACCTTAGGGCAGACGGCAAAGAAGAACCGTATTTTAATGGCCTTTGGTGTATACTTCATATACTACTTGATCACCCAAGTCCTGGGCACCATCTTCGTTATCACAGGAATGTTCCTTGATAAAATCGGTGTACTGGAGCAAATCGGCAACCTCCTCGAAGAAAACCCGCTTGCCTCGACCCACGTTATCCTGATCTTGGGGATCGTACTCTATGCCGGACTTTCGGTTGCTTATTATTTTATCATTCGTCATTTCATGAACAAAAAATTGAATTTGGAGTGAGAACCATGAAAAAGATTAAAATCATTATACCTCTGTTACTCTTGGCTCTTTTGCTCTCCGGTTGCGGAGCGCTGGACGAAATGCGAGCCCAGCACGCCCTCAATTATGACGACGGTACCATCGTTTATAACGGAAAAACTTATAAGCGAGTGGAAAACTCTAACATCAAGATCTCGGACTATTTCTCCGTCGAGTGGGGAAAAAATCTCTATATTACCGCCCCCGACGTTCCCGTCCTCCTGTCTCAGTTCACCATCGTCAAGCATCAACCCTATATTAACTCCGACTTTACGGTCATCATCGACGGCGACTATTACGTCCGAGAAGATCTATACCAGGATATTTTTGCTGAAACCATTCATGATATTTTTTCTCCAACCATCGGGGAATAAAAAATTGCGGAAGCGTTCGCTTCCGCATTTTTTATTCTTTAAATAATGCCGTGGAGAGATACCGGTCTCCGGCATCCGGCAGGAGAACCACAATGGTCTTGCCGGCATTTTCCGGCCGTTTGGCCAATTCCAACGCCCCATGCAAAGCGGCACCGGAAGAGATACCCACCAAAAGGCCTTCCCGTTTTCCCATCAGCCGGGCGGCGGTATACGCTTCTTCCGTGCTGACCGTCAAGATCTCGTCATAGACCGTCGTATCCAGCACCTCCGGGATAAATCCTGCGCCGATGCCCTGCAAGCCGTGGGAGCCGGCTTTTTCACCGGAGAGGACTGCCGAGTCACGAGGCTCGATCCCCACCACCTGAATTTCCGGATTTTGCTCTTTCAGATACTTTCCGGTTCCGGTGATGGTACCGCCGGTCCCGATGCCGGCCACGAAAATATCCAGTTTCCCTTCGGTATCCGCCCAAAGCTCCGGACCGGTGGTCTCATAATGCGCCTGCGGATTTGCCGGGTTAACAAATTGACCGGCAATAAAACCGCCGGGGATTTCTTTGGCCAGTTCTTCCGCTTTTTGAATGGCGCCGGTCATTCCCAAGGCGCCATCCGTCAGCACCAATTCAGCACCGTAAGCAGTCATCAGCATCCGCCGCTCCTGCGACATGGTATCCGGCATGACGATAATGGTTCTATAACCTCGAACTGCCGCCACCGCCGCAAGACCGATTCCGGTATTCCCGCTGGTGGGTTCGATAATGACCGAGCCGGGTTTTAAAGCCCCGCTCTTTTCCGCTTCCCGGATCATCGCCAAACCCACCCGATCCTTCACGGAACCGGCAGGATTGAAAGACTCCAACTTTGCCAAGATCCGTGCTTTATTCTCCAACCGAGCCAACTCCAAAAGAGGGGTCCGGCCAATCAACTGTTCCATGGAACGATAGATCATTATACTTACTCCTTAAAGCTTAGAGAACCCGTGGTAATTAATCAATGCGTCCAGCTTCTCCCCTTTTTCACACAAGGGGCACTTATGGGCCGGAACGGAGAAATAACCGTCCAGGTCGGAGGGATCAAAGACAGAATTGATGGTATGTCCGCCAATCTCCTTCTTGGTGGCGAAGATGGAGGCGACGCCCACCGATTCACCGCCGTAATACTTAATGGCATCCAAGGCATTCTGCACCGTTCCGCCGGTAGCGACGGAGACCGCCAGCACCAGGACGTGCTTCCCCTTGATCATAGGGACGATATTATCCCGGAAAAGCATCTGGGAACCACTCATTTCCGGCGTCACCACGTAGATGGTCTGATGGGCGTTGATATTGATAAAATCGTTTTTTACCAAGGTATCTGCCAGGCAGGCGCCCACCACCTCGGTGCCGTCCAGGCAAAGGATGGTATCCACAATGGTGGTAGAATACTTATAACCGCCGCAAAGCTTTTCCGCAACGGCCTTGGCCTCGGAAAGACGGGACTTTTGAGCTGCCACGTCGATATAGTAGTTACTATGGTTGCTGTTGGTGGCAAAATGTCCCTTGGCGACCCGCAAAAAGAGGTTCGCTTGATTGGTTTTGATCTTCATAATCTTATCAGACGGCATAAAAAATCCTCCTCAATACAAATTTATACTATTATTATACTTCAAACCGCCCTTCTTTACAAGCAGTTTTATAAAAAAAGCAAGGAGAAAGAGAAGTCCGTCTCTTTCTCCTTGGAATGTTTATTCTACGGTAGGCAACGTCGCCAACATGACAGCCTTGATGGTATGCATCCGGTTCTCCGCCTCGTCAAAGACGATGGATTGTTCGCTTTCAAAGACTTCGTCGGTGACTTCCATCTCGTTGATGCCGTACTTCTCGCTGATCTCCTTACCAACGGTAGTCTTGAGATCATGGAAAGAGGGCAGGCAATGCATAAACACCGCATTTTCATCGGCCAGCGCCATCAGTTCCTTGGTCACACGATAAGGGATCAGATTCCGGATCCGCTCCGCCCAGACCTCCGCCGGCTCACCCATGGAGACCCAAACGTCGGTATAGACCACGTCAGCGCCCTTGACCGCTTCCTTGGGATCTTCAATAAACTCCAAAGTAGCGCCGGTCTCGGCGGCGATCTTCTTGGCCTCCCCGATCAAACCGTCCACCGGCCAACTGGCACGGGGCGCACCGATCACAAAATGAAGACCCATCTTGGCGGCGCCGATCATCAGGGAGTTGCCCATATTGTACCGAGCGTCCCCCAGATACACCAATTTGATGCCACGGAGTCTGCCGAAATGCTCCCGAATGGTCAAAAAGTCTGCCAAGATCTGCGTGGGATGGAATTCATTGGTCAGTCCGTTCCAGACCGGCACACCGGCATAATGAGCCAACTCTTCCACGATCTCCTGGGCAAAACCACGATACTCAATGCCGTCGTAGATCCGGCCAAGGACCCGGGCGGTATCGGCAATGCTTTCCTTTTTGCCGATCTGAGAACTTTGAGGATCCAGATAGGTGACCCCCATTCCCAGATCATGCGCCGCCACCTCAAAACTGCAACGGGTACGGGTACTGCTCTTTTCAAAGATCAGCGCAATGTTTTTTCCTTCGCAATAGCGGTGAGGAATTCCTTTTTTCTTCTTTTCTTTTAAGTCTGCCGCCAAGTCGAGCAACGCCTCGATCTCTGCGGGGGTATAGTCCAATAATTTCAAGAAATGACGATTTTTCATACCTCTTCTCCTGCAACTTTCAAAATCACTTCTGCTGCTTTTTTCAGCAGCTCCATGGGAATATTCAAAGGCGGTAACAACCGCACCTTGTTTTTGGCAGTTAAGACCAAAACGCCTTGTTCTCTGCACGCTGCGACGATCTCAGGAGCAGGGCGCACCGTCTCCAACCCCAGCATCAAGCCCATTCCGCTGACACTTTGAATTCCCTTGGCACCCGTAAAGGTCTTGATAAGATAATCCGACTTTTCCCGCACCTCTGCCATAAATCGCTCATCCAGCCGTTCCAAAATGTGAAGGGCACCGGCGGCGGCAATAGGATTTCCGCCAAAGGTAGAACCGTGGGAACCGGGGGTCAACACTGCTTCTACCCGTTCCCCCATCATGCAGACGCCGATGGGCAATCCGCCGCCCAAGCCTTTGGCCGTGGTCACCACGTCGGGAGAGAGATCAAAGTTCATATATCCATAGAGCTTTCCGGTACGGCCGTTTCCGGTCTGTACCTCGTCCACCATCAGCAGGAGATCCTCCTGCTCTGCGATCTTCTGAAGACCTTGACAAAACTCCATCGTCAGCGGAAGTACACCGCCTTCCCCCTGCACCGGCTCCACCAAGATCCCGGCCACCTTATGCTCTGCCACCAGTTTTTTCACTGCTTCCAGATCATTGGCCGGGGCATAAAGAAAGCCGGGGGTCAAAGGGGTAAAATCCTGATGAAAGACCTCTTGACCGGTGGCGGCCAAGGTGGTCAAGGTACGGCCGTGAAAACTGTTTTCCAGGGTGATGATCTCGTAGTAATCAGACCCTTTTTTCTCCGCCGCATACTTTCTTGCCACTTTAACGGCACATTCATTGGCTTCGGCACCGCTATTGCCGAAAAACACCTTTTTCATGCCGGTACGTAAGCAAAGTTGCTCCGCCAATTTGGCTTGAGGCCCTGTATAGAACAAATTGGAGGTATGCTGGAGCTGATGCAGTTGCGCCTCCACCGCCTCGATCCAGCCGGGATCACAGGCACCTAAGAGGTTGACCGCAATTCCGCTGCCGAGATCAATATATTCCTTGCCCTGCTCATCCCAAAAAAGCGAGCCTTCCCCCCTCACCAATTCCAAGGGGAACCGATTATAAGTATGGGCAATATACTGTGCATCTAATTCTTTGATACTCATGCTTTTTTCTCCACCACCATGGTTCCTGCGCCCTCATCGGTGAGGGTCTCGATCAAAATAGAGTGCGGTACACGCCCATCCATAATGATGACCTTCTTCACGCCGTGCTGAATGGCCTCAATGCAACATTCTACCTTGGGGATCATTCCGCCGGAGATCACGCCGGTCTCAAAAAGCTGATGGGCTTCCGGAATATCCAGTTCACTGATCAGGGTAGACGGATCATTCTGATCCCGGAGAATCCCGGCAATATCCGTCAAGGTAATCAACCGCTCTGCCTGCAGAGCTCCTGCGATATAGGCGGCTGCCGTGTCGGCGTTGATGTTATAGACATTTCCCGCCTGATCCACACCAACGGTGGAGATCACCGGAATATATCCCTTTTCCAAAAGATCCATCACCGGCGTCACGTTCACTTCGGTGATCTTGCCCACGTAGCCCAACCGTTCGTCCTTCATCACGCAGGAGATCATCCGATCGTCCATTCCGGAAAGACCCATGGCACGGCCGCCCTTAACCCCCAGAAGATTGACCAGGCTCTTATTGATCTTGCCGGCCAGTACCATCTGTACAATATCCGCCGTCTCTTTATCGGTGACCCGAAGGCCGTCTAAGAAGACGCTCTCTTTTCCTAATTTTTTCATAGTGTCGGTAATCTCCGGCCCACCGCCGTGGACCAGAACCACCTTCACACCGATCAGGGAAAGCAGGACGAGATCTTCCATCACCTGCTCCTTGAGTTGCTCGTTGATCATGGCATTTCCGCCGTATTTAACCACCACGATCTTTCCATTATATTGCTTGATATAGGGCAGCGCCTGAGTCAGCACCTCTGCCCGTTGCGCATTGGTAATTTCTAAAGCCATTGTTTCTCCTTTTTTTGAAAAAGGGTGGCATTGCCACCCTTTAAGTGCGATAATCTCCGTTAATTTTCACGTAATCATAAGTCAGATCACAGCCCCAAGCGGTAGAGGAGGCCTCACCGTCGTGGAGATGGATCAAAATGCGGATCTCCGGTTGACTCAAAACCTTTTTGGCCAGCTCCTCAGAGAAATCTACGCCGGCTCCGTTTTGGCAGACCAGGACTTCCCCTGCATCCGAAGCGAAACGAACTTCCACCTTTTGAACGTCCACCGGCGCTCCGCTATATCCAATGGCACAGAGGACTCTGCCCCAATTGGCATCGGCGCCAAACATCGCCGCCTTGGTCAAAGAAGAGCAGATCACGCTCTTGGCCACCGTTTTGGCAACGGTCAGCCCAGGCGCACCCTGTACCTCACATTCCAAAAGCTTCGTAGCGCCCTCGCCGTCTGCGGCGATCCATCGGCAAAGCTGAACGGTCACCGTATTCAAGGCTTTCATAAACACTGCAAAATCGCCGTTTTCCTCGGTGATCTCCGAATTTCCGGCTTTTCCGTTGGCAAGAAGGACGACCATGTCGTTGGTGGAGGTGTCTCCATCCACGCTGGTCATGTTAAAAGTGCCCTGAACGTCGGTAGACAGTGCTTTTTGCAACAGCTCTGCACTCACGGCACAGTCGGTAGTCAAAAAGACCAGCATCGTCGCCATATTGGGATGGATCATTCCGCTCCCCTTGGCGATGCCGCCCAGACGGCAGACTTTATCCTGAATTACAAATTCCACGGCCACCTCTTTGGCTTTAGTATCAGTGGTCATGATCCCTTCGGCGGCAGCGAGACTATGAGAGGGTTCTTTTCCCAATCCTTTTACCAACTCATCCATACCGTTTTTGATCGGGGTCACGTTTAAAGGCTGACCGATCACGCCGGTGGAGGCTACCAGCACCTCCTCCGGGGAGATCTGCAACGCCTCTGCGGTCAATCGGCACATTTCCTCAGCCACCTGAATACCGTTTGCATTGCAGGTATTGGCGTTTCCGCTGTTACAGATGACCGCCCGGGCCGTTCCGTTCTTTAAATGGTCTTTTGTCACTGTCAAGGGTGCGCCCTTTACAAGGTTGGTGGTATAAACCGCCGCCCCCTGCGCCGGAACTTCGCTGACGATCAGCGCCAGATCCTTTTCCGGATGGTTTTCACGTATTCCGCAATGAATTCCATTGGCGAAAAATCCCTGAGGCGCCGTTACGCCTCCATTCACGATCTTCATACTTTACTCCAAATCTTTGTCCGGTGCATCTCCCAATACCAGATTCATACACTCCAGGGCGGCACCGGATGCGCCCTTGCCCAAGTTATTATAGCGTGCTAAAAGGAGGATCCGTTCTTCGTTTCCTTGCACGGTGATCTCCATTTTGTCGCTCTCTCCCAAGGCCTCTGCGGAATAGAATCCGTCCGCATCCGGCGTTTCACTCCAGTAAACGACCGGGCCTTGATACTGTTTGCGATAGATCTCTTTTAATTCCTCCATCCCGAAGCCTTCCTTCAGTTGGCTTTTGAAGAGAGGAACGGTTACTGCCATTCCGCTATAGAAATTGGAAACGATGGGACAGAAAATAGGATCATTTTCAAGCCCTGCCATCGCTTTCATCTCCGGCAGATGCTTATGGCTCTGCCCCAAAGCGTACTGACGGGGTGCCGTCAACAGCGGATCCAGTTCATCATCCTCGTATTGGGCGATCATCTTCTTTCCGCCGCCGCTGTATCCGGTGATGGAATGACAGGTCAAAAGTGCATCCCGGGACAAAGCCCCTGCCGCCACCAACGGTGCCACCAAGGCGATAAACCCGCTGGCATGGCAACCGGGTACAGCGATCCGCTTAGCCTTCTCTACTTTTTCCCATTGCTCTTTGGAGAGTTCCGGGAAGCCGTAACACCAATTGGGATCCGTCCGATGGGCAGTGGAGGTATCCAGCACCACCGTATTGGGATTTTCAATCATGGAGACCGCCTCTCTTGCCGCATCGTCCGGCAGACAAAGAAAGGCAATATCCGCTTGATTTAACATTTCTTTCCGGGCGGCAGGATCCTTCCGCTTCTCTTCTGAGAGCAGGAGCAATTCAAGATCCGTCCGTTTTTCTAACCGTTCCCGGATGCGCAGGCCGGTGGTGCCGGCACTGCCGTCTATAAATACTTTTTTCATTTGATAAATTCCTCGATAAATGCGATCTCAGCCGCCACCGACTCAGGGCCGGTGCCGCCGGCGGAGATCCGCTTGGCTACGCAAGTCTCCAGAGAGATCTCTTGATAGACGTCCTCTTCGAAGAGGGGTGAAAACTTCTTCAGGGTCTTCAGGGACAGATCGTCCAAGACGACCCCCTGCTCGATGGCTTCTGCCACCGTTTGTCCTACGATCTTATAGGCAGTACGGAACGGCATTCCCTTCTTAACAAGATAATCCGCCAAATCGGTGGCGTTGATAAAACCCTTCCCTGCCGCTTTATACATATTCTCCGGAATGGTCTTCATGGTCCGGATCATGGGCGCGAAGATGCTGAGACATTTCTTGACGGTATCCACACTATCGAAGACGGCCTCTTTATCTTCCTGCATATCCTTATTATAAGCCAAAGGCAAGCCCTTGAGGGTGGTCAGAAGGGCGACAAGATCGCCGTAGACCCGTCCGGTCTTGCCCCGAACCAATTCCGCCATATCGGAATTTTTCTTTTGGGGCATGATGCTGGAACCGGTGGTATAGCTATCATCCAGCTCCACAAACTTGAATTCCCAGCTGGACCAAAGGATGATCTCCTCGGAGAAGCGGGAAAGATGCATCATGATCATGGCGTAGGCACTCATCAGTTCCACGCAGAAATCCCGATCGGAAACGCCGTCGATACTATTGAGGGTATATCCGTCAAAACCGAGAGCCTCGGAGGTGGCTGCCCGATCCGTATTGTAGGTCGTTCCGGCGAGAGCGCAGGAGCCGAGAGGGTTTTGATTCATCCGCTGGAGGGCATCTGTGAGCCGTCCGCAGTCCCGCACCAACATCATGCAATAGGCCATCAAATGATGCCCAAAGGTGATGGGCTGAGCCCGTTGAAGATGGGTATATCCCGGCATAATGGCATCCGCATTCGCCTTTGCCTGAACCAGGATCGCGCCCAAAAGTTCCTTGATGAGACCGATGATCTCCCGGGTCTCGTCCCGAAGATAAAGGCGGATATCCACCGCCACCTGGTCGTTCCGGCTCCGGGCGGTATGCAGTTTTTTACCCAGATCCCCGATCCGTTTGGTCAGCACCGACTCGATAAACATATGGATATCTTCCGCCTGCATATCGATTTCCAATGCGCCGGTATTCAGATCGTCCAGGATCCCGCCGAGGGCTTCGATGATCTCTTCGCCCTCGGACTTGGTGATGATCCCTTGCTTTGCCAGCATCCCTGCATGCGCAATAGATCCGGCAATATCCTGCCGATACATCCGGCAGTCAAAATGAATGGATGAATTAAAATCGTCCGCTTCCCGATCCAGTTCTTTCTGGAAGCGTCCTGCCCACATCTTTTCCATGAATGATTACAACTCCAAACCGTTTTTCTTTCTCATTTTAGCATTGACCTTTACCGGCAGACCAAAGAGGTTGATAAAGCCGGCAGAGTCTTTCTGGTCATAAACCTCGTCCTCATCAAAGGTTGCGATCTCGGGATCGTAGAGAGAGTAGGGAGAGGTCACACCGGCCAGGATCATGTTGCCCTTATAGAGCTTCAGTTTCACGTCACCGGTCACCGTCTCCTGCGTGCTGTCTACGAATGCCATGATGGCCTTGGTCAACGGAGTGAACCACTGACCGTCATAGATGATCTCAGCAAACTTCTGAGCAACCAATGCCTTATAGTGAGAGGTTGCGCGATCCAGGCAGAGGGTTTCCAAGATCTCATGAGCCTTATAAAGGATAGTACCGCCGGGAGTCTCATAAACGCCACGGCATTTCATACCGACCAGACGGTTCTCCACGATATCCAGAAGACCGATGCCGTTCTTCCCGCCCAGTTCGTTGAGCTTCCAGATGAGATCCACACCGTTCATTTCCTTGCCGTCGATGGCGGTGGGGACACCCTTTTCAAAATGGATGGTCACGTAGGTCGGGGTATCGGGAGCCATCTCCGGAGAGACACCCATCTCCAAAAAGCCGGGCTTATTGTAAAGAGGCTCATTGGCAGGATCCTCCAGATCCAAACCTTCGTGGGAAAGATGCCACATATTCTTATCTTTGGAATAGTTGGTCTCACGGTTGATCTTCAAGGGGATGTTGTGCGCCTCGGCATATGCGATCTCCTCTTCCCGGGACTTGATGTCCCACTCACGCCAGGGAGCGATGATGGGCAGATCGGGAGCAAAGGCTTTGAGGGTCAGTTCAAAACGAACCTGGTCGTTGCCCTTACCGGTACAGCCGTGGCAGATCGCGTCAGCTCCCTCAGCGATGGCGATCTCAGCCAAGCGTTTTGCGATGCAGGGACGAGCCAAGGAAGTACCCAAGAGATAGTTTTCATAAATGGCACCGGCCTTGACTGCGGGGAACACAAAGTCCTGCACGAATTCTTCGTTCAGATCTTCCACGTAGAGTTTGGAAGCGCCGGTCTTGAGTGCCTTCTCCTCCAAGCCTTCCAGCTCGTCGGCCTGACCCACGTTACCGGAAACAGCAATGACTTCGCAGTTATTGTAATTTTCTTTCAGCCAGGGAATGATGATGGACGTATCCAGTCCACCGGAATAGGCTAATACGACTTTCTTAATGTTTTCTTTGTTCATTTTTCTTTCCTCCGATTGAATAAAATTCAAAATCAATGAATAAATTCTAACACAATGCCTTTTAATATGCAAGTCTTTTTTCATAAAAATAGCCACTTTTTACAAAACCACAATGAATTATAATAATTCAAACCGGTTTTTGTGTATTTTAAAGCAAAACCTTCTCTTTTATTCATACTTTTATGCATATTATTCATTTGAGCATAAAAAAGTCCGCCCCAAAAAAAGAGGCGGACGATATATTTTTTATAACCGTACTTCTGCTTTTCCGTCAGAATAAGTAATGCGGTCTCCTTCGCAAGCCATGGCGTCTACGTAAGCGAAGTATTCTTCCTTGGTTGCAAACAACGGCTCATAGTTCTCAATGATCTCTTTGGCACGGACGGCATCCTTTTCCAAAAGCATCGTCAGCATCTGCAACTGCCACTTAGCAGAAAGCAGGCATGCACGGTCGGGATCGGTGATGAAATAGTCCTTGCCGTGGCTGGTACCGGTGGCACCGGGGCAAAGGGGATGGATGGCCGGGAAGAGACAGGAGATCTCCCCCATATCGGTACTGCCGGTTCCTCTGATATCTTCATAATCAAAAGGTTCGCCCAATGCCTCGGCGGCATCGGCGGCCAGCTTGATCATACCGGCATCGTTGTTGAGGGGCGCATAACCCGGGGTATCCTGAATTTCCACGTTACCGCCCAAGGAAAGCGCCGCACCGCAGATGGCACGGTTGACCTTTTCATTGTTCATTTTAATAGCATCAAAGGTGGCGCCACGCACGTAGCTTTCGATGATGACCTCCTCGGGAATAGCGTTGACTGCATTCCCGCCCTTGGTGATGATGGGATGGACACGGATGAGATCCGATTCCTTAAAAGTCTCCCGAATGGCGTTGATGGCATTGAGTCCCAAAGATGCGGCATAGAGCGCATTACAGCCGTCCCAGGGACTTCCGCCGGCGTGGGCAGATTTGCCCTTATAGATCACCCGTTTTGCCAGGCACCCTACCGTACCCTGCCGACCGACCAGGTGTTCTCCGCAGGAGGTATGCACCATAAAGACGAGATCCACACCATCCAAAAAGCCACGATACAAGAATTCAGACTTACCGCCGAAATATTTGATAATTCCCTGCTTTTTCAGTTCGGAGCGATATTCCACCTCGATGAGTTCCTCGGCAGGAACGGCGCAAAGACGAACCTTACCGCAAAGCCCCTCGGTGACCCCCGGCTCTTTCAAAGCGGCAGCAATGCCCAAAAGGGCAGCAGACTGCGCCGCATGACCGCAGCAATGCACGGCACCGGTCTCGGGATCGGCTTCGGGATGATCGAAGCAGATAAGAGAATCCAACTCCCCGAAGATCAGCACGGTGGGCCCTTCTTTGCCGGTATCCAGATCGGCGTAAAAGCCGGGAATGTCCCCTGCTCTAACCAACTCATAACCTAATTTTTCAAATTCCTTTTCCAAATAGGCAGACGTTTTTTTCTCCCGATATCCGGTCTCCGGATTTTTCCAGATGTAGTCCAATGCATCTAAGATCCGTTGTCTGTTTTTATCTACTGCTTGTACTAAATTCATGGCTTATACCCTCACAATTCCAATTCTGTTTTCGTCGATGGTGATTTCCGTACCGTAGGCCTTGCTCATCTCAGCCAGACGCTCGATGATGCCGTGTCATACTTGGGACGGGGCCAACCGCCCATGGAGCGACCGCCCTCGAAATTCAGTTCGATGGGCAAAAGTTCCAGCTTGGTCAGTTTTCCGTCCTCCATCTCCCAGTAAGGCACGATGGCTTCATACATCACCTTTTGATAGCAAAGACCCTTGGTGCCTCCGGCATTCCGGGCATCAAAAAGCAGATCCAGACCGGCATTGCCGTCCATCTTCTGCTTTTCGTACATATCGGCAGGTGCCTTGAAGATATTTTCCAACTGGATCACAAAGTCTCCCAAGCAATAGAAAATGGGACGGCCTTTATAAATCTCGATGGGTCTCAAAAGATGGGGACCGGTCCCGATGACGGCATGAGCGCCGGCATCGATGCACCGCCGTGAAAACTCCTCGTAAAATTCTGCCGGTTTCTCTTTTATGCCGTCCTGCGGTTGATGGGAATGCATCGCCACCACCACGTAGTCGGCAAAATAAAGAGCTTCCCGAATGGAATTCTCCATCCGTTTCATATCGGTCTCATTGACCCGGGTGCGGATCTCCGCCTTCTCGCCCAATTCAAAGGCCAATTCGCCGAATTCCGCTTTATTCTCCGCCAAAGGAGGCAGATACCCTTCCCGGCGGATGATCTCTCGCGCGGCATTGATGCCTAAGGAATCGCCGATCTTTTGCAACTGTTCCAACTGCTCTTTGGGCAGACGGTAAACCGTATCAAACCGAATGCCGTTCAAGCCCGGTCTGCCGATCATGGTACGGGTCTGCTCCCCTGCCATGGCATCGGGATTGAAGGAAGAACAAGCCCCGATCATAGCGATCCGACCATTCGGCGTATCCAGATAGACCGGAGCAGAGGCCTCCGCCAACGTTCTGCCGACACCGGCATTGGGGAATCCTGCTTTTTGGACGTAGTCCAAGGTCTTCAGAAGACCGATATGGGAATAATCCATCGCATGATTATTAGCGGTGGAAAGGGCGTTAAACCCAAATTCCTTTGCATCCTCCAGCACCTCCGGCGGAGAACAAAACCAAGTTCCTCCGCTCCATGCGGCGCCGTAGGTCTCATGCCGATGGATGGTGGTCTCCATATTCACAAAGCGGAAATCGCCCCGCTCAATAAAGGCTTTTAATTCAGAAAAACCGGGATATGCACCGGGCAGTCGCCGAAGCACCATAGAATCTCCGGCGGCGGCAAATTTCACTTTAGCCATTGATCTCACCTCAAAAATGATAAAGGATCATCTCTGCCGCCGCCTTCAGGCCGGGCAGTAAACTATTGATCTCCACGTATTCTTCCCGGGTATGGGCCCCGCCCCCCATCACCACGCCGGGGCAGATGGCCGGAATTCCCATGGAAAGGGGAATATTGCAATCGGTAGAGCCGGATTTATAGGCGACGTCATAGCCGTAATGGTTTTTAATCGCCTTTGCACCTCTTGCCATCAATGCCTCATGCTTTTCGGCATCAAGTACGCCGCCGCAGGGACGGTCTCCCACCAAGGTGACCTCAATTTCAATCCCCTTGGTACGGTGGAACTCAATAGCCGCATTGAAATGCGCTTCCATAATAGCGAGAGACTCCCGCTCATCGGAACGAAACTCATACAGCATCTCTGCATTCTGGGCGATGGTATTGACCGAGGTTCCGCCGCTGATAAGACCCACGTTATAGGTGGTCTTGCCCATGGGAGGAACTTTAATATTATAAAGATCCCCGATCAAAGTAGCCAGATAGGCTATAGCATTACGGTTCCCAAAGGCACCGTAAGAATGACCGCCCTCCGTCCGCACACCGACTTTATACCGTTTAGAACCCACCGCCTTAGCGGTGATATTATTGGCGTTTCCGTCAAAGGTGATAAACTCCTTGACCCGATGGCCGAAATCCTCCATGATCTTCCGGGAACCCTTGAGATTACCCAAGCCTTCTTCGCCGGAGTTGATGACCAAGAGAAGTCCTTCTTCCTTGGGTTGCAGATAGTTTTCCGCAATATATTTCGCCGTCATCAAAAGCGCCACTGCATTGGCGGTATCGTCGCCGATGCCGGGGCATTTAATCTTGCCGTCCTCTACCTTCAAAGGCAGAGGGGTGGTATCGGGAAATACCACGTCGCTATGCGCCATATAAACCACCAAGGGATTCTCGGCAGTCACACCTACCGGGTAGATCACGTTCAACGCTTCGTCGATATAAACACCCTCAGCCCCCTGCTGTTCCAGCCAGTTCTTGCAGAACTCTGCCCGCTTCTCCTCATGATTGGAGGGCGCCGGAATTTGTCCCAGTTCGCAAAGCAGGTCAAAGGCCTCTTTTTCGTGGGCTTCGATATAGCTTAAGAGCTCATTTGTAAGTACCATCGTTTTTCTCCTTTACCAAAAAACGCCGATTTGACTTTATTATATCATAAACGCAAAGCGTTTTGATATAATTGTCCATTATTTTCGGTTGCCTGCCCTGCAGGCGAGAAAATTGGACATCTTATAATATCCGCAACATCGCCCTCATCAATGTTGCAGTTGCTGCGGATATTATATCATATATTTCCCCTATAAGTAAATAGGGAAAAAAATAAACTTTTTATTTGATATTTTTCTCTTGACTTTTTCATTTTTTATGTCATAATTAAACATCATATATTAAACATACGGAGGTTTTTTATGCTACCTGCAATTATTTTATTCGCAGTTACTTATGTGCTGATGCTGATCTTCGGCAAATATCGCCCTTACATCGCATTGGCCTCCGGCGTGGTGTTCATCGCCACCGGAATGCTTCCCTTGGGCAACGTCCTGGGTGAGCTGGACTTTAACGTTCTTTTGATGATCGCCGGTACCATGGGTCTGGTGGCACTCTTTATTGAAAGTAAGATGCCCGCCCTTTTGGCAGACCTCGTCATGGAAAAGGTGCCCAACGTCATGATGGCCGCCGTAGCACTTTCCTTGTTCTCCGGCATCATTTCCGCCTTTGTGGATAACGTAGCCACCGTACTGATGGTCGCCCCCGTCGCCATGGAGATCTGCAAAAAACTCAAGACCAACCCCATCCCCTTTATCATCGGCATTGCCGTCTCCTCTAATCTGCAGGGTGCCGCCACTCTGGTGGGCGATACCACCGCTATTATGATGGGCTCCGCCATGGATATGAGTTTTGCCGACTTCTTCTGGTATCAGGGCAAGCCCTCCATCTTCTTTGCCGTAGAGCTGGGCGCCGTCCTCTCTGCTATGATCCTTGCCTGGATCTTCCGCAAAGAAAAGGATCCCATCCCCCAGACCGGCGAACGGACAAAGGTAACCGATTATGTCCCCTCCACCCTTTTGATCCTCTTGCTGGTACTTTTGATCGGCGTCTCTTTTGCGCCCGACAGTTGGAATCTTCCGGGTGAGATCAACGGCATGATTGCCTTTGCGCTGATGATCGTCGGCCTGATCTACGCCTTTATCAAAAAGAGAAAATTCTACGCCGTAACCGAGCCCATCAAGGAAATTGACTTTGAGACCTTAGGTCTCCTCGTCGGCCTCTTCCTGATGATCGGCGGGCTGAAACATATGGGCGTCATCGACGCATTGGCTCAGTTACTGGCCGACGTGGGCGGAAGTAATCTCTTCATGTTGTACACCGTCATCGTCTGGGCATCGGTGGTCATCTCCGCCTTTATCGACAATATCCCTTATGTGGCCACCATGATCCCGGTCATCGCCGGTCTGGCACCGCTTCTGGCGCAGCAGATGGGTGTCGATGCAGCACTGGTTGCCACTCCCCTCTATTTCGGTCTGCTCTCCGGTGCCACCCTGGGCGGAAACTGCACCCCCATCGGTGCTTCTGCCAATATCACCGGTATCGGTATCCTGCGCCGTGCAGGCTATGAGGTCAAGAACAGCGACTTCTTTAAGATCGGTATTCCCTTCACCCTCGCCGCCATCATCCCGGCCTATATCTATATCTGGCTACTCTTCGGCGTATAAAAATCAAAAATCCGATCCCCGATGCAAAAAGCATCGGGGATTTTTTTATTCCATTACGGCGCTTTTAAAATAGACCGTATCCGGCAAAGTCTTGATCATATCCTCCAGCTGATACGCTTTTTTCGGCTCAATGACGCAGACGATCATCTTTTCGTCCTCCCCCGAGTAAGCACCTCTGGCATCCACCACCGTGGCGGTGCGGTGCAGCCGGTCAAAGATCTGCAAGCAAAGCTCCTCCGCATCCGGCGTGATGACTTCAAAGCGAATCATCTTCTGCTCCGCCGACTTGAAATGATTGCTGATGGAGCTGGTAATAAAGGAATAGATAATACTGCAGATCACCGGCTCCGGCTTAAAGCCATAGACGAAATAAGCGCAAAGCGCCACCCCCATATTGATGGCAAAGATCACGTTCATCAAATTGAGATACGGCTTCTTTCTTTTCACCAGCGCCGCCACAATATCGGTGCCGCCGCTGGAGGCATTCAACCGAAGGGTAAAGGCGTAGAGAATGCCCCGGATGGCACCGGCGGCAATGGGCGCCAGGACAATGCTCGTGCCGCTCTCGCTGTGATAAATAAACGAAGAAAGATCCAACTCTCGAAGCAGAATGGTCGCCAGCGAAAAGGAAACCACGTAAACCGCCGTTTTCCCGGTAAACCCCCGATCCAGCTTCCAGAAAGCAAGAAGCAGCAAAGGGATATTGACCAGCAACGAAAGATAACCCATCGAAAAACCGGCGAGATCCTGGATCATGGTACAGATGCCGTCCACCCCTGCCGGCGCAAAGCTATTGGGGAAAATAAAGATCGCATAATTCAACGCCGAAAGCACCGCCAAAAAGAATATGAGCGGATACTGCGCCATCTTTTTCAAATTTTTCATAATACCCTCCAAAAAACGATTGACTCCATTCTAAACCGCCGCTATAATATAGTCAAATACTTTTGATTTATAGAAACTATAGTTTATATCTATGGAGGAACCATGTTCAGTAAATACGATTACGTTTATGCCGTATACCAAGCCGGCAGTTTCACAAAAGCCGCCGAGAGCCTATATATCTCTCAGCCCTCCCTCAGCGTCGCCATCCGTAAAATTGAAAAAGAGGTAGGCGCTCCGCTTTTTGACCGGATCGGTAATGGCGTGGTACCGACTGAGATCGGGCTGGAATATATTGCGGCTGCCGAAAAGATCCTCCGGATCGAGCAAGACTTTTCCAACCGCATCCACGATATTTACGAGCTGGAGACCGGCTCCCTTTCGGTGGGCGGTACGAATTACCTTTGCTCCTACGTCCTCCCCCGGATCATTACCCGGTTTAAGACGCTTTACCCCAAGATCGACGTCACCCTCACCGAAGCCCACTCCGCCATGCTGGGCGAGATGATCGAACGGGAGGAGTTGGATATTGTGGTGGATAGCTTTGACGCCAATATGGATCTCTATGAGGGGGAGCCTCTGCTCAGCGAGCAGATCTTGCTCTGTCTCCCGGCAAACCGCCCAATCAACCGGCGTTTTTCAGACTTCGCCCTCTCTCCACGAGATATTTATGAAGGAAAGATCCTGCCGGAGAAGGCAAAGCCTCTCCCCATCCGGCACTTCCGGGACGAGCCTTTTATCCTGCTCAAAAGCAATAACGATATGTACCACCGCGCCGAAAAGATCTTCAAAAGCGCCGAAATCAATCCCCCGGTGCTCTTTCAGGTGGATCAGCTGAATATCTCTTACGCTTTGGCAGAATCCGGCATGGGTGCCTGCTTCGCCACCGACACCCTTTTCAAATTCGCTGAGTTTAATAACCACGTGCGACTCTATAATATTGACCAAGAAGATAATACCCGTACCCTTTATATTGCCTATAAAAAGAATAAATATTGCACCACCGCCATGCGCGCCTTTATGAAGGTGGCCAAAGAAGTCATCAAAAAATGAGCGTTTCTTCCGAAACGCTCATTTTTATTTTATACAAACTGATTGGGGGTTGCGATCCGCAAGAAACTGCTGAAGCCACGTACGTCTTTATGGAGACGCTCCTGCTCCAATTGTTCCAGATGATCCACGTCTCCGCTGAGATACTGCTCCAACTGCAGTTTTGCCGTATCGCATCGGGATGCCATTCCGCCGTAACGGAAGTCCAAAGCAGACCAACCCAGCGCTTTATTATGGCTATGCCACATTGCCCGATGGGCGGCATGAACGGCCTGTGTCCGCTCTTTCAAAAGGGGCAGCAGTTCCCCTGCGATCTTCTGCAAAGTCTCCCGATCTCCCGCCTGATAAGCCGGATAAAGCGTTTCGGCAATCTCGCATTTAACAGAAAGATACGCAAAGCACTTGGTGGCAAAATCATAGAGATAATCCCATCTGCCGTCCTCATAACCCTGCATCCGTTCCGCCGCCTTGGCATAATGGGTGCTCATGGGTCTCTCAAAGAGATGGGTATCGTAAAGTCCCTCCATAATGTCCTGCCAGAAGGCCGCTTTTCCAAAGAACCGATTGTGGAATTTGGGATATTCTTCCCCCTCTTCAAATTTATTGTGGTAAAGGCTCATGGCATAGAAGGCATCGTAATCACCGCCGGTCACCGCCTCAAACCGCTGACGCAGTTCCTCCTCGGTGCTATCTTTCTTATAGCAAAGTTCCGCAAAGAAAGAAAATCCAAAGAGGGGCGCAAAGTAATCACACTCCGCATTGTCGTTGAGCCAATGGGTCATCATCGCCTCATGGACGTCATTATTCCGGCAGGCATCCAGAGAGAACCGTACCGTTTCCATCACGTAGTTATGCTCCGGAAAATGACCGATCCAGTTCCAAAGACCGCCGGCATAGATGATCTTCCGTCCCAACTCCCGATGCTTTTTCAGCATATAGTCGTCGCAATAGGGCTTTTCGCCGTAATGCCAGAAGACCAATTCCACTTCCTCGGGAATTTCAGCCGCCACCTCCGGCGGAACCACCGTCTCTTTTTCATAGTATTTCCGGTTGGGATCGCCGTTGCGGAAATACATATCGCTCCACATCATCGGCTGTAATCCATATTTATTGGTGATCTCGATCAACCGTTTTAAGTACTCATTAAAGATGGTAAAGGGATCCACGTAATGATGCAGATCCAAAAACTTTCCCCGTCCCATGCTGAAGGCTTCATCCATGCCGATATGGATCCGTTTGGAACGGAAGCATCCGGACACGGTGGAGATCAATTCCTCCAAAAATTCAAAGGTTGCCTCTTCCCGTGCCAGCAAGACACACTCGGTATCCTTGATGGGAGAAGCCTCCGGCCAGACCAGATATTTTTCCATGTGGCCGTAGCACTCCAGGCAAGGAATGACCTCAATGCCGTATGCATCGGCGTAATCGTCGATGGCTTTGAGATCCTCCAAGCTGTAACGTCCGCGCATATAACCGAAATAAGGACGGTTTTTTAACTCGACGGTATCCTCGGTATAAAGCATGGCCATCCCATAGCCCATCAAAGCGAAATAGTCCAGCATCCTCAAGACGGTCTCTACCGTAGGCACCGCATTGCGGGAGGTGTCCAGCATGGCAGAAAGGCATTCAAACCAGCCATCCTCTATTAAATCAAATGCCGTCTTTTCCTTGCTGTGCTGAACCAAAAGTCCCAGTTCACGAAAAAAATGAAATTTCTTTTTATAGTAGATCACCGCTTCTCCGTCCTTGAGGGTCACGCCGATCCGGTCTCCCTCAACGGCTCGTACGGTAATCTCTTTCCCGTATTCAAAGCCTAAAAGAGGACGCAACCGATCAATGCCGGTCTTTAACTGTTCATCTACTTGAAAATGAAACGTTTTCATCTTAATTACCCCAATAATACGTCTGTAACCAACATCAAACAAAAACCGATCAATAAAGCATAGGTGGCGCCCCGTTGTGCACCGTGGGCATGGGTTTCCGGGATCATCTCATCGCTGATAACGTACAGCATCGTCCCCCCGGCAAAAGCCAATGCAAAGGGCAAGATCGCCGCCGAAAGCCGAACCGCCAGATAGCCCAGCAGAGTGCCGGCCACTTCTACCACACCGGTGGCCATCGCCGCCGCAAAAGTCTTGCGGGGACTGACCCCTGCCGCCAACATCGGCCCGATAATGACCATCCCCTCCGGGATATTCTGGAGGGCAATTCCGCCGGCGATCAAAAGCGCCTGTGCAGTATCCCCGGAACCAAAGCCCACGCCGGCAGCAATTCCTTCCGGCAGATTATGGATGGCAATGGCCAAGACGAAGAGTAACACCTTACTAAGATTTGCGTTATGGTGTTCTTCCTCCTCCGGTCCCATCAGTTTATGCAGATGGGGCACCAGTTTATCAATCAGGTTTAAGCAAAGGGCACCGGCAAAAATTCCGCCCACCGCATAAAAGAGAGCAAACCTTCCGCCGTACTCCAAGGAGGGCAGGATCAGTCCAAGAATAGCCGCCGCCAACATCACCCCTGCCGCAAAGGACAGCACAATATCTGAAAAACGATGGGATAATTTCTTAAAAATAAAACCGATCAAAGCGCCAAAAGCGGTGGCACCTCCCACCCCTAAGGCGGTCAATAATACTATTTTCATCGTCTCTCCAAAAATGCTCCGGCTATATAGCCGGAGCATTCTCTTTATTCTTCACTAAAATCTTCTTTGCCTACGCCACACAAGGGGCAAACAAAATCTTCCGGCAGATCTTCAAATTTAGTTCCTGCTTCGATGCCGTTATCGACATCGCCCAGTTCCTCATCATAAGTCCAACCGCATACGTTGCATACATATTTCATGTTCTTATACCTCTCTTATTTAATTTCAGTCATCCAAAGGCCGTGCAGATTGCAGTAAGCATAGACGGCCAACGGCTTTTCATCCTTCAGAGCAAACATCACGTCGGGTGCCCCGTCAAAGGGCAGACATTTACGCTGACCGCCCCGATCGGTCTGCAGATAGACCCAAGCGATACGATGCTCTTCTGCCATGGGATGAGCCACGGAGCCCACCGATACCTTTACGGTATCTCCCTCAACCTTCACCACGGGAACGTGCTTTTCCAAGCTGGCATCCACCGTACCCGGCTCCAGTTTGGTCATCTTCTGACCGCAACACATCATGGGAACACCGGCATCATGGATCATACCAATAATATTTCCGCAATGCTCGCAAATATAAAATCTGTTGTTCTCACACATCATAAAATCCTCCATTATTTTATTTCTTCAAAATCCTTGGCTCCGTGCTTGCAAAGAGGACAAACAAAATCTTCAGGAAGTTCCTCCCCTTCGTAGACGTAACCGCAGATTGTGCAGACGTACCCTTTTGCCTTCGCCTTCTGGGGCTTGGGCTTCACGTTCTGATGATAATAGGCATAGGTCATAGATGCCTCATCGTTAAAGATCTTTTCCTCCGTCACCTTGCAAAGGAACATCCCGTGGGTTCCGAGATCCACGTACTCCTCCACTTCGAGGGAAAGAAAAGAATTAATATATTTCGGCAGAACCGCCAAGCCGTTCTCCGACCGAAGAGGCCGGCAATCGGCAAACTTATCGGCGTTCCGCCCGCTTTGAAAACCAAAGTGCTCAAAGACAGAAAAAGGAGCCTCTTCTGTCAAACAGTTGACGTTCAATTTTCCCGTTTTTTGAATAACCTCATGGGAATAGTTCGCCTTATTAATGGTCACCGCCACCCGAACGGGTTGATCCGTCAGTTGAGAGACGGTATTGACGATCAGTCCGTTATCCTTCTCGCCCTCCCGGCAGGTCACCACGTACAGTCCGTATCCAATCTTAAAAAGGGCTGACATTTATTACAACAACTCCTTTACCAAAGCCTCCACCTGCGCTACGCTCTCCTCATTAAGTGCCGAGAGGATCTTCACCGTAGTCTCGGTAAAGGTGAGGTTTTTGCTCTTTTCCAGCATTCCGCGCATCACCTTGGCAGCAGTGGGCGCCCAACTTCCGTTTTCCATCAATGCCACCGTCCGATTGCTGAAATTCCGCTCGGTCAGGTGGTTGATAAACTCCCGCATAAAGGGAAAGATCTCTGCATTATAGGTGGTAGTCGCCAAAACCAATTTACTGTACCGGAAGGCATCCTCCACCGCTTCTGCCATATCGCAACGAGCCAAATCGTTGACCACGACCTTGGGGCAGCCTGCCTCGTTCAGTTTTTCCGCCAGAAGCTCCACGGCCTTTTTGGTATTACCGTAAACAGAGGTATAAGCGATCATCACGCCCTCTTCCTCCGGCTGATAGGAAGACCAGATGTTATACAGACCGAGATAATATTCCAAGTTCTCTTTCAAGATCGGGCCGTGCAGAGGACAGATGGTCTCGATCTCCAAAGCAGAGGCCTTTTTCAAAAGATTTTGCACCTGAGCGCCGTACTTGCCCACGATGCCGATATAATACCGCCGTGCCTCGCAAGCCCAGTCCTCTTCCACGTCCAAAGCGCCGAATTTTCCGAACCCATCGGCAGAGAACAGCACCTTATCGGTCTTATCGTAAGTCACGATGACCTCCGGCCAATGTACCATCGGTGCCGTCAAAAATGTCAACTCATGGGTACCGAGAGACAAGGTATCTCCCTCCCCCACGACGATCTGCTTTTCCTTAAACTCGGTCCCGAAAAAGTTTTTCATCATGGCAAAGGCCTTGGCGGAAGAGACGATCTTCGCCTCGGGATACGCCTCGATAAAGCTGACGATATTCGCCGAATGATCCGGTTCCATATGCTGAACCACCAGATAATCCGGGGTTCTGCCGTTTAATGCAGACTTTAAATTTTCCAGCCATTCCTCAGTAAAATTCTTATCCACCGTATCCATGACGGCAATTTTCTCATCCAGAATAACGTAGGAATTATACGCCATTCCGTTGGGAACGTCATACTGCCCTTCAAAGAGATCGATCTGATGATCGTTGACCCCGATATATTGAATTGCATCACTAATATACATCTTATTTCACCTCGAAATAACTATAACATAGTATCAAAGAAATTTCAATTAATATTCCGAAAATAAACAAATAGATATCCGCCTCAGTTTTATTTATTTTTTCATAACGAACCTTGGTCGATCTCACTGTTAATATCCGATCGCGAACCCTAAGAGCAGAAGCAACGCCGTCAGTACAAGGTTTAAAAGTTGGAATTTCCAGCTCCATTTAAACCATTTGGTGTATCCCACTTCCGCCAAGCCGAGACTGATCAACAAAGCCGGATTGGTGGGATAAAACACGTTGGAAAAACCGTCGCCAAAGGCGAACGCCACAATGCACAATTGCGGAGAAATCCCAAAGATCTGTGCCAGGGGCATAATCAACGGTATCAGCATAAACGCCTTGGCAGATCCAGAGGGGATAAAGAAATTCATCACCAGAACGATCAGATAGATAAACAAGATCACCGTCCAGTTGGGTAATCGCTCTGCCAAACCCACGGCCCCGTGAAGAACGGTATCCAAGGTATGCGCCTCTTCCAAGGTATATTTAATAGAGGAAGCCATCAGGATCATCACTACCGCCGGCAGGATCCCCAGTACTCCGGAGCCAAAAGCCCGGCCCAAGGTTCCCGGTGTCATGCCGGAGATCAAGGTAGAGAGGATCCCTGCCAAAAGAAACATCACCGCCACAATGATCATGGTGTAATCCTGCAAAGCCGGAATAAATCCGGACGAGAGAATGATGGCAATACCGACCCCTAAAATTCCGCCAAAGCAAGTAAGAGCCCGATCCATCCGAGGATCTCCCACAAAGGTACTTTCGGCACGTTCCGTCAGGGGACGTTGAATTCTCTTTGCATAGAGCAAAAGGAAGCCCAATAATAATCCATAGATCAAAATAAAGGCCAATCCACGGAACCACGCACCGGAGAACATCGGCAATCCCGCCAATTGCTGCGCCACACCCACCGTAAAGGGATTGCAGACGCCGGATGCAAAACCGCATCCCACCGCCAAAAGGCTCATCCCCACGCCGGTCAGAGCATCCCAGCCCAATTGAACCGCTAATGCCACCACAATGGGGACCAAGGGAACACACTCCTCAAAAGAACCGATCATGGCACCCATGGCCATGAAGAAAAAGGTCACCACCGCCATGAAGCGATACCGCACACCGCCAAACCGATGCACCATTTTATCCAGCATATATTTCATCAGGCCGGAACGTTCCAGACCGTTAAAGACACCGCCGATCACCAAAAGAAAAGCAATGACCGCAATCAATGCGCCGTTACCGGACGCTCCCAACACCAAAACAGGGGAAAGAATCCATTTCCAAAAGGGAATTCCGCCCTCCACGTAGGAAAATCCGCCCGCTTGATCGATGAGAAGATTGCCGTTTGCATCCTCGTATCTGACATATTGTCCGCCCGGCACCGCCAAGGTCAGGATATAGGTCAGCACCATTAGGACAAAAATCACCGCAATCGCCGTAATAAACGACCGTACTCCAATGTTTAAACCCTTATTCTCATTTTTCTCCATAAAGATCTCCTTCTAAAACACTTTATATCATTTTAACATAATATAATAAAAATGCAAACAAAAAGCTTCCCATTCATGCGGGTAAAATGAAGAAAACCGTGCCAAGGCACGGTTTCAACTATTTTTATTTTTTTTTACTTAATTTTCGGCAGGCTTGCGGCAGCCACAGACTGACCCACACGACGGGAATTCTCGTCGGGGATGTGCAGCTGGATCTTCTTGGCCAGTTCAGGGAATTCCTTATCCAGAACTTCCTGTGTGCGCTCCAGAAGAATGACACCGCCCTCACCGGAGGTCACACGGTCCATTTGGGGAACCAAACCACTTCTTCAGAGTAAACGCTCTCGCCGTCAATGACTTCACTACCGGCAATGACGATCTTATAACCACCTGCCACCCAAAGCAAAGATTTTGCCAGACGCTCGATGAACCGGAAGTTCTCTTCGTCGTGACCGGTGCCGTCTTTGTAGATACGGGTCTTATAGGTGGTGGTGTAGTCGTTATTCCGCTCCACCGCAATAACGATATCCTGACCGTCTTCCCGGGTTGCTTCCCGCATCTCACGGCAGACGATGGAAAGGGGCTCGAACTAGGGATCCAGCTTTGCAGTGACTTTAAGCTTCATATTTAATTTCTCCTTTGATGATGGTTTTCTTCACTTCAAAATCGCAGTCCATGATCACAACGTCCGCATCCTTGCCCACGTCCAGAGAACCCTTGCGATCCGCCACGCCGATCACCGTTGCCGGGTTGAGGGAGGCGCCGTTAAAGCACTCGTGAAGAGGGATATTGGAATTGCGATAGACGTTCCGTACGCCTTGGTTGAGGTGCAGTACACTTCCGGCCACCGTTCCGTCCTCCAGACGGCAAACGATGTCCCGATAAATGATCTTGGCCCCGCCCAGGGTATATTCGCCAAAGGGAAGTCCGCCCGCCGGCAGACAGTCGGTAATAAAGCAAAGCTTCCGTCCCTTGATCTTATACAAAAGGTCATAGAAGCATCGATCCACGTGGAAGGTATCCACGATCACTTCACAGCTCACGTCGGAGTTCAAAGCCGCCGTCACCACGCCCGGCGCCCGATGGGCCAAGGGGGTCATCGCATTGAAAAGATGGGTTGCATGACCCACGCCGGCCAGCGTTCCGCCCATGGCCGTCTCATAATCCGCCGAGGTATGACCCATGGAAACAACCACGTCGGTATCCCGAGTCATCTCCCGAATGGCGGCGAAATCTTCGGTATCGGTCTCCGGCGCCAGAGTGATGATGCGGATGATGTCCGCATATTCTTTCACAAACTCTGCGTCCGGCTTGAGGATATATTTGGCATCCTGCGCACCTTTTTTGCTTTCGCTGATAAAAGGGCCCTCAGCATGACAGCCCAAAATCACGCTGCCATCCCAATCCCGGCTCTCTTCCATCAGATCTCTGCAGACCTCTAAGGCTTTACGGATCACCTTCATATCCACCGTCATGGTGGTGGGCAGATAACCGGTTACGCCGTTGGCCAGAAGACCTTTGGAAATGGTTCGGATGGATTCCTCTTCCCCGTCGCAAACATCCTTACCGAGATAGCCGTGGATGTGCAGATCAATGAGACCTGGGGCAATATAACCGCCCTCGGCATCAATTACCGGAATCCCTGCCGGAATTTCTTCTGCCGGGAGGATCCCCTCCACCACGTCGGAGATGAGTAAGGCATATCCTTCCACAACCCGGTCTTTTAATACAATTTTTCCGTTGGTGATCGCTTTCATACCGTTCTCCTTTTTTCAATACTACTCCTACTTTATTTAAAGTATAAGATAATTTCAACTGTTGGACAACGTCTATTTGGCTAAAAAATTTATACTTTTGGTTCAAATACACCTCGCATCTTGCCTTTTTAATGGAAATATGGTATTCTTAAATAAAAAAGGAGGTTCTTCCCATGAATACTGAATTTGACTCCGCTAACCTGCCCGAAGTCCCCACTGCCACTCCGGCAGAACCCGTCAACGTTGACGCTAACCCGACGGAGCACGTCGGATTTTGGACCTTTTTAGGGCTGATGGTGCTGTTTGCCATTCCGGTCATCGGCCTGATTGCCTGCATCGTCTTTCTCTTTGCCCCCAAAAAGAAGACCTTAAAATGCTATGCCGGCGCCGTTCTCACCTGGACCGTCCTTCGGCTGATCGCCGCCGCCACAGTCGTCATCCTCACCCTTTCCCTCGTCGGCGGTATGATATTGCCCAGCCTGAATGAGCAGTTCGGCACCGATCTGGACAATATTTTTGAAATCGTCGGTCTGATGTCCGACTTGGAAAAAGGCAACTACTCCAAAGTCATCGCCCAATTCCGCGGCCCCTTGCTGGAGATGATGGGCGAAGAATATGCCCCCCTTCTGGACGAACTAACCAACGGAAACTACGATAAACTCTTCCGCCAGATCGAAGAGGAAGACTATCAAGCCGTGCTTCGGGATCTGGAAAACGGAGAGTATCAAACTCTGACCGATAAACTGGATCCGGAGGATTATAAAGCCCTCAAAGAAGAACTGCAGTCCGCCGCCAGAGGCGAACGTTCCGAACTCTTCGACGGAATTAAAGAATATGTAGATTCCTTTGATATCTTGCCGTGAGAGGGAGAATGAAAAAACACCCCGATGGGGTGTTTTTGTTTTGCGAAAACTAAAGAAAGAGGGATTTGCCGTGTGCCGATGGCACACGAACTGCTTGACGACCCAAATGCTTCGCATTTCGGTACCCGTCTTCGCACCATCCGGCTACAAAACAGCCGCACCGGGCTGTTTTGCTTCACGCCGTCTGCCCTCCCGGGTTCAAATCCCTCTTTCTCTCGACACACATACAAAAAACCGCTATCCAAAAGGATAGCTGTTTTTGTGTGGCGGAGAAAGAGTGATTTCATCCCTCGCGGCAGTTACCTACCCTACTCCCTTAGCAGGGGAGCCCCTTCGGCCTCTTGGGTATTTCTCCGTATCAAGCCAAAGTGATCGTTTAATTTGCTCAATTATTATATCCCAACTCTTTTGAAATGTCAAGGTGAATTCTTAATTTTTGAAAACTTCTTGTAACCGCGCAAAAAATCCCTTATAATATTCTTAAAAAGTAAGGAGATAATACTATGGATTACAAAATTTTAGGAAAAACCGGTCTCAAGATCTCCCATTTAGGCTTCGGGGGCATCCCCATCCAAAAGATTGACGCCGCCGGCACGAAAGTGCTGGTTCAGGGACTTTTAGACGCCGGGATCAACTACATTGATACCGCCCGCGCATATACCGTCAGCGAAGAATATCTCGGCGAAGCCTTAGAGGGCGTTCGGGAACATTTCATCCTGGCCACCAAAAGCATGGTGCGAACCAAGGACGCCATGGCGGCGGATATTGATTTAAGTCTTCAAAAGCTCCGCACCGACTATATTGATCTTTATCAAGTTCATAATCCCTCTCCGGCAGATCTGGAGACGGTTCTGGCGCCCGGCGGTGCACTGGAAGCATTAAAGGAAGCCAAAAACGCCGGCAAGATCGGACATATCGGCATCACCCTTCATTCCCTGGATCTTTTCAAAAAGGCCGTGGACTTTGATTGGGTGGAGACCATCATGTTCCCCTATAACATCGTAGAGACCCAGGGCGAAGAATTCATCCAAGCCTGTGCCGAACGCAATATCGGCTTTATCGCCATGAAGCCTTTGGCAGGCGGTGCCATTGAGGATGCCAAGCTGGCGTTACGGTTCATTACCGCCAACGATGCCGTCAGCGTAGTCATTCCCGGCATGGCAGAGACCCGAGAGATCAAGGAGAATCTGTCTGCCATCAAGGACACCTCGCCCCTGACTGCCAAAGAGACTTCCGCCATGGAAGAACTCCGCCGAACCCTCGGCACCCATTTCTGCCGTCGGTGCAATTACTGCGCCCCCTGCGCTGCCGGGATCCCCATTTCCCTTGTCTTTCTGCTGGAAGGCTACCTTTCCCGTTACGGCCTGGAAGAGTGGGCACGCAACCGCTACAGCGGAATAGCGCAAAAAGCATCCGCCTGCATCGGTTGCGGCATCTGTGAGACCCGCTGTCCCTATGAACTTCCCATCCGGGAAATGATGCGCTCTGCGGCACGAAAATTCGAGGCGTAAAGTGTTTTTACTTCACAAGGAGGTCTTATGTTCAACACCCTGATTTCTCATATCAATGACGCCTTATACAGTTATATCCTCCTTATTCTTTTGGTGGCCGGAGGGCTGTACTTCACCGTCCGCACAAAGTTTGTGCAGTTCCGGCTGTTCGGTGAGCAAATTCGCTCTGTGACCGAAAAGAATCACGGAGGCGTATCCTCCTTTCAGGCCTTAATGGTTTCCACTGCGTCACGGGTAGGCACCGGCAATATCATCGGGGTCTCCACCGCCCTTTGCTTAGGGGGCTTTGGTTCTGTCTTTTGGATGTGGATCATTGCGTTGATCGGAGGCGCCACCGCCTTTATCGAAAGCACCCTGGCACAAATCTATAAAAAACACGGTCCCGACGGATGCTACGGCGGACCGGCTTATTATATCGAAGCCGCCTGTAAAAAACGTTGGCCTGCGGTACTATTCTCCGTCTGTCTGATCCTGACCTACGGCTTAGGCTTCAATATGCTGGCATCGTACAATCTCCAATCCACCTTTGCCGCCTATAAATTTTACGATCCCTCTCTCTCCCCTTGGCTGATCGGCCTGGTTTTGGCAGTCCTTTGCGGTTACTGCCTTTTAGGCGGCGGAAAGCGAATCTTGAAGGTGACCGGCGTTTTAGTCCCGGTCATGGGACTTGCCTACGTCCTGATCGCCCTTTTGGTGACCCTTCTGAACGTCACCGCTCTGCCCGGTGTTTTTGCAAGGATCTTCCGGGAAGCCTTCGACCTTTCCGCCATCTTCGGCGGTTTTTCCGGCTCCTGCGTCATGTATGGCATCAAACGAGGACTTTTCAGCAACGAAGCCGGCGTGGGCTCTGCCCCCAATGCCTCCGCTTCCGCAGAAGTCAGCCATCCCGTCCGGCAGGGCCTGACCCAGATCCTCTCGGTGTTTATCGACACCATCCTGGTCTGCTCCGCCACCGCCTTTCTCTGCATGAGTTCCGGCGTGGAACCCACCGAAGCCCTCTCCGGTGCGCCCTACGTCCAAGCCTCTGTCCAAGCCACTTTAGGCGGGTTCGGCCCCATCTTTATCACCGTGGCCATGGTGCTCTTTGCCTTCACCACCCTTTTGGGCAACCTCTATTACGTCGATAAGTGCATCTATTATATCTTAGGAAAAGTCCCCGGCAAAACCTTTCATCGAGCCTATTATCTCCTGGCTTCTCTGGTCATCCTCCTGGGTGCCGGACTCAGCGCCGGACTTCTATGGAATATCGCCGACCTGCTGATGGGACTGATGACCCTTATCAATATGCCGATTATTCTCTATCTCGGTAAATACGCCCTCCGTGCCTTAAAAGACTACGACCTACGGAGAAAATCCGGCAAGGAACTCATCTTCCACACCAAAGATATTGACCTCCCCCATCAAACCGATTATTGGAACGAATAAGAAAACCGCTTGGCACTTTTGGAAAATGTTCTTAGCGAACATTTTCCAAAAAGTTTTATTCGCCTTGCGGCGAGTTATATTGCTTCGCAGTGATATTTGGCTTTCAGCCAAGTGTTATTCGCTTCGCGAGTTTTAGAGGCGAATAAAATATCACTGAAACCGCAAGGTTTCAATATCACTTTTGCTTAGCAAAAATATCACTCCGACAAAGTTGGAATATCACTATACAGATAAAACAAAGAAAGAGGAGACTTGTTGCAAAACAAATCTCCTCTTTTTCTGTTGTCAAGTGGGTTTGGGCTTCTGCCCGCCTGCGTTTTGTACTCACAAATGC
>JAZQAE010000022.1:0-3368 GCA_045544995.1 Eubacteriales bacterium
AAAAAGGCAGAAAGCTCACCACGGTTATTTCCTACCGTTCCGCCGGCAATCCCGGCAAAGACGGAGATCTTTCCGTAAGGAACCGCACCGCAAACCTTCTTAATCCCCGTCTCCAGAATAGAAAAACAGGTATCAAAGCCCACACTCACCGGATTGCAAGCGCCCAATATCAAGGAATTCAAAACGTTGCCATCGGCATCGGTAAAGACGAATTTGGTCTTCGTGCCACCGCCGTCAATTCCCAAGTAATACGAAGGAGTTTCCCTAAAATCATATAAAGAATTCAGATCGGTCTGCAGAACTGCCGCCAAAGTCGGAAGAATCTCTGCAGGAGGTAACGCCTTGCCGGATTCCCATTTACTGACTGCTTTCCCGGTACAGGCAATCATTTCCCCCAGCTGGATCTGGGTCAAACCGGATTCTATTCGGTATCGTTTGAGATTCATTCCAAAGCGCTCTTTGATCTTTTCCATTGAGCCCCCTCCTTTTTTCTATATTATATCGTAAAAAAAATCGCCTTGTAAATCCACAAAAGCAACGAAACACAAAATAAATTCTACCATGCGTAGATATTACGATTTTATTAAGATTTCTTATAATATTTGACATTTCCCGCTTTCTAGGCTATACTACTATTAGTCTAAAATACCACATTAGAAAGGAGAAGACCATTGAGAAAACCGATAAAAATTAATAAAAAAGCGTTGATTGCCGGTCTTCTCTTGCTGGGCGGTAATCTTTTATTTTTCTTTACCATCTGGCTTTTGAGTAAATACGATAACATTGATCTGGACCAGGTTCTTTTCCAGATGAAAAGCCCAGCCTCCGGCGCTCATAAAAATCTATTAAATAGCGCATTTCTGCGGGTCGGCGTTTTTGGATTTCTTTCTACCGCCATCGGGATCGTTCTTTATCTCCTGCTTTCCGGACGGATGAAGAAATTTTTTCAAAACAAAAAGAAGTATCTCTCTTACTGTAATACCAAGATCTGTTCTTTCTTTAAGCGGTATATGCTTTCCATCTCGTCGGTACTTTTGATCTTCTCTCTTCTGTTTTTTATGATAAAACTGGAGGTCTTTGGTTATATCGGCGCAATTACCACCGATTCGGATTTTATCAAGGAGCACTACGTAGATCCTAATACCGCACAACTCACCTTCCCCAAAGAAAAGCGGAATTTGATCTATATCTTTTTGGAATCCATGGAAAACACCTATGCGGACACCTCTGCCGGCGGTTCCATTACAGAGGATTTCATTCCGGAACTTTCCGCTTTAGCGAAAGAGAACGTCAATTTCTCCCATACCAACGGAATCGGCGGAGCATATTCTTATACCGGCACGACCTGGACTGCCGCCGCCATGGTGACGCAGACCTCCGGCATTCCCGTGAAGGTTCCCCTTACCGCAGACACCTACGGCGGCGAGGATGCATTCATCCCCGGCATCACCTCCATCGGGCAGATTTTGGAAAAAGAAGGATATAATCAGACATTGCTTTTAGGATCCGATGCCGCTTTTGCAGGACGGGATTCCTATTTCACCGAGCACGGGAACTATAATATTGTAGATATCGTCTCTCTCAAAGCGGAAGGACGGCTTCCGGAGGATTATCTGGAATTCTGGGGCTATGAAGATCAAAAGCTCTTCGATTTTGCCAAAGAAGAACTGACCAAACTGGCCGCCAAGGATCAGCCCTTCAATTTCACTACGCTGACGGTAGATAGCCATTTTCCGGATGGATACCTCTGCTCTCTTTGCCAAAGTACCCATAAAGAGCAGTATGCCAACGTTTTGAACTGCGCCTCCCGTCAGATCGCCTCATTTGTGGAGTGGATCAAAGAGCAGCCTTTTTACGAGAATACCACCATTATTCTCAGCGGAGACCACCTAACGATGGATCCGAAATTTTTGGCGGAGATCGACGTAAACTATCAGCGCACCACCTATAACTGCATCATCAATGCGCCGATCACACCGGTGCAGGAAACGGAACGGCAGTTTGCCACCTTTGATATGTTCCCCACTACCCTGGCTTCCTTGGGAGTTACCATCGAAGGAGACCGGCTGGGGCTCGGCACCAACCTTTTCTCGGAAGAAAAGACCTTGACCGAGCAATACGGCTACGAAAACCTTAGCAAAGAATTAAGTAAAAAATCCGCGTTCTATAATCAAGAATTTTTAGATATGCAACAGATCTCTCTTAAAAAAGCCACGGAATGAAAATGAACAAGTCCGTGGCTTTTTTCTTGTATTTTCGCAAAATTCATGTTATTATAAAGAAAAACACAAAGGAGCATTTAAAAATGGGAAAAGTAAAAGCAACCTGGAATGAATTCAAAGAGTTTATCAGCAAGGGCAACATTATTGATATGGCTGTCGGTGTCATCATCGGTAATTCTTTCAAAGCCATCGTTACTTCCCTGGTGGATAACATCATCATGCCGTTGATCGGTCTGATCCTGGGCGGTAAGAGTTTTGAGACCCTCAGCGTCACATTTGGTGAGGCGACCGTTGCCTACGGTATTTTCATTCAGAACGTCGTCGATTTTCTGATCGTTGCCGCTTGCCTCTTTGTGACCTTGAAGGTCATTACCACCTTGGCAACCATCCGTAAGAAGAAAGAGGCAGAAGAAGCTGCCGCTGAGCCTCCCGCAAAGCCGGATGACGTGGTACTTTTGGAAGAGATCCGTGACCTTTTGAAGGAGAAAAAATAATGCCGAAGATCTCCGGAATCCATCATGTATGCATTAAGAGCAACGGCGTAGCAGAATTTGATAAGCTGGTACATTTCTATAAGGATCTTTTGGGTCTTCCCGTTGTCTATCAGTGGGGCGACGGTGAAAAGCAAGGCATGATGCTGGACACCGGTGCCGGTTATCTGGAGCTTTTCCCCAACGCCACCGATTCTCCGGGGCAAGGCGCTTTACGGCACATTGCCTTAGCCACCGATGACGTGGACGGTTGCATTGAGATCGTTCGGAATGCCGGCTATCAAGTTACCATTGAACCCAAAGATATGGTAGTGGGCGGTGTTCTCCCTGCCAGACTGGCATTCTGCGTCGGTCCGGTGGGTGAAGACGTAGAATTTTTCTGTGAAAAATAAAAGATACGGTAGGTTCTTTGTACAGATCCGTTAAAAACGGACAATAGAAAAAAATAGCCTCCTATGGTAGAATTAAAAAGACTACCATAGGAGGTTTTGTTTATGCCAAGAAAATATCGAAGCATTAAGGTATATGAAAAAGAGATAATAGAATGCTTGAAGCAGGGACACACCCTGAGAGAAGCAGGGAAAAAATATGGTTTTACATACCAAGAAATGCGAAGTTTTAAAACCAGATTCAATCAAAAGCAACGAAAACTTGC
>JAZQAE010000023.1:0-115405 GCA_045544995.1 Eubacteriales bacterium
ATATGCCGACTGCTTTAGTCGCCCGGTTTGCGAGGGCCCTATTTGACGCTTTTGCTTTAGAAAGCGGTAACGGGAATGGGAATATTACTGCGTGAATTATATTATACACAGTTTTGGGGTCGCGGTCAATAATAAATTAAAAATTTTTGAAAATTTGTATTGACAAGAAGGTTTTTTACTTGTATAATAGTTCTTGCATTTGCGAGTGTGCTGGAATAGGCAGACAGGCACGTTTGAGGGGCGTGTGTCGAGAGGCGTACGGGTTCAAGTCCCGTCACTCGCACCAGCGGATATGGCGGAATCGGCAGACGCGCTAGATTCAGGTTCTAGTCGGGGCAACTCGGTGGAGGTTCAAGTCCTCTTATCCGCACCATAAAAAACGAACCTTTATGAAGGTTCGTTTTTTTATTTTTGATAACAGGATTTACAAGGGGTCTTTCCGGATTGCAGCGCTTCTTCCTCGGTCATGATTACTGCTTTTTTACCGGCATGCTTTGCGTCAGAACGATGGTATCGTTCGCCGCCCGGAGATGCAAAAACGGGAGTGTCGGTTTTCACTTCATCTGTAACCGTGATCTCCACTGTGCGAGTTATATCTTTAAACACGACGATAATTCGTTCTTTTCCCGGTGATATTGCGGTATAAGTGATTCCGTTTATTTCAAGACAGTTTCCGGCAGTATGAACTGTATAATCGGTACAATAGGTTGTTCCATCGGAGATGATTAATCCGCCGGACTGTCCGACGGAAAGTGTTTCCCGGGTAATACAGAGTTGCATTTGGGAAAGATCGATATTTTTAGAAGGTTGTAAAACCGCCAAAGATAAAAGGGTAATAAAAACAAATAGACTGAGGGTACCCAAAAGATACTTCAGGCTTCTTTTTAATTCGGATCGTAATAAGAGGATCAATGCAAACGGGAAAAAGAGACAGAGCGCAGTGAAAAGAAAAACCGGTTCATTTTTTATTTTTGACTTCATTTTATAAACCTACCTATCAGAGATATTTGAGGAAGTAGTTGCTATGGAATTATGGAAAAGACTAAAAGAGACGGATAAACCAATCGTTTTATATGGTATGGGCAATGGCGCCGATCGAATTTTGGACGTGATGGAAGAACGGGGGATTCGAGCGTCCGGCGTTTTTGCCAGCGATGATTTTGTGCGGTATCAAAGCTTTCGAGGGTTTACAGTGGAGCGTTATGATGAACTCAAGGAACGTTTTGGCGATATGATTATCCTGCTTAGCTTTGGAACACACCGCCCGGAGGTCATGGCACGAATCCGTTCTCTAATGAAGGAGCAGGAAGTATATGCACCGGATGTGCCGGTGGCCGGAGACACGTTGTTTGATGAATCATTTTTGAACCTGCACCGATCAGAGTTTGAAAAGGTCTATCAAAGCCTTGCCGATCAACAGTCTAAGGCAGTATTTGAAAATGTGATCCGCTCTAAGTTGACCGGAGAAATTGAACCGTTATTTGCGTGTGAGACTGCGCCTGAGGAGGCTTGGAGTCTTCTTGAACTTGGGGAACAGGAATCCTACTTGGATTTAGGCGCCTATACCGGTGATACGGTAGAGCGTTTTTTACACTACACCGGTGGAAAATATCATCATATTTGGGCCGTTGAACCGGATGTTAAAAATTATAAAAAATTATTAAAGAATACTGATGGGCTAAAAATTGACTGCTTGAATTGTTGTGCTGATGAAAAATCCGGCAAAAGGTTTTATGCCATGGATGGCGGAAGAAAATCCCATGCCTTGCAGGAGCAGGGAAGAGAAATTTCTGCAAAAACGGTGGATGAAATACTGGCAGGGGAAGTGGTAAGTTTAATTAAAATGGACGTGGAAGGCATGGAAGCTGCTGCTTTAAGAGGTGCTGCGGAAACGATTCGTCGATGTAAACCTTCGATGCAAATCTCTGCTTATCATCGTTCGGAAGATCTTTTCGCTTTGCCTTTGCTGGTGGAAAAAATTTCTCCGGGAGCATCGGTGTATTTACGGCATTTCTCTTGCCTTCCATCCTGGGATACTGATTTTTATTTCAAGTTTTGAGAACTCACGCATAGGATACTATGAGGTGAGAATATGTCTGATTGCATTACTTTGATTATCGCTGCTGTCATTATCGCTGCTTTCTTGGGCGATGGAAACGGCTGTAATTCTAATCGCAGATGCCGGTCTAGAAATGATCGGTGCGATCTTTCTTGCGGTTGCGACAACTAAACAAAAAACATCCGTCTGCGTTGCAGGCGGATGTTTTATTTACGCCATTTCTTTAATAGAGGCGGCATATTGCGAGGGGGTCATGCCGGTGGATTGTTTGAAACGCCTGGAAAAGAACTGCAAGGAGTTATAGCCCAGTCGATCGGAAATTTCTGTGAAGTTAATATTTTTTTCTCGAATCAATTGTTTGGCCCGGTCGATTTTACAGCGATTATAGAACTCAATTGCACCACAACCGATACCTTCACGGAATAGTTTTTTTAAGGATGATTCGCTCATGGAAAAATGCTGACAGATATCTCCAAATGAAAGTTTACTTTCTAGGTTGGATTCTAAAAATTGACAGATATTTGCTAATCGGCTGTTGGTCTCATGCTCTACCGTACTTTGTTCTTCCGATATTGTGGATCCACATTCCCGAATCAACCGGATCAAAAACTCCTCTAATTGTAACTGAATCAGTTGTTCTGCTCCGAAGACGGCATCTGTGCGACGGTCTAATTGTTCTGTATGTAGTTTCCCTAAAGGGGAGGAAAAGGCATTTTTAGCCTCTTTAACGATTGTGGCGAGGTGTTTCTTGCAGTTATTCGGACAGTTCAATGCAGTTCCGGCAATAGAATATAGGTGGGGAGAGGTGGATGAAAAAGAGATGATGAAGGAGTTTGCTGCTTTTTCGCCATTGCACCGCAGATTATGGAATTCCATGGGACGGTGGAGATAAAGTTGACCTGTCTTTAGTACCAACTCATGAGCACCGGCAGTGATGAGCAATTCTTCCTTATCAGCATAAACCAGTTCCCAAAAGTCGTGAAACTCACCTGAATATGCAAAATCTTTTGCATATTCAAAATAGTGGATTGATATGACGTCACTGATCTCAATTGCTTTATTAAGGGCGGTTTTTACATAATTCATCACGTTTCACCTCACATTAAAATAATCATATCATACCTTTATAGAAATTTCAATAGAACCAAAAGTATAAATTTTTAATCCAATTGTGCGTTGTTATGGGCTTGGAATTATATTATAATGGTCTAAAATGAGAATGCGGAGGTTTAATTATGATTCAATTTGGTACAGGTGGATGGCGTGCGGAAATCGGCGCTGATTTTACTAAGGAAAATGTTCGCTTGGTGGGACAGGGTGTTTGCAACTTAATGAAGAAAGAAAATAAAACGGATAAACCGGTCATTATTGGATATGACCGTCGTTTTCTTTCAAAAGAAGCCGCTGAATGGTTGGCGGAGGTGCTTGCTGCTAATGGAATTCAAGTGATTTTTATGCGCAGAAGCGTTCCGACCCCGTTGGTGATGCATACGGTGAAACGTCAGAATCTTTACTATGGTCTTGAGGTAACAGCCTCTCATAATCCTCCGATTTATAATGGTATTAAATTAATCATCGAAGAAGGCCGAGATGCAGATGTTGACACAACTGCAACGCTGGAAAATTTGATCAACACAGTGGAAGAACCGGCTACAATTTCATTTAATGCCGGTCTTGAAGCCGGAAAGATTACTTATTGGGAAAACCCGTTTAACGATTTCCTGGATGATATTATCGGTGTTTTGGATATGCAGGCGATTCGCAAACGTGGCCTGAGAATTTTATTCGATTCGATGCATGGCAGCGCCACGTATCCCTTAATGACCATTTTCTATACAGCACGTTGTACCATTGATATTATTAATAACAATAAAGATGCGTTTTTTGGCGGTATGATGCCGGCTCCTACCGAGAGCACCTTACAGAACCTCGCCAGACAGGTAGTGGAGGGTGGATATGATCTTGGTATCGGCGTGGATGGTGATGGTGATCGTCTGGGTATTATAGATTGTGACGGCCGTTATATCGACGCAAATCAAATCTTGGTTCTTTTGTACTATTATTTACATGAATATAAGGGCTGGAAAGGCTCTGTTGTCCGTAATTTGGCCACAACACATATGTTGGATGCGGTGGCTAAGGATCTGGGCGAGGAATGTTATGAAGTGCCGGTTGGTTTTAAATACATTTCTTCTAAGATTGATGAAGTGGATGCTGTATTGGGTGGCGAGTCGTCCGGCGGTCTTACTGTACGTGGCCATATTCACGGAAAGGATTCCGTATATGCAGCCTCTCTCTTTGTGGAAATGATTTGTAAGACCGGTAAGTATCCTTCTGAACTTTTGGAAGAAATGGAGAAAAAATACGGCAAATTTGAGATGGTAGAGTTTAATCTTGCTTTTGCACCTGAAGACAAAGCAGAGGTCATGAATAAAGTCATGGTGGAGAAGGTTCTGCCGGAGTTTATGCATAAGGTTATAAAAGTCGGTTATGAAGATGGATGTAAGGTGTATTTCGAGGATGACTCTTTTGTGATTTGCCGGTTTAGCGGTACGGAACCGTTACTTCGGATTTTTGCAGAAGGAAAAAATGCCGATCAGGCACAGAGTTATATCCAAGCTTGGAAAGATCTCTTAAAACTTTAATAACAAAGCGACTGTAAACACAGTCGCTTTGTTTATTTTTGCAATGTATGTTGATGCTTTATTCAATTGATTTGCAAAAAAGATGTGATATAATGAGGTTATAAAAAAGGAGGGAGTCTATGTTGTCTTTACGAATGGCTGCATTTGCCGATGAGGCATCTCCGTTGATTACGGAGCAGATCGCAGCGATGAAAAGAAATGAGATCAGTTTGTTGGAGATTCGTCAAGTGGGGGATCATAACATCTCTGCGGTGGAAAAATCCGAGGCTAAAGAGATTCGCAAGCAGATGGATGATAATGGGTTGGAAGTGTGGTCCATCGGTTCGCCGTCCGGAAAAATTCAATTAACGGATGAATTTCAACATCATTTAGATCAATTTTGCCATCAACTGGAGTTGGCCCATATTTTGGGCGCAAAGCATTTTCGCTTATTCAGTTTTTATGGTTCAGATGATAGTGATGGATGTTTTGATTTAGTTTGCGAGAGATTGGATCGGCTCTTGGCGGCTGCCAAGGGAACGGGAATGATCCTTTGCCATGAAAACGAAAAAGGGATTTATGGCGATACTGATGAGCATTGCCTCAAGCTCTATCAAGCGCTGCCGGATCTGAAGGCGGTTTTTGATCCGGCAAACTTCATCCAGTGCGGCGTAGATACATTAAAGGCTTGGGAACTTTTGAGGTCCCACATTGAATATATGCACATTAAAGACTGCGATGCGAACGGAAGAATCGTGGTGCCGGGAACCGGGATCGGAAATCTTCCTGCATTACTAAAAGAATATGCGCAACAGGGCGGCGACGTCGTGACCTTGGAACCGCATCTTATGGACTTTGTCGGATTGGCTCAACTTGAAAACGGGGAAAAGAGCGAATCTGCAGTTCGTTTTAAAGACAATAATGAATCCTTTGACGTCGCTGCATCGGCGTTGAAAAGAATGATAAGGGGGAACCAAAGATGAAAATTGGTGCACAAATGTATACTGTAAGAGCGTCTTGTAAAACGGAGGAAGGCCTTCTGGAGTCTTTGAAGAAGATTGCCGAGATGGGATATGATAGTATTCACCTTTCCGGTTGCTGCGCAATTGATCCTCATTTACTTCGCAAGACTTGCGATGAGCTTGGAATTAAAATTGCACTTACCCATAATCCGGTAGAGCGCATTATTAATGATACGGATGCTCTGATCAAAGAGCATGATATTCTTGGCTGCGATTGCATTGGACTTGGCTCGATCCCCAAGGAATATCGTAATGACAGCGCGAAGGTAGACGAGTTCTTTAAGTCTTTGGAAGAGCCTATTCGGAAGATTGCTGCTGCCGGTAAACGGTTTAATTATCATAACCATGCTTATGAATTCAATATGTTAGATGGGAAGCGGCTGATGGATCGTATTTTGGAATACTACGATGCCTCTTTGATGGGCATCACCCTCGATACGTATTGGGTTCATCAAGGCGGTGCCGACATTTATCAGTGGATCGAAAAGATGGCAGGCCGTTTGGAATACGTTCATATCAAAGATCAAATTCTCGAAGACGATGGGAAGACTGCCAAAATGGCACCGATCGGCGATGGTAATATGAATTATCCTGCAATCCTTGCGGCTTTGGAAAAAGCCGGTTGTAAATATGCATACGTTGAACAGGATCATTGCTATGATCAGGATCCGTTCGAATGTATGGAACGTAGTTTGAAATACGGAAAATCGTTGGGATATTAAGGAGATCTAAAAAATGAAAAAGGTTAAACTTGGTATTATCGGTATCGGTAATATGGGGACGACTCATAGCAAAAATATTATGGAGGGAAAGTGCCCTCAAATCGAATTGGTCGCTGTGGCCGATACCAATCCGGATCGTTTAAAGTGGATGGAAGAAACCTATCCGGAAGTTCAGCGTTTTGAGACGGCGGAGGCAATGCTGGACAGCGGTCTTTTAGATGCTTGTCTGGTTGCGGTTCCGCATTATGATCATCCTCATTTCGCTATGGATTGTTTTAAACGTCATATTCACGTTATGGTGGAGAAACCGGCCGGTGTCTACACCAAACAGGTGCGTGAGATGAATGATATGGCGAAAAAGAGCGACGTGGTTTTTGGTATGATGTTCAACCAGCGCACCAATCCGTTGTATATTAAAATGCGTGAGATCATGCAGAGTGGAGAATTGGGCGCTTTGCGCCGTACAAACTGGTTGATCACCGATTGGTATCGTTCTCAGTTTTATTATGATAGCGGCGCTTGGAGAGCCACCTGGAGTGGTGAAGGCGGCGGTGTTTTGCTGAATCAGTGCCCCCATCAGTTAGATCTCTGGCAATGGATCTGCGGTATGCCTGTGAAGGTGGAAGCCAAAATGCAATTCGGTAAGTGGCATGACATTGAAGTGGAAGATGATGTGACCGCTTACGTAGAGTATCCTAATGGTGCGACAGGTCTGTTTATTACCTCTACGGGGGATTGGCCGGGCAGTAATCGCTTTGAAGTGACCTGTGAAAAAGGTCGGATGATTGCTGAGGGTAATAAGTTAACGATTTCTCGGTTGGATGAATCCTTGGTTGGTTTTGAAACAGATCGTGCTTTTGGTAAGCCGTCTGTTGAAGATGAAGTGTTGGAATTTGATGGCGGAGAAAAGCATCCCGGTGTTTTGAACGCTTTTGCAAAGTCTATTTTGGAGGGGACTCCGCTTTTGGCTGATGGCGAAGAGGGAATCAATGGTCTTACGCTTTCCAACGCAATGCACCTGTCTGCATTTACCGGCAAAGCGGTTGAATTACCCTTTGACGAAGATCTTTACTACGAGGAATTGATGAAACGTGTGAAGACCTCTCGCAGAAAAGAAGCAGTCCAGGCTGTAGTCGCTAATACCGAGGGTACTTATTAATAGCTGAAGTTCTGAAAATCGGTGTAATTGGCGTGGGAACCATGGGGTATGCCCATGCCAAACACTTGTATGATCATAAAACCGGTAATGCGGTTTTGGCTGCACTTTGTGATAGCGATTTATCTCGGCGTAATGAACTGGCGGAACTGTTTCCGGAGATTCCTATCTATGAAGATGCAGAGCACCTTTTTCAGGCCGGCTGTTGCGATGCTGTGATTATTGCAACACCGCACTTTGCTCATGCTCCTATTGGCATAAGAGCCTTTGAATATGGCCTTCATGTGCTCTCAGAAAAGCCGATGGCGGTTCAATACAGTGAGGCGAAGCGTTTTATTGATGCTGCTAAGGAAAGCGGGAAGACCTTCTCTGTAATGTTTAATCAACGTTGTAACCCCATTTTTCAAAAAGCTAAGGAATTGGTGGAGACGGGCGCAATCGGACAGCCTAAGCGCATAAATTGGATCATTACAAATTGGTATCGAACGCAATCATACTATGACAGCGGAAGCTGGCGCGCAACCTGGGCCGGAGAAGGGGGAGGAGTCTTGATGAATCAGGCTCCTCACAACTTAGATCTTTTACAGTGGATCTTCGGGATGCCGTCACGTATTCGTGCTTTTTGTTCTGTGGCGAAGTACCATCATATCGAGGTTGAGGACGAGGCGTTGATTTATGGGGAATATGCCAATGGCGCTACTGCGGTGTTTCATACGTCTACCGGAGAATATCCCGGAACAAATCGTTTGGAGATCACAGGCGACAGAGGAAAGATCGTGCTTGAAAGTGCAGTTCTGAAATTCTGGAAATTAAAACAGCCTGAGAGAGAATTTTGCTTTCAGTGTGATACTTCTTTCGGCAAAATACCGATGGAATACGAAGAGATGTCCTTTCCGCCCAGTCATAAAGCGCATGGAATTATTTTGCAAAACTTTGTGAACCATATCCTATATGGCGAACCTCTTTTGTCCGATGGTAGAGATGCGATTTATGAGGTATTACTGTGTAATGCGGCATATTTATCTTCTTGGAACGATCAGTGGATCGATGTTCCTTTCGATGCAGAAGACTTTGATAAAAAGTTAATAGAACTGCAAAAGAATTCTGCAATTAGAGAGAGCTGTTCTAAACCGGAAAATGGGGACTATCAGGAAAGATGGCAGGTTCGTTGGTAACTAAAAAAGCTGTGACCATTTGGTCACAGCTTTTTGGTTTAAAAAATACTGAAATTGACTACCAAAGCGGCAAATACAATGGAAACCATCGAGAGAAGTTTGATCAAAATATTGATAGCGGGACCGGAGGTGTCCTTGAAAGGATCACCGACCGTGTCGCCGACTACAGCGGCTTTGTGTTGTTCCGAGCCCTTTCCGCCGTGTTTTCCGCTTTCAATATACTTTTTAGCGTTATCCCATGCGCCGCCGGCATTGGACATATAAATGGCCATCAGAAAGCCGGAAACGGTGGCACCGGCCAACATACCGACTACACCGGATGCACCCAGAATAAGGCCTACGGCAACCGGAACGATAATTGCCACAACAGTGGGTAGGATCATTTCATGCAGACTGGCTTTGGTGCAAAGGTCAACGCAAGAAGCATAGTCCGGATCGGCTTTTCCATCCATCAGACCGGCAATTTCCTTAAACTGACGACGCACTTCCAAAACAACGGATTGAGCAGCTTTACCTACCGAATCCATCGTCAGAGCGGCAAATACAAAGGGAAGACAAGCACCGACGAATAAACCGATCAGGACGGTGGGGTTCATTAGGCTGAGGTTTGCAATTTTCTCGGCGCCGCCTTCGATGGTGTTGATCTTATCAATATAGGATGCCATTAAAGCGAGAGCCGTCAGGGCGGCGGAACCGATGGCAAAGCCTTTTCCGGTAGCTGCGGTGGTATTTCCAAGAGAGTCCAGCGCATCAGTGCGGTGGCGGACCTCCGGTTCCAGACCGGCCATCTCTGCAATACCGCCGGCGTTGTCGGCTACAGGGCCATAGGCATCTGTGGCCAACGTAATACCAAGGGTGGAGAGCATACCGACTGCAGCAAGTGCAATTCCGTATAAACCCATGCTGCTATCTGTGTTTGTGAATCCGCCGGAAACAAAGTAGGCGATTAAGATACAAACAGAGATGATCAAGATGGGAAGTGCGGTGGAGAGCATACCGAGAGAGAGACCGCCGATGATGATCGTAGCGGTGCCGGTTTCGGAGTTTCCGCTCAATTTCTTTGTGGGTCTATAAGTGTCGGAGGTAAAATACTCGGTGGATTGACCGATTAAAACACCGGCGACCAATCCGGCAAGAATGGCAAAATAAAGACCCAGGTTTTCTTTTCCGAGCAAGAACCATACCATCGGCAGGGCGATAATCGCAATTAAGATGGCACTAAAGTTAGTGCCTCTGCTCAACGCTTTTAAAAGATTTCTTTGGGAAGCGCCTTCTTTGGTCCGTACCAAAAACGTACCAAAAACAGAACAGATGATACCAATTGCTGCCATCAGCATAGGTAATGCCATAGCAGTGATTTTTCCGCCGAAAGCGGCAACGCCGAGTGCGGAAGCGGAAATAATAGAACCAACATAAGATTCATAAAGGTCGGCGCCCATACCGGCCACATCACCCACGTTATCACCTACGTTATCTGCAATAACGGCCGGGTTTCTGGGGTCATCTTCGGGGATGCCGGCTTCCACTTTGCCCACAAGATCGGCACCTACGTCAGCGGCTTTAGTAAAGATGCCGCCACCAACACGGGCGAAAAGAGCCATAGATGAGGCACCCATTCCGAAGGTCAGCATGGCACCGGTAATGGCGGAGGGCTCTAACTTGAAGACATACTTTAAAAGAGCGAACCAAACGGAAATATCCAGAAGACCTAAGCCTACCACGGTAAAGCCCATGACAGAACCGGCGGAAAAGGCAACACGCAAACCACGGTTTAAACCTTCGCGGCATGCATTGGCGGTTCTGGAATTGGAGGCGGTGGCGATTTTCATGCCGACAAATCCGGAAAGACCGGAGAAGAAACCGCCGGTGATAAAGGCGAAGGGAACAAACCAGGTCAGCATTTTGAACGCCGCCATAAGGCACAACACGATGAACATGCATGCGAAAAAGATGGCAACAATCGTGTATTGACGTTTCAAGTATGCGTTTGCACCCTTACGAATAGAATTTGCAATTTTTTTCATCAAATCGGTTCCTTCGGAGAATCGGAGGACTTTTTTTGCTGTAAAAATTGCAAAAAGCAGTGCTACCACTGCTCCGATGAAGGTAAAGATCACCAAACTGTTTTCCAAAGTAAACATTAAAATACTTCCTTTCATAAATATATGTTTTGGAAATATGTCCATTTTAGCACTTTTGATGGCAGATAACAAGAAAAAATTTGTTTTTTTATATTATTTCCCTTTATTAAGATAAAATTATTTGCCAATTTGGAATTTCGTGTTATAATATACAAAAGATATTGTTCTTTTAAGATAATTACATTGATAAAAATGGAGGGATTAACGATGAATTCTGAAATGGAGCTGAGCCTGCTGAATGACTTTTACGAGTTTACAATGAGTAATGGTTATTTTAATGAAGGAAAAGGCGAACAGATTGTTTATTTTGATGTTTTTTTTCGGCGAGTTCCTGATCGGGGCGGATACGCAATATGCTGTGGCCTGGATCAGGTGATTGATTATATATCAAATCTCTCATATTCCAAAGAAAGCATTGATTTTTTGCGCAAAAAAGGTCTCTTTTCGGAAGGCTTTTTAGATTATCTTAGAAACTTTAAATTTACTTGTGATGTTTATGCGGTTCCGGAGGGAACGCCGATCTTCCCGGGTGAACCTATTCTGACTGTTCGTGGCCCTGCAATTCAAGCACAACTTTTGGAGACGATGATTTTGCTGACGATCAATCATCAAAGCTTGATTGCAACCAAGGCTTCTCGTATTGTTCGTGCCGCCGATGGGCGAGGGGTCAGCGAGTTTGGTGCTCGCCGTGCTCATGGTACTGCAGCGTCCATTATGGGTGCCAGAGCGGCATATATAGCTGGTTGTTCCGGCACTTCCAACGCTCTTTGCGATAAGCTTTATGGGGTTCCTTGTTCCGGTACAATGGCCCATAGTTGGGTTCAAAGCTTTCCTTCGGAATATGAGGCCTTTGAAGCATATGCGAGAAATTATCCCAATTCTTGCGTACTGCTGATCGATACGTTCAATGTGTTGAAATCTGGATTACCTAATGCAATTCGCTGTTTTGATGAGGTATTGAAACCCATGGGCTGCCGACCTGTTGCAGTACGGATTGATTCTGGTGACATCACCTATCTTTCTAAGAAAATCCGTTCAATTTTAGACGAAGCCGGTTATGCAGATTGTAAGATCATGGTGTCTAATTCGTTGGATGAATATATCATTCGTGACTGTATTAATCAGGGTGCAAAAATTGACCTTTTCGGCGTTGGTGAGAGACTAATCACCTCCAGAAGCGAGTCGGTATTTGGCGGTGTTTATAAACTGGTTGCCGTTGAGGAAGAGGACGGAACCATTACTCCTAAAATCAAAATTTCTGAAAATATAGAAAAGATTACAGTTCCTTGTTTTAAGCAATTATACCGCTTATTTTCTAAGGAAACAGGGATGGCCATCGCGGATCTTTTGACGCTCCATGATGAAGAAATTGATGAAGAACAACCTTATACATTATTTGATCCGGTACATACGTGGAAGGAAAAAGTGGTCACAAATTATAAGGCTGTTCCGATGCTGAAACCCATCTTTCTCCAGGGCGAATTGGTGTATAAAAAGCCTTCAACGCAAGAGATTCGCACCTATTGTTTAAATCAATTAGACTTGCTCTGGGATGAAGTGAAACGGTTTGAAAATCCCCATGAATTTTATGTCGATTACTCTCAAAAATTGTGGCAGATCAGGCATGATCTCTTAAAAAAGCGTTGATTTTAATGTTGGCAAAATAAACAAAAATGACCGGTTAAAATTTTATTGCCGGTCGTTTTTGTTTAATATGCACAATGAATTATGTGAACAAATTAAATTCCGTTAATTTTTATCAAAAAATTTAACAATTTGTTTGTAAAAAATTGAAAAATATATTGAAATTGTATATATATTGTGCTATAATCATCCTGATAGTATGGAAAAAAGCGTGATATTGGCTTTTGTGTAATTTGTTCAGTGTTGTCTGTTCAAAAAGCCCAAACCGAATTCCTGCTGATGGAGATACTGATCAATCTAACTTGGAGGTAGTTTATGAAAGACAAAAATGCAAGTTCTGTTCTTCGGTCTTTTCTTGCTGCTGTAATGGTTCTCATTATGGCGTTGTCCATGTCCACGTTCGTATTTGCAGACGAACCGGCGGATACGGCAGAAGGAACAACCGGGGCAGAGACGGAGAATGTGGGCGAGAGCACGACCGGAACTCCCGGTGCTCCTGCAGAAACTGTTACACCCGAGGGTGCCGGCAATGAGTCTCAGGTTTCTGTAGTTGGTTTCTACCGTGATGGCAGATACGTTGACTACTACAATGAGCACATTGCTGACGACGTGGCTATGCCCGAAATCGTAGTGGATGCAACTGAGCTGGCAGCGTCTACTGCTCCTCATGAGATCAAAGAGACTTATGAGGGACGTAACCAGGTGGTCGTCACTACCGGTACCGGTGAGTTGACCTATAAGGTAAATGTTACTAAGACCGGTATGTATGCGTTGAAACTCGTTTATTTCCCGTTGCTTGGCGACGGAAACGGAAAGGACTACGAGCTTTCTGTTAAGATCGACGGCGCTCTGCCTCATAATGATGCCGCTCGTTTCTCTTTGAAACGGAACTGGACGGATGAAGAGGATGAGCATAACTTCGATGACATTGGAAACGAACTTTATTCCAAGCAGGTTGAATCTGCAAAGTGGTTGAATAAAGACGTGCGTGATCCCGACGGTGTATTTGATGATGCCGTGAAGTTTTATCTGACCGCCGGGGAACACACCGTTACCATTTGCTTCAATACCGGCGTTCTTGCACTGGATTCCATCCGGCTGCATAACGATGGCGAAAAAATGTCTTACAACGACTATATCGCTTTGAACGATGCCAATGGTGCGGCTGATTCTACGGAATCTTTCGAGTTGGAAGCAGAGGATTTCTTGGATAAGAGCGAGTCTTTGATCCAGCCGGCATATGACCGTAGTGATCCGAAGGTAACGCCGTACAGCATCAGTAAGACCCGCCTGAACGTTATCGGCGGTGAAAACTGGAATACGACCGGCCAGACTGTAAACTGGACCATCGACGTCCCTGCTGACGGTTATTATACGATCGGCGTTCGCTATCGTCAGTCTTACGTTGAGGATTCTACCTCATACAGACGTCTTTATATCGATGGTGTCGTTCCTTTTGATGAGGCTAATAACATTGGTTTTCCTTTCGGCACCGGTTATCAGTATAAGGTGATCGGCGGTGAGGATGAAAATGGCAAGGATTATGCCTATAAGTTTTATCTGACTGCCGGTAAGCATGAACTTTCCATGGAAGTTGTTATCGGTGATATGGCCGAGGTCAGCCGTATAGCAGAAGATCTCGTCTATCAGCTGAACTACATCTATCGTAAGATCATCATTATCACCGGTACCTCTCCCGATACCTATCGTGACTATGAGTTGGATAAGAAGATTTCTAACTTGGAGGAGATGTTTACCTCCGTTTATAACGATCTGCTCGAAATGAAGGAGCAGGTAATTGCGATCAATGGAAACCTGGGTTCCGCTTCCATTATTAATATTTTGGAACTGCAGATTTCTGACTTTATCAATAAGCCCTATGCAATTCCCGATCGTCTTTCTACCTTTAAAGATAATATAAGTACACTTAGCTCCTGGATGTTGGCGCTGCGCAATTTGCCGGTTCAGTTTGATAAAATGATCTTTACCGGTGCCGGTGGGACTGCTTCCCGACAGACTGCAAACTTCTGGGAAGGTCTTACTCATGAAGTACGTGCATTCATCTCTTCTTTCGTGGATGACTATACTTCCGTTGGTGCCGAGAGTGCCAATGGTCGTACCTTGACTGCATGGGTTGGTACCGGCCGTGACCAGGCTACTGTTCTGAAGACCTTGACCACCAACTACTTCACTCCGGAAACGGATATTTCTGTTAACGTTGGCTTGGTTCCCTTGACCATCTTGCAGAAAGCAATCGTTGCCGGCCGCGGTCCCGACATTGCTTTGCACGTCAGCCGTACTGAGCCGATGAACCTTGGCTATCGTAATGCGGTTTGCGACCTGACTCAGTTTAGTGATTTTGAAGAAGTAGCAAGTCGCTTCTCCAGATTTGCGCTGACTCCGTACACTTTGAGTACAGAAGATGAAAATGGTAATAAGATCAATAAGATCTTTGCTTTGCCTGAGACGCAGGACTTTAAACTGATGTTCTATCGTACCGACATCTTTAATGAGTTGGGCATCAGCGCTCCGAATACTTGGGACGATCTTGATAATATTCTTCCTTATATTCAGGCAAACAACATGACTGTCGGTCTGGATCCCAATGCCAGCGGTGAGACCTTCTATACGCTGATTTTGCAGAGCGGTCATACTCCGTATAAAGAGGATGGCACCGGGACCAACTTTACTGAGCAGTACGCAATTGATGCTTTTGAAAGATGGACTCGTTACTATCTGCAGTATGACCTGCCTACCGACTACAGCTGGTACAGCCGTTTCAGAAACGGTGAGATGCCTTTGGTTATCCAGGGCTATTCCAGCATTACTTATCTGCAGGAGTCTGCTCCTGAATTGAACGGTCTTTGGAACGTTGCCCCCATGCCCGGTATCTTGGATGAAGAAACCGGCGTTATCAACCGCACCGACCAATCCAGCGGTATGAGTGGTTGTATGATTATTGAAAGAACCATTGAGAAAGCAAAAGATCCTGAGCAGAAACTGCAGGATGCATGGACCTTCCTCAAATGGTGGACTTCTAAGGATATCGCCGCTGATTACGGTAACCGTGTTGAGATGGCGATCGGTTCTGTGGCAAGATATTCTACTGCGAACCTGGAAGCTTTTGAAAAGATTAAATGGTCCAGCGCTGAGGCTGCTGTTATCAGAGAGCAACGTCAGTGGACCCGTGAGACTCCGGAGTTGGTTGGTGGTTACTACGTCAGCCGTAACGTGATCAATGCGTTCCGTAACGTTGTAAACAATAAAGCAAATCCGAGAGAAAAATTGTTCTATTATAATAATGAGATCAACGATGAGATCTGGCGTAAGCGCTCTGAGTATCATCTGTCTGTTCCGGAGGAGGCGAGAAAATAATGGCTTCTGCATCTAAACAAAAAGAAATTGAATTATTAAAGAAGAAGAGATTATCGTTCTCCGAAAGAGCTGCGCTGACATGGCGGGAGATGAAGGATAATAAGATCAATTATTTGATGATCTTGCCTTTCGTGTTGTTCTTTACGTTGTTTACGATCATTCCGATTGGTGCTTCTATCGTTTTGTCTTTGACCCGTTACGATATTTTGAACACTCCGGTTTTTATCGGTTGGGATAACTACCTGAGAATGTTCCTGGAAGATAGCGTATTCATTATTTCATTGAAAAACACGCTGAAGTTTGCAATCATTACCGGTCCGGTAGGTTACTTACTGTGCTTTATCTTTGCATGGTTTATTAACGACCTGCCTCCCATTGCAAGAGCGTTCTTTACCGTGGTATTCTACGCTCCTACCCTGGCAAACGTTTACTTCATCTTCCAGTATCTGTTCAGCCCGGATATGTACGGTTTGATGAACTCTATTCTGATGAACTTGGGTATTATTGACGAACCGATCGCTTGGTTGAAGAATACAGCCTACATGATGAATATCGTTATTATCGTTCAGCTGTGGTGTTCTTTGGGTACCAGCTTCCTTTCGTTCGTCGCTGGCTTGCAGAACCTGGATCCCTCTCTTGCAGAGGCCGGTGCGATCGACGGTGTTCGCAACCGGTTCCAAGAACTGTTCTATATCACCCTGCCTCAGATGGGCGGTATGCTGATGTTCGGTGCGGTCATGCAGATTTCTTCTGCATTCGCCGTTGGTGGTATTTCGTCTTCTCTGTTGGGTAACCCGTCGATCGACTATGCGGGCCATACTTTGGTACTGCATATCTCCGACTTCGGTCACACCCGGTTTGAGTTAGGTTATGCCTCCGCAATCGCCGTAGTGTTGTTTGCGATGATGATTTTGAGTAAAGTCCTCATCAACAAACTTCTCGCTCGGTTCTCACATGATTAAGAAAGGAGAGTGAACAAGTAATGTCTACAAAATTAAGAAGAACAAAGGCTTCTGTTGTCGGCGATGTATCTACATACCTGTTGCTCGCTCTCTACGCTGCATTCATGTCCTTGCCTCTGGTTTATGCCATTGTGCAGTCCGTGAAGCCTTATAATGAACTGTTCATCTTCCCGCCTCGGTTCTTTACTAAAAACCCGACGTTGATGAGCTTTAGAAAACTGTTTGACCTGACATCCACTTCTTGGGTGCCCTTCTCCAGATATGTTTTCAATACCTTGATGAACACCATTGTTGGTACGGTTATTCATATCATCTCCGCCGCAATGTGTGCTTACCCGCTGGCTAAGAACAAGTTTCCCGGCAAAAAGGTGATCTTTAACCTGGTTGTATGGTCCTTGCTCTTTACCGGTGGTGTTACCGAAATCCCTGTTTATTTGGTAATGTCTTATCTTGGCATTATTGATACCTACTTTGCATACTGGCTTCCCGAAATCGCTGCCACCATGGGTGTGTTCCTTTTGAAACAGAACGTGGCCGAGATTCCGAATGCTATGATTGAAGCAGCTCGTATCGACGGAGCAGGGGAGTGGAAGATTTTGTGGTCTATCGTTATGCCGTCCATTAAACCGGCATGGTTGACCTTGGCTATCTTCTCCTTCCAGAGAAACTGGAACGCTACGGCTGGTTCTTACATCTACACAGAGACTTTGAAAACTCTGCCTACTGCGTTGAGCCAGATCACTGCAGCAGGAAGCGTTGCCCGTGCCGGTGAGGCATATGCGGCATCTGTGTTGATGATGATTCCGCCGATCATCTTCTTTATCTTTGCACAGAGCAGTACGGTAAAGACGATGGCGCATGCAGGTATTAAGGGTTAAGGGGGTGCGCGACATGAAAACGAAATTGATGAAAGTCGGCGCCGTTGCATTGGTGATGCTGGTGATGGTTTCCATGCTGGCAATGCCTTCTTCCGCCTATATTGCTTTCAATACCTACAATTATAATTATTATGGAGAAGCGATTGAAACGCCCTCTGGTTATTCCCCCGAGACTATTCTGTATGGTGAAGATCTTGGCATCGGCACCTTGGCCAATGCGATCGATCTTTATGTCAGCCCCCAGAACGAAATCTATATCTTGGATTATTTTGGGAGCGATAACTTACCTCGAGTCCATATCTTTGATTCTAATTTCAAACATATTACGACACTTTCCACCCTTACAGCGAACGGTCATCCTTATACGATGAAGTTGCCTGAGAGTTTAGTGGTTGATAAGTTTGGTTATATTTATGTTTGTGACACCGGTAACCGTCAGATTATCAAGTTGGATAAGGATAAGAGCGGTAAGATCGTACAGACAGTTGGTGCTCCCAACTCCGATCTCTTCACCGGCGAGTTTAAACCCTCTCGGATTGCGATTGCAAAGAATATGTCTTTGTATGTAATCTGTACCGGTGCCCTGGATGGTATCATGGAATTTGACGAAAAAGGAACGTTCCTGCGTTACTTCGGTGCACCGGATGTACAGATGTCCGTAACGGATATGATTGCTCTGGCATGGCGTCGTATGTATCGTTCCATTCTTGGTAGTGGTGCAGACGTATCTTTCGCCACCTTCGTACCGACTGAGTTTTCTAACTTGGTTGTAGATGACTTCGGCTTTGTGTATTCTGTTATTGCTGCTACTGAAGAGTCCAATATGGAGCAGCTTCTGAAGATGAACTTCTTGGGCAACAATATTCTCGATCCGATGGCAAAGAGTACCCAGAAGGTGAATGATAATCTTTCCAAGACGTACGGCGACCTTCAGCGTCGTGGCACGAAGACGGAGCAAAATATTTTTACTGACGTTGCGGTAGATAAAGATGGCTTCATTACGATGCTGGACTCCAATCTTTGCAAACTCTTTGAGTATGATCCGGAAGGAAACCTCACTTTTGTTTATTCTGGTAAAGGTAAACAGCAGGGTATGGTAGATGAGCCTGCTGCAATCGCAAAACTCGGAAAGAAGACCTTGGTTTTGGATGCACACTTTGGCTCCATCACCGTCTTCGACCTGACGAAATACGGCAAGACGTTGCATGATGGTATTCTGCTGTATGATCAGGGTCTTTACACCGAAGCAGAAAGCTATTGGACCGAGATTCTGAAGCAAAATGCAAACTGTGAATTAGCTCATATCGGTTTGGGTAAAGTTTACTACCAATTCTCCCGTTATGAGGATGCGATTCATCACTTCAAGATTGCTAACGACCGAATGAATTATCAGGATACCTACGCACTCTACAGAGAAGCAAAAATCGCTGATTATTTCGATTTCATCATGACTGCTTTGGTTTTGATCGTTGTTCTGGCAATCGTATGGCGTGTGTTTGGTAAGAGTATTACTAAAGCAATCAAAGAAAGAAAGCAAGGAGGTGGAGAAGATGATTCAGAAATTATGGAGTAATGTTTATGTCTTTCTGCAAATGTTGAAAGATCGTTTCTTCGTTGGTAAAAAGAATCCGTTTTTGATGCTGGCACATCCGGTGGAAACCATGGAAGATCTGAAATACAAGAAAAATGGTTCCGTCGTTTATGCTACGTTGCTTCTCCTTGCGTTCACGGTTTCTGCGATTATTCAAGAAGTTGCAACCGGTTTTATCTATACCACGTTGCGGATCAAAGAATTTAACGTCGTGACCGTTTTGTGCACATCCGGTTTGATGGTGCTGCTGTTTGTGGTTGCAAACTGGGCGTTGTGTACCTTGCTGAATGGCGAAGGTCGATTGGTCGACATCTATGTCATGACCTGTTACAATTTGACTCCGCTGATTGCCTATAATCTGGTCAGCACTTTCCTTTCCAGATTTCTTGTGTCTAGTGAGTTTACTTTCGTAACCATCGCCGGTGCTTGTTGCACGATGTGGTTTGTGGTGCTAATGTTCTATGGCGCCATGACGATTCATAACTACAAGTTTTGGGGTACGTTGTTGAATTTGCTCGCCTCCTTGGTTGCGATGGCGATCATCTTCTTCTTGATCTTCCTGTTTGTAGTTTTGGTTCAGCAGTTATGGGTATTTATCCTGACGATTTATACGGAATGCCGTATGAGAGTAATGTCTTAAGAAAGGAGAGAAGTGAATATGAAAAAGATTATTTCTGGATTACTGTCTGTCGTACTGCTTCTTTCCTGCATTTCGACGATCGCTTTTTCCGCAAGTGCCGCACCTGCTACTTTGGATGTTCCCGGTGCGAACTATAAACTTGTACGTGAAAATGCCAATTTGGCGCTGTATATTGACAGTACTGCCGGTGACTTTGGTGTAATGAACATCAAGACCGGCACGGTTTGGTATTCCAATCCCATTGATCGTGCAAACGATACCTTTGCCGAAGGTGAGAGTAAGGAAGAACTTGCTACTAAGGTTTCTGTCGATTACCTCACTGAGGCGTATAAGACCGGTACGGTTTCTTCTCTGGAAGCGTCTACCGTTACTGAGAAACAGGGTAATGATTGGATATTAACCTATTATTTCAAGGGTAATAACACTAATTTTACCATTCCTGTGAAACTCTCTCTTAAGGATGAGTATCTGCATCTTGAACTGATGATCGACCGGATCAAGGAATTGGGAACGACCCGTGTTCTTTCCGTTAAGTTGCTTCAGTTCTTTGGTGCTGCCGGTGTGAACGATACCGGTTATGGCTTGATCCCTGATGGAACCGGTTCTTTGATGGAGTTTAACCGTGGTGTTTTGAACTCCTATGAATTCGGCTTAGAAGGGGAGGGTCAGTTCTATGCTCCGAACCCCACCGAAGCAGCCACCGATAAATACTTCGCAAACTGGAACGAGCCCCTTCGTCTGCCGGTATATGGTATGGTGAAGAACAATGATGCCTATATTAACATCATTGAAAGCGGCGCTGCTGTAGCTGACCTTCACGCATATATCAGCGGATTTAAGAACAGCTACAACACTATGTTTACGACTATTCACGTTCGTGATACTCAGAATCGTCGTAGTTCTACCGGTAAAGCCGGTGGCGGTTCCTATTATACGGATGCTTTGCCCGAGAACTATATCGCCAGATATTATTTCTTGGACGGTGAAAAGGCCAACTATATTGGTATGGCTGAGAAGTATAGAGAGTATTTAATCAAAGAACAAGGGTTGGAAACAGTGAAAGACTCTGTATCTAACACGCTGTCGATTGCTCTTTATGGTTCTGTTAAGAAGGCAAAACACTTCCTTGGTATTCCTTATACCGGTCAAGATGTTCTGACTACGTATAAAGAAGCCGAGGAATTGGTGAACCGTTTGTCCAACGATAAGGTTGATAAAGTGTTTATTAATTATCTTGGTTGGGCAGATGGCGGTCTTGAAACTACCATGACCACCGATATTTCCGCCAACAAAAAGTTGGGCGGTAAAAAAGCACTTCAGAAGTTGATCAACACAGCGAATGAAGCGAATTATATGTTGAGCTTTGATGCAGATCTTCAAGCTTTCTACAATAGTAATTCTGACATTAAGAAGTTTAAGAACACGGCCTACGGCCTGGACTCTGCTCCTGTTGCAATTTATAAATCCAGAATTTATGCCGCAGGATCGGCGAATTCAAACCAGATTCTGAATCAGCTGATCCATCCCGGATATATGGAAGGCTATGCAAAGAAGTTTTTGAATAATGCCGCAGCTAAGAACATTAAAAACTATTCTTTCAATTCCATTGGTGATACGCTTTACTGTGCTTATAACCTCCAGGACGTAATTACCCGTGATGGCTCTGAGAAGGCGATGATCGAAGTCTTCAAGCGTGCTGAGGAAAAGGCCGAAGAGACCGGCGGTATCGTAAGTACTTCCGGCGGTAACGGTTACACAATGGCATATGTGGACAATATCTTGGAAGCTCCCGTAAACGGTAGTCATAACAATATTGCTCTGCAGGAGGTGCCGTTCTATCAGATCGTATTCCGTGGTCACGTTAACTTGAGCAGTGAGCCCTTTAATCTCGATTCCGAGCAGGACGATACGCTTTTGAAACTGGCTGAAACCGGTATGAGTCTGTATTACGTATTGATGGACGCTGAATCCACTTTATTCCAGGATACAAACTTCACGGCATCTTATGCTTGTGAATTGGACGATCATTATGATGATATGCTTTCTACTTACAATCGTTTGAAACCTCTTTATAATGCGGTTGGAAATAGTGAGATTGCCAATTATCAGGTTGTCTCTGCCGATGTTAAAATCACTACCTTTAAGAATGGTGCTAAGGTTTATGTGAACTATGGTTCCGCAGAAACCACCGTTGATGGGGTGAAGATCGGTGCAAAAGACTTTACAGTGGTAGGGGGTGCGAATGCATGAGCAATAAAAATGAAGAATTGAAAATTGAAGCATTGGAAGCTCAGGCTGAAGCTACCGAAGATACCGAAGTAACTGAAGTGTTAGAGGTTGCTGAAGTAGAAGAACCCGAAAAGATCGAGCTGGATAAATGCGAGATTGCCGCTGAAATCATGAAACGGGATCCTGCACGTGCCCGTGAGATTGCAAAGGCACGTCTTGCTCAGATGTCTCCTGAACAGATCTCTGATTTGCGTGTCGCTAAGGCAGCCAAAGCAGAAGCTGAGGCTGCTAAAGCTGAGACTGTTGTAGAAGAGATTGAAGAAGTTGTGGAAGTTCCTGCTCCGGTTGTTAAAGTGGAGAAGGCACCGAAAAAGAAGAAGGCCTCTAAAAAGAAACGAGGTATTTCCTACGAATCCAAACAAGCATTTACAGGCTTTATGTTTGTATTGCCCTGGTTTTTAGGTTTCTTGTTGTTCTTTGCCGCACCTTGCTTCCAGTCCCTTCAGTTCTCCTTCTCGAAGGTTGCAATTTTCAACAACTACCAGTGTTCCTGGTATGGTCTTGGAAACTATAAAGATATTTTAACCAGTGGTGCTACCTATCTGCAGGCATTGTTGGATACGTTGACCGATCTGGCTGTAAATGTTCCGGTTATCTTAATATTCAGCTTGTTTGTTGCTGTGTTGTTGAACCGCAAGTTTGTAGGCCGTGGTTTGGTTCGTGGCATTTTCTTCCTGCCGGTTATCGTAACCACCGGTGTTGTAATGACCACCTTTAATGCTACCAGTGATGCGAATGCCGTTATGGAAGGTAACGTTGGTGGCGGTGTCTTGTTTGAAGTGGCTAATGCTGCAGATTTTCTGGCCGAACTTGGATTGAATGAAACCCTGACCGGCTATATGACGATGGTTGCCGACCGAATCTTCAACGTTGTTTGGGATTCCGGTATCCAGATCCTGTTGTTCCTTGCTGCATTGCAGGGTATTTCTCCCTCACTTTATGAAGCAAGTGACGTAGAAGGTGCAACTGCATGGGAAACCTTCTGGTTGATTACTTTCCCCAACGTTGCTCCTATCATCTTGGTTAATATCGTCTATACCATCGTCGATACCTTTGGTGATACCGATAATGCTGTTTTGATCGAGATTGATAAGTACATCAACAGTACCTTTAATTTCGGTGCAGCTGCTGCGGCATCCTGGGCATTCTTCTTGGTGGTCTTGGTAATTATTGGTGTTATTTTCGGCATCTTCAAGTTGCTTGGAAAAACAGAAAACTAAGAAAGGGGGTAACGTAAATGAAAATAATTAAAGCATTCAAACACCAATTTGGTGAAAATAGCAAGAAGGCTGACAAAAGAATGTGGGGCTATTTGGTTACCAAATTCATTGGAAATCTTGCAATTGCATTGATCTTGATCGGTCTTTCTTACATCATTTTGTACCCCTTGATCTACAGTATTTCCCAAGCTGTCCGTTCTCAGTTGGATATGTACGATACAACCATCATTTATATCCCCAAGCATTTTACGCTTGAGAACTTTAAATTAGCTTGGCGTGTACTGGAGTTCCCGGTGGCACTGTCTAATACGTTCCACCTGTCTATTTGGCCGACTCTTTTACAGGTTTGTTCCTGCGCTTTGGCCGGATATGGTTTCGCACGGTTTAAATTCCCCGGAAAGAACCTTTTGTTCTTCCTGGTGTTGCTGACCATCATCGTTCCGCCTTCTACCATCATGGTTCCTTTATACACCAATTTCCGTATGTTTGATCCTCTTTACATTGCTACTGCTATGAACGCTTTTGGCTGGATCAGCGAGCCCTATTTGGTGTTGACGGACTCTTTGTGGTGCTTCTTGTTGCCGGCTTTGTTGGCGGCAGGATTGAAGAGTGGTCTGTTTGTATTCGTTTATCGTCAGTTCTTTAGTGGCTTCCCCAAGGAATTGGAAGAGGCTGCTTACATTGACGGTTGCGGTGCCATGAAGACCTTCTTGCGGATCTTGGTTCCCAATGCAGCCCCTGCATTTGTAACCGTATTCTTGTTCTGTATCGTTTGGTATTGGAACGACTACTATACTGTTCCGATGTTCGTGCCGAATATGCAGACTTTGCCGGATGCACTGGGTAATATGTATAGCCAAATGACCGGTGAGGACTTTAGAGGCGAAGATGCGATTTCGCTTTATCCGATTTTGCGTGCCGGTATTATTTTGTATATCGCTCCTCTGCTGATTACCTTTATTATCTTGCAGAAGAAGTTTACAGAATCTATTGCACGAAGCGGTATCGTTGGCTAAGTTTATGTACTAAAATACTCCCTATGGTATTTACCATAGGGAGTATTTCTTTTTAGAAGTTCATGTGTTCCACAAAATTACCGACGGCCTTGATGGCATTTCCGGCAGTTTTGGTCATGCATTTTTTCGGCTTGGATTTTGAAGCCAACATACTGGCAGTAGCTCCAAGGGCAGCACCGGCGAGCATGGAAAACATTACAGTTTTTGTTTGTTTCACTTTATCATCCCTTTCTCATTGATAATATTAGTATACCAAATGTGGTGTTTTATATTTACATTTGACACGGAATATAGTATAATATTTCTGTGTAATTGTCGAAATTTCAAGATTCTTAATTTATAATAATGGGGAATTGATATGCGTATTTATCAGATGTCAAAAGAAGAGGTCGAAAACTCTTTAAATAGTGATTTAAAGTTAGGCCTCACTATACAACCGACTATCGAGAAAGTGAATCATTTTAAAAGCGTTGTATCTTTTTTGAAGGAATTGTTTTTGTTTTTAAAAGGTAAGTTTTACTTTTTAAATGTTGTGGGCTTTTTATGTTATCTTGTGGCGGTGATTTTCTCATGGCTCAATCAATCGTGGGGACTTCTATCTCAGACGATTGTAGCCATGATAATAACCGGTTTTTTATATTTTTTAGAAGGCGGAGCACTATACCGCTATAAAAAAACATATCATGATCGAAATGTTTGTTCGCAGAAAAAGGTTACGGTCATTCGCCGAGGAATAAAGGATGAGCTTGCGCCGGAAAAGCTGAAGATAGGGGATTTGCTTTATTTGGAAAAAGGAGCGCTTCTATATTGTGATGCCCGATTAATTGAGTGCAAAGAGCTTTTTGCAAATGAGTCTACAGTCTTTGGTACGACGATTCCGGCCGAGAAGATCGATGCTCCGATCGAAAAAGAAAATATTTCTCCTGAGAATCAACGAAATATGCTTTGGAAGGGGAGTTATATTTCGGCAGGGACCGGCTATGCAGTTGTATCAGCGTTGGATAATGAGTGTTACATTGAAAAAACCGGTGGTCGAAAAAAACGAAAACAACGCTCTTTCTTTTATAACAAACAAAATAACATCGGTCGTATTGCTTCTTATGTATATGGTATCCTTCTTGGCTTAATATTATTGACAGGCGTGATCTTTACCAATCGTTATGTGGAAATCTTTTTAGTGGTTGCTGTAATGTCCTCTTTGGCCGTTTTGAACCCTATTTCCGGTTTGTTGGAGTGGTCGTATTATAGGACGGCTTCTGCGTTTTATCGTCAAGGCATATTAGTGAGAAATATCGAAGCATTTGATGGTATGAATAATGAAAAGAAACTTTATTTTAATGCTATCGACTTGATTGAGAAACATATGCATTATTCTCATACCATTGATTTGATGGGAACGGAAAAGAGTACAATTTCTTATTTTTCTCTTTGTATGGGGCCGGGCTATTTTGCCGGTGAATTACAGTCAGTTCTCCAGAAATACCAGCTTACCTTTGAAGAACTGGAGAATAGCCTACCTGTCTTTCGTCGAGAGATTGACGAGCGCGGAAATGTATTTAGCCTGTTCTGCGATGATGGAAGTTCTGTCGTTGTGGCAGCTGGTTATTGGCATGATATGCTTCCGATGGTTGGCACCGTTGATGAAACCTTGATTAAGCAAATTGAGGAAATGGAAATACATGGAAAAATGGTCTATATCATGGCCAGTGATTCTATGCACTATATTCCGAATAGGCTGGAACCTTCCCGGTTTGTTGGCCATATGGAATTGTCTTCTTTAGTAGTATTTGATCTTCCTGTCAGAAAAGATGTCCTTTCCATGATTGGCCAGTTGCGCCACTCTGCAATGAAGGTTTATCTGTATTCTCGCTATTCGGAGCAATTAGGAAAGCATCTTGTTGATTCATATGATATGGATGCGTTGCTGCCTGAACTGCCGGAAACGGTTTCCTATTCACTTCCATGCTATGGTGAGCTGTCTCCTGTAGTCTACGAAAAGGCTTCTTCTCCTATTGAGCAGGATCGTGCAATGGTGGTTTTGAATGACGGGGTTGCTCCGCAAACATTGATTTATAAAGTAAAATGTATGTTCTGCGGAATTAGACGTTGTTTAAATTTCTTAGCTATTTCCTGTGCGTTTTTAATTCTAACGGTACTGACGTTATTCTTAAATGGAGTCGCTGTTGAGAAATTGATATTTTCAATTCTTCTGCTTCTGCCTGTTTTGATTGTTCCGTGCTATTATTTGATCGAGAGTGTTAGAAACTGTAATCAGTATCGGCGTAGTTTGATCCTGGGAATGTTTTGCGGATCTGCCGGTTTGGTGACGGCCTTAATATCTTGCGATATGGCAATTTTTTCATTTGGCTTGTCTACTGTTTTGCTCTCGTTATATTTTCTTCTCTCCGGAGCAAAACAACGCTCGATTAGAAGGAAAGATATTTTGTATCTGTTGATTGCTTTTATTCTTGTGGTTATGCCCTTGCCTTTCACTGGCGGTACTTGGTTACCTGCGATTTTATTGGCGATTTTTCCGCCGTTAGGGGCTTTCATTTTAGATCTGTTTTATTGATTTTGGAGGTTTTATGGAATTGGATGAGAAAAAACAAAGCGAATTAGTCTTTGGCAAAAATAATGTGACGGAATTGTTGCTTTCGGGTACAGCCGTTGAACGTGTTTATATTGCCGGAGATTCTAAAAATAATCAGTTTAAAAAAATTGTTGCTCTTTGTAAATCAAATGGAGTTCCCTTGGTCCACACCGACTCGAATGCGATCGAGCGTAAAGCACCAAAGGTAAATCACCAAGGTGTGATTGCCTATTGTGCAGAAAAAGAATATGCCAGCGTTGAGGATATCCTAAAGATCGCCGAGGAGAGGGGAGAGGCTCCTTTTATTATCGTAGCTGACGAAATCGTAGATCCGCATAATTTGGGAGCAATCTTACGTTCGGCAGATGCGTTCGGTGCTCATGGCGTCATTATTTCGAAACGCCGTGCAGTAGGATTAACGCCTTCTGTGGCAAAGGCAAGCGGCGGTGCGATTCACTATATTCCGGTCGCTCGTGTGGCCAATTTAGTCCAGACGGTAGAGACTCTAAAAGAAAAAAACATTTGGGTTTATGGCTGTGATATGGCCGGGGAAAATGTTTACTATGAGCAGGATTATTCCGGTGGTGTTGCGTTGATTGTGGGAAGTGAAGAATCCGGGATTTCAAGACTGTTGCGTGAGCAATGTGATTTCTTTGTCAGAATACCAATGAAGGGAAAAATATCCTGCCTGAACGCTTCGGTTGCCGCTTCAGTTATTATGCAGGAAATTGCAAAACAACGTTAGAGTGAGGAATATAGAATGAATTTTGAACCCCAAGATCAAAATTCCGCCTTGGATGAGATCATGGCGAAAATCGATGAGATCCAGCGGGAAACACAAGCGGAGGAAGCATCAAGACGCTTGATTAAAGAACATGATAATGTCCCCGATTCATCGTTTGCTATGGATCAGGATCTCTTTGATCAAATCAAAACAGAAAAAAATATTGAATCTGAACCAAAAGAAAAATCTGTAATTCGTCGTTTAATAGATGGCGATGAGGAAGAAAACGAGGAAGGGGAAGAGCCCCCTGTACGCTCGGTGTTCTATGATGATCCGGAAGATATCGAAGATTTTGAGTCCGAAGAAGAACGGGAGGAGATCTATCGAGATCTTAAAAATACCGTCGGAAAAATGGCTGTTAAAATGCTGTTTTTACTATTGTTAAGCGGTGCATCCCTTTATCTTTTTATCGCCGGTTTTCATCCCGCTTTGTTTGGCGGTGACGTGGATTCCGCCTGGTATGACGTGGCGTTTTTGGCGGTCGATGCTCTCTGTATCTTTGTATCATTCGGAATTTTCACCCAGGGTCTTGGACGTTTGCTGCACCTTCGTGCGGATACCGATACCTTATTGGCACTATTATCAATCTTTTTGGTAATTGCACGGATAACCGCTCTGATTAGTCCGGATCTTTTTCCGTACAATCTGAATTTTGAGCCGATGCTCACCATAGGGTTGCTTTTTAACGTTTCTGCCAAAAAGAAGATTGCCGCGAATATTAAGAAGAACTTTAAGTTTATTTCTTCGCCCGGGGATAAGTTGACCGTAACAGTCCCGCCATCTTGTGAAGTGAATAACGATGTGATTTTAGAGACGGGTGAGGGCGGAGAGATCATGTATGCTCATGATACCGGACTGGTCTCAAAGTACATCGAACATAGCTATAGCGATTTTAATTGGGATTTTAAATTTCAACGGTTGTTTTTTGCGTTGGTACTTGCTGTTACTGCAGGAACTATTGCGGTGTCGCAGTTGGCCGGATGGGGAGAAGCAATTCTTTTCCCTGCTGCTGCTTTGGCGATTATGACACCTTTTTTCTCACGGCATTTTTATGCTGCTTCCATTGCGAAAATTGGCAAGAAGGTGCGTAAGAATGGCGGTATCTTAACGTCGGCACATTCTGCTAAAAAATTGGAAGATTCCGACTTGGTAGTTATAGCGGAAGAAGATTTCCTTGGAAAAGAGTCTGTGCTGCTACAGGGCGTCAAAGCGATGGGGGATATTCAGATTGATGACCTTCTTACGAATATTGCCGCTTTGTTCAATGAGGTTGGAACCCCGTTAAAACCGTTATTCTTGAAAATGATCGACAAAAACAGCGTCACATTGCCTCGAGTGGATGATATTTATTATCATGAGGGGAAAGGGTATTCGTGCCTGATTCACAGTAAAATGTTTTTAGTAGGAAATCAACGTTTGATGGAACATTTTAACGTTGATTTCCCAAAAGCCTTGATGGAATTAAAGTTGAAGGACTGTAGATTCCCGGTTTATGTGGCGTATCAGAATTTACCGGCCGGTATTTTTATTGCCAGTTATGAGAAAAATAAGCATACAGCGGCTGCAGTACGGATCATAGAGGGAGAACAGCTTAGTGTAGCAATTGTTTCCAATGACTTTTTATTTGATAAGTCGTTGCTGTTACATCTATATCCGTCGACGCAACCGGAACTATTTCATTTTCTCTCTGCAAAAGTGGGGACGGATTGCCGTTCGTTATTGAGACGTTTGGATAAATCCCCGGACTTGATTGGTTCCATCACCGGACCTCGAGGAATCGCAGCTTGCCTTTATGGGGCAAGTAAATTGTTGTCTGCCCTAAAGATTAATGGAATTATTCGCATTCTTTATTCAATTTTAGCCTTGGCGCTGATCTTCTTCATTGCTTTGGCCGGGTATTCTGCTAATACCGCACTGCAAGTTTTGGCCTTTCAATTTATTTGGTGGATCCCCGTGTGGGCTGTTTGTACTTTTTGCAAATAATTGATTAAACACTTGCATTTTGTTTGTCTATATTGTATAATGTGTTCGTGGATTATTTTTATCGTTCCGTAAGGGGCACGAAAGGAGATTTTATCATGAGCACACCAGCAAAAGATATTCGTAACGTATGTTTGATCGGTCATAAAGGAAACGGAAAAACTACTTTGGCTGAATCCATGTTGTACTTCAGCAAAGTGACTGAGCGTCTGGGTAAGATTGAACAAGGAAATACGATTCTGGATTTTGATCCGGAGGAAATTAAGCGTAAAATCTCGATTTCTCTTTCGATGGCCTCCTTTGAATATAAGAAGACGAAGATCAATTTGATTGACGTTCCGGGCAACTATGATTATGAAGGTGATCAACTTTCTGCGTTAGAGGTTGCGGATCTGGCTTTGATCGTTCTGACAGCAAAGAATACCGTTTCGGTCGGCACAGAGAAAGCTTGGCAAAAGACGGAAGCAAAAAAGATGCCACGTGCATTCTTTATTTCCGGATTGGATGATGAGAATTCCGATTTCTACAGTATTGTGGAGCAGTTGCATGCGAAATTTGGTGCAAACCAAATTTTGCCGATTACGCTGCCGATTATTGAAAATAACAAACTGGTCGGAACCGTCAATGTTATTACAAACGAAGGCTATCGTTTCGGTGAAGGCGTTGTTCCTGTTCCTGCGAATATGCAGGATAAGGTAAATACTTATTATCACTCCGCTTTGGAAGCAATCGCCGAGACGGATGATGCACTGATGGATAAGTTCTTTGCCGATGAAGAATTCACCAAGGATGAGCTGGAAAACGGTTTGAAGAATGCCGTTGCCGGGCGCTTGATCTATCCGATCTTCTGTGGTGTTCCGACGGAAGTTCGCGGTATTTATCAGTTACTGGAATCTGTTGTAGATTATTTCCCCAATCCTCTTTGTAAGGGCGCAGCTATCGTTGTCAAGAATGGGGAAGAGGCGGAGTTAGAATGTGATCCTGCAGGTCCTGCCGTTCTGCGTGTTTTCAAAACGGTTGCAGATCCATTTGTAGGAAAGATGTCTTTCTTCAAGGTCTATTCCGGTACGATTAAAAAGGATAAATCTTATCTTAATACGACCTGCGGAGAGAGTGAGAAGATTGCTCACGTTTATACACCGTTTGGTAAAAAGCAGAATGAAGTCAATGAACTGCAGGCCGGCGATATCGGTGTGTTCACCAAACTTGCTTTGACCGGGACATCGGATGTTCTGTGTGATAAAGATACTCCGGTAACCATTCCTGCCATTGAGTTCCCGAAAGCAAATTATAGTAAAGCTGTCATCTCCAAGGCAAAGGGCGATGAAGAGAAGATTGCGCAGGGTATCAACCGCATGATCGAAGAGGATCCCACACTTAAGATGAAGGTGGATCCTGAGACCAAGCAAATGGTGCTCTCCGGTTTTGGTGACCTGCAACTGGATGTTGTGGTTTCTAAATTGGCATCCAAGTTTGGCGTGAACGTGGAACTTGGTGAAGTCAAGGTTCCCTACCGTGAAGCGATCCGTAAAAAGGTTAAAGTTGAAGGAAAGCATAAGAAACAGTCCGGCGGCCATGGTCAGTATGGTCACGTTTGGATTGAGTTTGAACCGTTGTTTGAGGGCGAGTTTGAGTTTGCAGAAACCGTCTTCGGTGGTGCAGTTCCCAAAAACTATTTCCCTGCAGTTGAAAAAGGCTTGCGTGAATCTATTAATAAGGGTGTTTTAGCCGGCTATCCTGTGACCGGTTTAAAAGCCACACTGCTGGATGGCTCTTATCATCCGGTTGACTCTTCGGAGATGGCTTTTAAGACGGCGGCATCTATCGCATTTAAGGAAGGCATGAAGGCGGCAAATCCGGTTCTTCTGGAGCCGGTTGGTTCTTTGACGGTTCACGTTTCCGACGCATTGATGGGTGATATTATCGGAGACATTAATAAACGTCGCGGTCAGATTCTTTCCATGGACGCTTCTGAGATCAGAGGTTATAAGATTGTTACGGCCACTGTTCCTATGAGCGAAATGAACTCTTACGCTATGGATTTGAGAAGCATGACCCATGCTCGTGCCACCTTTAACTTTGAGTTTTTAGAGTATCGTGAGGCTCCGGCAAACATTACTCAAAAAGTGATTGCAGAAAAAGCTGAATAAATTTTAAATACAGACCATATAAATTATTGAAATCAATTCGGAAGAGGGTTGCTCATGTTTATATGGTCTGTAAAACTAAATCGTAATATGATCTGGGGCTTTTGCGCTGCACTTTGCCTTTCTATCGGCGGTCTTGCGGTTTTTTCACCTAAGGATTCTGCTGATGTTCTGAAAAATACTGTTGATACCGTGGCAAAGACAACGGAACAACAAGTTATGTTTTTAAAGGCCTTTGGTTACGATGCAGAAGCAGAACCAACTTTAATTGAAGAGGTTATTATTCCTTCTGAGTTCGACGAACAATATACAGAGTATAATAATTATCAAAAATTGAGCGGTTTTGATCTATCGAAGCATAAGGGAGACCGTGTAAAGAAATATACTTACCATATCACGAATTATCCGGACCGGAAAGAAGTGAATGCGAATCTTCTTGTCTATAAGGGGAGAGTGATTGGCGGGGATATTTCTTCGGCAGAGCTGAATGGCTTTGTACATGGATTTGTGAAAGAATAGGGATGGGTGCGCCGGAAACGGCGCAGCCTTTTAAAGGAAATGAGACTGGATAAATATTTATGTGATACGTTGAATATGACTCGAACTGAGGCGAAAAAAGCGATTTCTAAGGGACGAGTTACTGTAGATGGAACTGTTGCGAAAAGCGGTAGTATTCAGGTGCAGGATCAGTTGATCTTACTGGATCAGGAACCGGTGGTGTATCAGCGCTATTTTTATATCATGCTGAATAAACCGGCCGGTTACGTCTGTGCAAACAAGGATAGTAAGAGTAAAACGGTATTTGACCTATTGCCGGCAGAATATCAAAAGAAAGATCTATTTGTTTGCGGACGGCTCGACAAAGATACCACCGGATTGGTGTTGATTACAAATCATGGTGATCTTGCGCATCGATTATTAGCGCCTAAAAAAGAGATCTTTAAAGAATATATCGTTACATCACGTGATCCAATTACGCCGGGCGATGTGGAGCGTCTGAAGGAGGGGCTTCTGTTGGGAGATGGTCTTCATTGTAAATCTGCCCATTACGAAGCACAGGGGAATTGCGTAGGATTGCTGCGAATATCAGAAGGCAAGTTTCATCAAATAAAGCGGATGTTTGCGGCGCTTGGAAATCAGGTGACGGCATTGCATCGTCGGGCGATCCATGGACTTGCCCTTGATCCGCTTTTGCCGGAAGGGCAATGCAGATATTTAACTGAGGATGAGATTAAATCCCTTCATATGGTGGAATAATAGGTGGGTGATGTTGGTCATATCCGCTAAAAATCAGGTCTTATGTTTTTTTAGGAATTCATTTTGTGCAGAATTAACAAATTGTAAACACTAAATTTGTTTAAAAAAAGTATTTCAATTTTAGTATCAATGTGGTATAGTATATAACAGTAAAACTATGTTTTTTCAGGAGGTTTAACACATGGCAAGTTTGTCATTGAAAGGTATTTACAAAAGATATCCCGGTGGCGTTGTAGCCGTTTCCGACTTCAATCTTGAGATTGAAGACAAGGAGTTCTTGGTACTCGTTGGTCCTTCCGGTTGTGGTAAGTCTACCACCCTTAGAATGATTGCAGGTTTGGAAGAGATCACCGAAGGCGAACTGTTTATCGGCGATAAGCTGGTGAACGACGTTGCTCCTAAGGATAGAGATATCGCAATGGTGTTCCAGAACTACGCTCTGTATCCCCATATGACCTGTTTTGATAACATGGCATTTGGTCTGAAACTGAGAAAGACTCCCAAGGAGGAGATCAAGAGAAGAGTTGAGGAAGCCGCTAAGATCCTTGATATCAGCCACTTGCTCGATAGAAAGCCCAAGGCGTTGTCCGGTGGTCAGCGTCAGCGTGTTGCTCTGGGCCGTGCTATCGTTCGTGAGCCTAAGGTATTCTTGCTTGACGAGCCTCTTTCCAACTTGGATGCGAAGCTGCGTGCTCAGATGAGAACCGAGCTTTCCAAGATCCATCACAATCTGAAGACCACCTTTATCTACGTTACCCATGACCAGACCGAGGCTATGACCATGGCTACCCGTATCGTAGTTATGAAGGATGGTCTGATCCAGCAGGTCGATACTCCTCAGAATCTGTATCTCTATCCCTGCAATATGTTCGTTGCCGGATTTATCGGATCTCCCCAGATGAACTTCGTTAAGGTTGACCTGGTTGAGAAGAACGGCGGTTACTATGTCGAATTCGCCGGTAACTCTTTGAAACTGCCTGAGTCTAAGATCAATGACGATGTGAAGGAAAAGGTTGGCCAGACTGTTATTATGGGTATCCGTCCTGAGCATGTTCATGACGAGGAAGAATATCTCGCTAAGATGCCTGAGTACACCATTACCTGCAACGTTGAAGTTGCTGAGTTGATGGGTTCTGAGACTTATCTGTATCTGGAGACTGAGGGTAATAAGTTTACTGCTCGTGTATCTCCCAAGTCCACCGCTGTTGCCGATGATGTTATTAAGGCAGCTCTGGATCTCTCTTATTGCCATCTCTTTGATGCTGAGACTGAGAGAACTTTGGTTAACTAATTAAATTGATTTAGCGCCCTGCTTTTGCAGGGCGCTTTTCTTATCCATTTTGACGAACCTTTTTGGCGATATTTATGGGAAATATTTGCATCTTTGAACAAGGAAAGGGGAGGTGGGATATTATTTTTTTACCCCGTTGTGCAAAGTTAACAAATTATTTTATAAAAAACTGTTGAAATCGTTGCTGAGATATAGTAAAATATTAATTAGCATTATAGTCAAAATGTATAGGAGGATTTTAGCATATGTCCAATCGTTTTTTTCAGAGTGTAGTATATCAGTTGAAGGATAGTATTGACCGTACGGTCGGTGTTATTGATGAGAACGGTACTGTTATCTCTTGTAGTGATTTAATTAAGATCGGCGAAGTACATGAAAATGTTATTTCGTCTATTTCTGCTACGATGGAGAGTATTGTGGAGGATGGTTATACCTATAAACCGCTTAATTCCCGTTCCGGACTGGAGTATGTTGCGTTCGTTGAAGGAACCGATGAAATGGCGGCTAAATATATCAATCTGATCACGATTACCTTGACGAATATCAAGCAATATTATGATGAAAAGTTTGATAAGAATAATTTTGTAAAAAGTGTTATTTTGGATAACATCCTGCCCGGCGATATATTTATTAAAGCCAAAGAACTGCGTTTTGAGGCTGAAGCTTTCCGTGTGGCAATTTTGATTCGTCTTTCTGATAAGAGTGATGTTTCTGCCTACGACATTTTGCAGGGTCTTTTCCCGGATCGTCAAAAAGACTTCATCATTAATATCAACGAGACAGATCTGGTCTTGGTTAAGGAAGTTAAGAACTTTAATGATAATAAGGATCTGGAGAAATTGGCAAAGAGTATTATCGACATTGTCAGCAGTGAGCTTTATATTAAGGCCTATGTGGGAATCGGAACAATCGTTGATAATATCCGCGACCTGCCTCGTTCCTTCAATGAAGCGCAGATCGCTTTGGAAGTAGGAAAGGTCTTTGATACCGAGAAATTCATTATGACCTACGACAATCTTGGGATCGGTCGTTTGATCTATCAATTGCCTACGACACTTTGCGAGATGTTCTTGTCTGAAGTTTTCAAAAAAGGCTCCATTGAGTCTTTGGACTATGAGACATTGTTCACGATTCAGAAGTTTTTCGAGAACAATTTGAATGTTTCTGAAACGTCCAGAAAACTGTTTGTGCACAGAAATACTTTGGTATATCGTTTAGAAAAGATCCGTAAATTAACAGGTTTGGATCTCAGACGCTTTGATCATGCAATTGTATTCAAAGTGGCACTGATGGTAAAACGTTATCTGACTTCAACCCCCACCAAATTTTAAGTAGGAGTTATTATGATCTTATTTGATGATGTTTATAAGAGTTACCCTAACGGTACAAATGCGTTAAACGGAGTGACTTTTAAGATTGAAGACGGTGAATTTGTCTTTGTCATCGGGCCTAGCGGAGCCGGAAAAAGCACCGTGATCAAGTTGCTGATGCATGAAGAGGTGCCTACCGGTGGTGTTGTCCGTGTAGGGGACTTTGATATTAAGAAGATGCGAAATTCTAAGGTTCCGATGCTACGTCGTAGTATGGGCGTTGTCTTTCAAGATTTTCGCCTTATAGATACCATGACGGTTTATGATAATGTGGCATTTGCCATGCGTGCAGTTGGTTGTCCGCAACGAACCATCCGTCGTCGAGTTCCTTATGTTTTGGGCATTGTTGGCCTGGGCCACAAAGCTAAAAACTATCCCCCTGAGCTTTCCGGCGGTGAGCAACAACGAGTTGCAATGGCCAGAGCGCTGGTAAATAACCCGCGTCTGATTATTGCGGACGAACCTACCGGAAACGTAGATCCGGAGATGGCTCGTGAGATTATGGAACTTTTGAATCAAATTAATCAAAATGGCACCACTGTGATCGTGGTGACCCACGATAATACTTTAGTGAATGAATTCAATAAACGAGTGATTCATATTGAAAAAGGCCGTGTTGTCACTGACCAAGTGGGCGGCTATTATGCTGATGAAGAGTAAGGGGGTGGAGTATGTATTTTTTGCAATCTGCTTTTAAAAGCATTCGTAAAAACTATTTAATGACCTTCGCCTCTGTTTTTGTACTGATGGCATGCATGTTGATCATAGGCTCCGCCTATCTGTGCTCTGCGAATATTGAGGCGTTTATGAATTCTCTGGGCGACAAAAATGAAATTGTCGCTTATATTGATGATTCTGTTGATGAGAGTGAATTTTCTGCATTACAGGATCAAATCGAAGAAATCGAATTTGTAGAATCGGTTACTTTTGTAACCAAAGATGAAGCATTGCGGGAGTATCAGCAACAGTTTGATGAAGACAGCAGTTATCTCTCGTGGTTTTATGGAGAGGAAAATCCTCTTCGTAATGAATTTCGTGTTACGGTAGATGAGAAATACCTCGAGGAGTTCGAGGGGGTTTCCGCTCGGATTTCATCCATGGACGAGATTGCTAATATTTCCGATTCTCAAGAAGTGGTCAATATGTTAATCTCGTTGAAAAAAGTCATGGATATTCTTGGCTTTTGGATCATGGTAATTTTAGCACTGGTCTCTTGGTTTATCGTCTCAAATACGATTAAACTTGCGATGCATAACCGTAGACATGAAATTAATATTATGAAATACGTCGGTGCCACAAATGCATTTATTCGTACACCGTTTGTATTAGAAGGTATTATTATTGGAATTTGTGCGGCGGCGATCTCCTTTGCTGCTCAATGGATCATTTATGTATATCTGTTGCAACCCTTGGTAGCAGATCTCAGCTTTATTACAACCGTTCCGTTTGCTGATCTGATTCCGATGATCGCAGTTTATTTTGGCGGTATCGGTTTGTTGGTTGGTTTGGTCGGAAGTGCATTTTCCATCAACAAGTATTTAAAGGTATAGGTGAAACTATGAGAAAATGGCGTTCTGCCGTAGCTCTTGCAATTGTTATTATGCTCATTCTTGGAATGTTGACCTCCGTTGTTTTCAGTTTGAAAACTTATGGAGATTCCAGCGTTTCCGACATGCAAAGCGAACTGGATGAGATTATTGCAAAAAAAGAAAAATTAGAAAAAGAGTTGCTCTCTATTGCCGGAAAGAAAGACGACGTCTTAGAGCAAAAGGCGTTAATTGATCAGCAGATTAATGAATTAAATTCAGAGGCCTCTTTGTTGGATGACATTGTGGATGGGCTTTCTACTGAATTGAAAGAGAGCGAAGAACGGTTAGAAGAGGCAAGTGCCTCGCTGGATGATAATACAGAGCATGCGAAGAAAAGAATTCGAGCTATGTATGAGTTGGGGGATACTTCGTATCTTAATATTATTTTAAGTTCTAAATCTCTCCACGATTTTATTACCAGAGTTGAATTGGTGAAGCAAATGGCGGCCTATGATCGTCAGGTTATTGAAACGCTCACTGAGACGAAGAATACCATTGAAAAAGAAACCAAGGCAATCGAGGAAAAGAAGAATGCACAGCAAGATGCCTTGAATCAATTAGAAAGCAATGTGAATTCGCTGGAAAAGAAGCAGAACCAAAGTGATGCGCTTTTGGAAACCTTTAATAAAAAGACCGCTGCAAATAAAGCGGCGATTGAAAAAGCCGAAAGAGCAGAGGCTGAGTTACAAGCTGAAATCCGTGCAGCATTGGCCAATAGTTCCAATGAGACGTTTGTGGGCGGTGCCTATCAATGGCCGGTAAGCGGCTATTATTCTATTACCGATAAGTTTGGAATGCGTACCCATCCGACCACCGGAGTCTATAAAATGCATACCGGTGTTGATATTGCCGGAAGCGGCATTCGCAATAAGCCGATTTTGGCCGCCAATAGCGGTACGATTTTGAAGGCCGGTTGGCATACGGCTTATGGAAATTACGTTGTTATCGACCATGGCGGCGGATGTAGTACCCTTTATGGTCATGCAAGCAGTTTGAATGTCAGCAAGGGGCAAAAGGTTACACGTGGTGACGTGATTGCCTATGTGGGTTCTACCGGATACTCCACCGGACCTCACCTTCATTTTGAGATTTATGAAAACGGAGAATATAAAAATCCCCTTTCATTTTTTGACTATGATTTTAAATTCTTATAATAGGAGCATTTATGAAAAGAAAGATTGAACTGGGAACGGTGATCTTTTTCGTTGTTGCCGCAATCATGGTTTCGTGTATTGCGACCTACATGTATATGGCTCACATGGTTGAACGTACGACCGGAAAGAGCGAAATGTTTGAAAAACTGACCCGTGTTTATCAGGTGATCAATAACCGTTACGTAGGCACGTTTGATGAAGATAAAGCGATGGATGCGCTATTAAGTGGCTATGTAGATGGTGTGGATCGCTACGGTGTTTATCTCAATAAAACAAGTTATTTAGAGTTTAAAAACTCTGCTGAAGGTAAAGCATCCGGCATTGGAATCAATGTGAAATATGTGGCATCTACCGGTTATTTGAAGATTACCCGTGTTCGTTCCGGCTCTCCGTGTTATGATGCGGGAATTTTAGCCGGCGATGTAATTACGAAAATCAACGGCGATGATGTATCGGCAATGAGTTATACCGATGCAACCAATCGGTTGCAAGCGGCAGTGGGTACCGCCATTAAACTAACCTTGCTTCGCAATGACCAGACCCTGAATTTAACCGTGACGGTACAGGAATATACAGAAGATACCGTTACCTATCGAATAATGGTTTCCGGAGTAGGTTATGTCTCGATCAGTGAATTCGATTCTAATACCACCGAAGACTTTAAGAAGACGATGGATGAGTTGAAAAGTAAGGGCGTCAAGAAGTTCATCTTCGATGTGAGAAATAATACCGGAGGCTCTTTGACTTCGGTGACGGAGATCTTGGATTACCTGCTGCCGGCCGGAACTCTCTGTACAGTTAAAGACAAAAATGGAGAAGAGGTAGAGTATACCTCCGATGAGAATTTCCTCGATGCGCCGATTGCTGTCTTGATCAACGGAAGCACCTATAGTGGTGGTGAACTCTTTGCGGCAGCAATTCGGGATTTCAGGCACGGTACGTTGGTTGGCGTTACTACCTATGGTAAAGGGATGGCACAGGAGATTATTCCTCTGGGTGATGATACTGCACTGTATTTGTCTACAAATTTGTATTATCCCCCCAATGGTGTGAACTATGATGGAGTTGGTGTTGCGCCCCATGAAGAGGTGATTTTGACCGCTGATAAGGAAGAACGTTTTTATGAATTGACCTTTGAGGAGGACGATCAACTTCAGGCGGCAATGGCGGCCTTGCAAAATTAAATAAAAAGCCTTGGAGCAAATAGGTGTTGTTCTTATCGGAAAGTTTGTAATCATACATGTTTCTGTTAAGAACCGGCATCGCATTTGTGTGCACAAATTCAGTTGGGCAGAAGCCCAAACCCACTAACAACAGAAAAGAGAAGATTCGTATATTAACGAGTCTTCTCTTTCTTTTTGTCTGTTAAGTGATATGCTGACCAAAGTCAGCGTGATATTTTCGCTTTGCGAAAGTGATATTGAAGCCTTGCGGCTTCAGTGATATTCTATTCGCCCATAAACTTGCGAAGCAAATATCACTCGGCGTAAGCCGAATAACACTGCGTAGCAATAGAACTCGCCGCAGGCGAATAGAACTGGCGTGATACTCCGTTAAGAGTATCACGCCAAAGCTCCAAGGCTTTTATTGTAGGGAAGAAAGATGATCGGCCGCTTTCTTTAATAATTCTAATTCGCTTTCATCCAGATCGAAGTCTAAAATATCTTCGACGCCATTTCGCCCTAAAATGGCCGGAAGGCTCATATAAATACCGTGTAATCCATAGTGACCATCTACTAATACAGAAAGAGGAAGAACTGAATGTTGATCCCGTACGATACATTCAACGATTCGTCCAACAGCTTTGGCGATACCGTAATAAGTGGCGCCTTTACAATCAATGATGCGATATGCGCTATTTACTACTTGTCTCTTAATTGATGGCTTAAAATCATTGAAATTCAATTGGTTTTGAAGTTTGCAGAAATCATTGAGATCAATTCCGGAGATATTTGCACTACTCCAGACCGGAAATTCGCTATCGCCGTGTTCGCCGATCATAAAAGCGTGAACATTGCGTATATCAACGGAGAGATGCTGACCCAGCAAATACTTTAGCCTGGCGGTATCTAAAACGGTGCCGGAACCAATCACTCGTTCCGGCGGAAAACCGGAGGCTTCAAAAACCATTCTTGTAAGAATATCTACAGGGTTGGATACAACGATGATAATACAGTCTTTGTTGTATCGCAGCAGTTGTTGCACAATACTGTTCATGATTACACGATTACGGTCTAATAATTCTGTACGGGTTTCGCCGGGTTTCTGATTTGCACCGGCTGCAATAATGATGATTCCGCATTCTGTTAAATCCTTATATTCTCCTTGGTAGATCTGCATAGGGCCGGAAAAGGGGAGTCCATGACTAAGATCCATGGCTTCTCCTTCCGCTCTTTTTTTATCAATGTCAAGTAAGACCATTTCGGAAAAGAATTTGGAATTCGCTAATTCAAAAGCAATGGTTGCACCGACGTTTCCGCATCCGATGATACCAATTTTTTTCATATTCATTGCAATCACCTGTAATGGATAAATACTTTACATAAAAGCAGCTCGTCCGGGAAAGTAACTGTGGACGCCAATGATTGATTCGATCCCCATGAGACGGTTGTACTTGCATACCCGTTCACTTCTGGCCGGAGCTCCGGTCTTAATCTGACCTGCGTTGACAGCAACTGCCAGATCTGCGATAAATGGATCTGCTGTTTCGCCGCTGCGATGCGAGATGATCGTTTTATAACCGTTATTTTTTGCCATTCGAATGGTCTCTAACGTCTCGCTCAATGTGCCAATCTGGTTGAGTTTAATGAGAATGGCATTACCGCTTCCCATTGCAATGCCTTTTTGAAGGCGAGAACTGTTCGTGACGAATAAATCATCTCCCACGATTTGGATTCCCGTCTTGGTGCGAATTTCGGCAAAGCCTTTGAAATCATCGTCTCCCAAAGGATCTTCTAAAGAGATAATGGGATATTTTTTGATGAGATCATCAAAATAGTGAATCAATTCGTCCGTTGTAAAAGATCTTCCTGTTTTAGGCTGTTTATATCCTTCGGGTGTTTTCCATTCGCTGGCGGCTGCATCTAAGGCGATGGCGATATCTCGCCCCGGTTCCAGTCCGGTTCGTTCTATCGCACGCATTAATAATTGCAAAGCTTGCTCGTCATTCTCCAAATTGGGGGCGTATCCACCCTCATCACCTACGGTGGTATTCAGTCCGGATTCTTTCAAGATATGTCCGAGACTGTGGTAGACCCTTGTGCTCAGTTCCATGGCCTTTGTGAAGGTGGGGGCACCAATGGGAATAATCATAAATTCTTGAATTTCAACGTTATTGTTGGCGTGGGCGCCACCGTTGAGTACATTGAGCATGGGGACCGGCATCGTCATGGCGGCGGCACCACCCAGATAGCGGTAGAGCGGCATATTGCAGGTTACGGCTGCCGTACGAGCTGCGGCTAAAGAAACGGAAAGTATCGCATTGGCCCCTAACTTTGATTTATTGTCTGTCCCATCCAGTTCTATCATTTTTCGGTCAATGGCAGTTTGGTTAAAAATATCAAAACCGCAAAGTGCATCGTTAATTGTCTCATTGACGTTGGCAATCGCCTGATACACACTTTTTCCACCGTAGATCTCCGCTTCGTCCCGCAACTCTATGGCTTCATATTGTCCGGTCGAAGCACCGCTTGGTACTGCTGCCGATGCAGTAGCACCGTTTTTTAATAGGATCTGCGTTTCAATCGTGGGATTTCCTCTGGAATCCAAGATTTGTCGTGCAAAAATCTGTTGTATTGTTGTTTTGTTCATGAATGAACCTCCTTTATCTTTTAATAGTATAACCAACGCTGAATGTTACATTAATTTTTTGTAGTAGTTCTATTTAGTTGGTGTTGTCCATAAACTGGAAACAAAGGGAGGGACAACTATTCATGAAAAAGACAGAAAGTTTAAAAGGAATTAATGAGATTTTACCGTACATAAAAACCGAATGGCGGGATCTGATTGAAAAACAGCCGAAAGAACTTCTAAAAAAGGCTACTGAAATTCGTTTTCGTGCCGGTCATGGCTGTACCTTGACGTGTGGGGACGGAAATTATCTCGTTGAAGAAATTAAAGTTGATAGAGAAGATATTCAAGAATTATATGAAAGTATTTGCCGAGGTGCGGTCTATCAATTTGAAAAACAAGAAGAAAATGGCTATATCCCATTGCCGGGCGGACATCGTGTGGGGATTTGCGGAACCTACGTGGAAGATGATGTCGGAAAAGTTCATATAGGTGATTTATCTTCTTTGAATTTTAGAATATGCCGTGAAATTACTGGGATCGCAGATCAACTTTTCCCCAAATTACTGTGCGATGGAAAGTTTTGTTCCACCTTGATTGTATCGGAACCTTGCGGAGGAAAAACCACGTTGCTGACCGATTTGGTTCGTGTACTGTCCGAACATGGTTATCGGTCTTCTGTGGTCGATGAGCGAGGAGAGATCGCAGCATGTTATCAAGGAGTGCCTCAAAAAAATCTCGGAGCGTTGGCAGATGTTTTGGATGGTTATCCCAAACCCTATGGAATGATGGTGGCATTAAGAACGCTATCTCCTCAGGTGTTGGTTTGCGATGAGATCGGGAGCGATGAGGAAACGGAACGAATGTTAGAGGCAATGAATGCCGGGGTTCCGGTTTTGGTGACTGCTCATGCAAAGGATGAAGAGGAGTTGTTTAATCGTCCCCAAATAAAACGGTTGACAGATGCCGGGGCAATTTCAAAAATCGTATTGTTAAAAGGCGCAAAATCGCCCGGCAAGATCAATAAAGTATTAACGGTAAATCACTATGATGATGAAGATTTTTGGAGCAGTTCTGATTATTAGCGGAGGCTTTTTTGCCGGTCATTTGAAAGCGTCAGAGCAAAAAAGACGCAGAATCGCTTTGGCTGAAATATACCGATTAATGGAATGCTATTATTTTGATTTGAAGAAATACAGAAAAACCATGCGAGAGAGTTTGCAAGGGTCTGGAGAGATGGCGCAACTGCTTTTGGAAGATAAGCCGATAAAGGGGCTTTTTGAGACAGACTATGCCGTGTTTCGCCAATTAAATGCACAATTAAAGACTGCCTCATATCAGCAATCCATTGTTTTGTTGGAGAAATTTCTTCACTCGCTCCAATTGAATATTCAAAAACTGCAGGAGGAATCCGGATCTCAAGAAAAAGCGTTGCCATTAATTACCGGCATGGTTGGTTTTTTGATCACGGTATTAATATTCTGATATGGAAGTGGAATTGGTTTTTAAAATTGCAACAGTTGGTATCGTTGTGGCTGTTGTGAATATGATACTCAGTAAGCTGGGGCGTGATGAATATGCCACTCTTACTACACTTGCCGGTGTTATCATTGTTTTAGTGGTATTGTTAAGAGAGATCGTTGCGCTTTTTGATACGATCAGTACCGTCTTTAAACTGCCATGAATATTGTGCAATTATTGGCGTCTGTCATCGCTTGCTTATTGATTTTTCTGCTCTTGAAGGCGTTTAACGAGCGTTTTGCCGTTTTCGCCTCTATAGGCGGAGCGATTTTGGTCCTGTTTTATGTTTGCACAAAGCTGTCGTCTGTATTCACGTTTATTCATCATCTTGCCGATAGTGCCGGCATTAATAATACTTATTTTCAGGCAGTGCTGAAAGGACTAACGGTTTGTTATTTGGGGGAGTTTACTGTCAGTACCTGTAAAGATTGCGGTCAAAGCGGATGGGGAGATAAAGTAGAATTGGCTTGTCGATGTACGTTGCTGGTATTGGCAATTCCACTTTTTGAAGATTTTCTGGAAATGTTAATGGGATTGTTAAAATGAAAAGGTTCTGCACGTGTATAGTCTTAATTGTTTTGATGTTTTTTCCGTTTGTGATCTCGGCAGAGGAAGGATATTCCGATGATTTTCGTGATTCAGTTCAAACGGACGATTCGTTGTTATCGGATGATACAGACTTAAATAATCCTGGAGATGTGATGGAGGATTTGAGTTTTGAACGATTTTGGACATATTTATTGAGACAATTTAAAAGTTCCTTTGGTGAAACGATAGAGACGTTAGTCAAAGGAATAGCGTTGGTTCTCTTGTCGGTATTGGTCAGCCGGTGCTGCGGAAATATTCAAAATCAAAATCTTCAAATGTTGTTTTCTTTTATGGTTTCCTTGTCAATTGTTTTGATGTGTCAAGGGAACTTACATAACGCAGCGGAATCCTTGAAGAAGAGTATCGAAGATATGCGTGTTTTTACATCCGCCTGTATTCCTTCGTTCACGGTGGTAATGATTGCTGCTGGAGAAGCAGGGAGTGCTACGGTATTTTCGGCAGCAATGGTACTGCTTGGGGAGATCGGCACACTGATTTCTGAGAATTTACTATTGCCTTTAACCGATGTGTATTTGGCGGTAGGGATCTGCTCAGTGGTGAGTGATGAATATAACTTCATGGTTATAGGAAAAAATATACGACGTTTTTTGATTTGGTGTACCGGTCTTTTAGTGGTAGGATTTAAAACGGTTTTAAAACTACAATCCGGAGCCACAGCCGCTACCGATCAATTGACGAAAAAATATATTAAAACTGCAGTGGGTAGTTTGATTCCGATGGTTGGGAACACACTGTCGCAAGGGGTCGATGGTTTATTTTCAGTAGCATCCGGTGTTAAGACCTCGTTTGCCATCGGCGGCGTTTTGATTACCCTTTCGATTCTCTTGCCGTCATTGATCAATATCGGCGTTCATGGACTGATTTGGGGCTTTTGCCGGTGGATCGCAGAGTTTATGAATGATTCTACGGTTCGTTCAATTGCCGATGTATTGGCAAACAGCTTTTATTTGATGTTGGCTCTTGGCGGCTGTGTTGCGCTACTAGGTTTATTTTCTTTTTTTGGATTGATCACACAGGTTGGTTAAAATGAATGAAATTAAAAGCATTGGAATGACGATCTGCATCATGATGGTCTTGATGGCTTATCTGAAGCAGGCAATTCCTAAGGGAAAAACGACCTATCTGATGAAAGCGATCATTTCCGTATTTATCTTGCTTTCCGTCGTTAACGGAATACGAACATTTGATTTTCATTCTGTAAAAGAGTTTCTCAATCGTCCGTATACAAATAACGAGGAAGTATGGAAGAATGCGGCCGAAATGGTTGCAGACGGTCTGATGTCCGAGTTTCAAAATTATTTATCAAAAGAGAATATTAGCGCGGAGGTGCAAGGGGTGACGGTTGAAGTAAACGAAGATCGGTTTGTAATTAAAAAAGTGATTGTTTCCGGTACCGATGCAGAGAATGCCAGAAATCTTTTGGCTGGTCGCTATCAAATTGGAATTGCATATATTGAGGTGAAAAATGAATGAATTGATAAAAAAATTAATTCCGGATCTGAAAAAGTATTGGTTTATACCGGTGATGATCTTAGCTGGGATATTTTTGATGATTCGTCAGGCGGATCAACCCAAGGTAATTGAGGTCTCTGCGATAAGCGAAGATGATCGGTTTATTGATGAGACTGAAAAACAGATCAAAGAAATGCTGAAAGGAATCGACGGTGCCGGTGAGTGTTTGGTAACGATCACACTATCATCCGGCGGTAGAAAAGAGTATGTTCGGGAAGATGGAAGCGTTTTGATAATCACAGACAAAGAAGGAAATCAGTCTGCAGTTATCGCAAGGGAAAAAGCACCGGAGATTGCGGGGGTAACGATCGCAAGTAAAGGAGCGGGAAGTTTGCGTGTCCGAAATGATATTATAGAATCGGTCAGTACGGTTCTTGGAATCGGAACGAATAAAATTTGCGTGGTTACGATAAGTGGGTGATACTATGAAAATTAATAAAAGACAAATCGTATTTTTAACGTTGGCGTTTGTGGTTTGTATCGCAGTTTATCTAAACTGGCGATTTTTGGATAATGTAGATTTGGATAACACTTTAGTTTCGGTCGATGGGACCAATACATCCGAGGAAAAGGAAGAGGGGAAAACGTTGGGCCAGGCGCAGTTGGTAGAGACTGTGGCAAAAGACGTAAACGCTTACTTCACCGAATGTCGTCTTAATAAACAGCAGAATCGTGATGAGGCGTTGGAATTATTAAAAACTGTAGCCGACAGTGAAGATTCAACGGCTGAAACCAAAGAAAAAGCAAGTACAGATATGATCGAGATGGCAAAGGTTACCGACGTGGAAGGAACGATTGAAAGCTTGATAAAGGCAAAGGGCTTTTCAGATTGTATGGTATATATCAGTGATGATGCTGTGAACGTGGTGGTGGCTTCTGCCGGTCTTTCCTCGGAGCAAGCGGCACAGATCAATGAAATTGTGATTTCCGAGTCCGGAAAAGAAGCATCCTCGGTGAAAATTGTTGAAATCAAAACGGAATAAAGTATCGCTCCTTTGAGATAAAATAAAAAACTTGCAATTATAGTATTCTATGTGTTATAATAATCACATAAAGTTATTTCAAAGGAGAGATGATCATGGACATTTCCAATGAATTGGGTACTGTTGAAATATCCGAAGAGGTACTTTGTACGATCGCCAGCGTTGCCGCTAACGAAGTGGAAGGAGTTGCAGGACTTGCAGCATCTTTGGGTGGCAATTTGAAGGATTTGCTCACAAAGAAATATGCCGGAAAAGGCATCAACGTTGAGATGACGGAAGAGGGACTTGTCATTACGGCAAGTATCGTAGTGAAGTATAAATGTAATGTGCAGGACGTGGCCGTTAAAGTTCAAGATGCCATTTTGTCTGCCGTTCAGGATATGACCAACTATGAAGTCTCCGCTGTAAACGTGAACGTTGTAAATGTTCAGATCACAGAAGAGGCATAATAAAACGTGAACCCCCGAAGCATTCGCTTCGGGGGTGTTTTTTAAAAAAAGAAGAGGCTCCGATTGGAGCCTCTTTTAAATTACTTGGATTTCTTAAACGTGCACCAAAGAGTGGGCGCAAGCAGGGAAGAAGAATAACATCCGGAGATGATACCGACCAGCATGGGAAACGCAAAGTTGACAATAGAATCCAATCCCTTGATCGCACCGAAGATCAAAACCAAGACCAACGCTGCAGAAGACATCAAGGAAGTATTGAGGGTTCTGGTAAGAGATTGAGTGATACTCTTGTTCACCAGGTCGACAATAGGAAGCTTATTGCCGCTGAGACGTTTGTTCTCACGGATCCGGTCGAAGATAACCAAGGTATCGTTGATGGAGTAACCCAAAATCGTCAATACAACAGCGATAAATCCGTCGTTGATGGGGATACCAAAAAGAACGAATACAAAGAATACCAGTGCAATATCATGAACCAGGGCAATCAATGCGGTCAGTGCAGCGGTAAACCCGGATACAACAGAGAAACGCAACGTTACATAAATGATGATGAACAATGCGGCAAGGCCGATGGCGATCAAGCCACGTGTAAAGAAGCGACGGCCAATGGAAGCTTCCACGTTGGTGGTAGAGCCTTGCTCCATTTTGTTTTCGGCATATTTCTTGTTCAGGGCATCAAAGAGTTTGTCTTGCTCCTCGGTGGTCAGACTTTTAGTGCCGGCCATGCTGATGACCAGGGACTGATCATCGCTTTGATAACCGGTTGCGTTTTGAGCCGTAGAATCACGGCCTAAAGTTTCTTTGACTAATTTTTCAACGTCGGCAGTGTTGATTTCATTTCCGGTGTAGCTATAAGTAATCTTAGCACCGCCACTAAAGGTGATGTCGAGTTTCACACCACGGACGAAAATGCCGACGATACCGGCGACGATCAAAGCCAGGGAGATAATGTAATAAATCTTTCTTTTAGCGTAGAAGTTCATCATGATTACTTTACCTCCTTTGCTTTTTTGTAGCCGTAAAACTTGGGGTTGCTGCAAGCTTTATAGCATGCGAGAGACTGAATCATCAGTTTGCTGGAGATGATAGAAAGACCGAAGTTCAGGAAAATACCGATCAGAAGGGTGTATGCAAAGGACAGCATTGCACCGGTTCCGAAGAACATCAGCAACAAGCCGATGGCGGCAGTGGTGACGTTACAGTCGAGAACGGCGGAGAAAGCACGGTTATAACCGGCGGAAATAGCGCCTTTGAGAGTTTTGCCAGCGTTGATCTCTTCTTTAATACGTTCAGCGATGATGATGTTAGAGTCCACACCCATGCCGATGGAAAGGATGATACCTGCAATACCGGGGAGGGTCAGCGTGAGACCCATCATGTGGAAGATTAATAACTGACCGGCGGTCTGCAGAAGCAGAGTGATGGAAGCCACCAGACCAGGCAAACGATAATAGATGCACAGGAAGAGAATGATGATGCACAAAGCAATCAAACCAGCCAGTAACATTACGCTTAAAGCGTGAGCACCCATGGTGGCGCTGACGGCGGAGTAGTTGCTGGATTCCATGGCAAAGGGAAGAGAACCGGAATTGATCTTAGCAGCAAGATCTCTGGTTTCTGCGGCGGTGAAGTTACCGCTGATGTAACCGGAGCCTTCGGTAATGGCGGATTCAATGGTTGCGACGCTGATCAAAGTGTCATCCATCATGATACCGATTAAATCGCCAACGTGCTTGGAAGTGGTATCACCAAAGGTTTTGGTACCATCTTTGTCAAATTCCAGATTGACGATGTATTCACCCTGCATATAGCCGGCTTCTGCTTTTGCAACCTTGGAGCCGTCCATGAATTTCTCTTTGATCAAGTAGTCTGCATGGCCGCCTTCATATTCAAATTCGACTGCACCTTCAGCGCCGTGCTCAGCTTCTTCAACGATGGCAAAGGTGAGCTGAGCGGTTTCACCTAATTCTTCAATAGCAGCAACGGGGTCGAAGTTCTTTTCATTGGCCTGCCAGGGGAATTCCACCATAATAGAATGGTTTTCCTTATCGATGGTTACGGTGCGGTCCAAGATGTTGTTACCATCCAAACGCAGTTCAATAATGGATTTTGCCGATTCCAATTGATCGTCGGTAGGAATAATATTTTCATCCGAAGATTGGAAAGTGGCGCTGACACCACCTTTAATGTCGATGCCAAAACGCATGTAGCTGCTACGCTCGGTATAAATACCAAAGGCGGTATAGGCTACGATTGCGAGGATGACAAGAACGACAATAAAAAAGGATACTTTTTGCCATACACTGGCTTTTCTCTGTCTCATTGTTTACCTCCTTGCCGGCAAAAATAATTTGCCGAACTAAAATATCACTAAATAATTATATATATTAATATAATAATTGTCAATTCTTTTTTAACTTCTTGTAATAAGTACAGACCTCGGTTAAAGGGCATTTTATGCAGTCCGGTTTTCGGGCATCACATACGGCTCGTCCGTGGTGTACTAAGTTATGGCAGAATTTTGTCTGTCGTTCCGGAGGGATGGTTGCTTTTAATTGACGCTCAACGATTTCCGGGTTTGTACTGGTTACCAGTCCGAGGCGATTTGAAAGACGGATGCAGTGGGTATCTGCAATAATAGCCGGTTTTCCGTAAATATCACCGCAGATCAAGTTGGCGGTTTTTCGGCCAATTCCGGAAAGGGAGGTTAAATCTTCAATTGTATCTGGCACCTCGCCGTTAAAACGAGTAAGAATTGCTTGGCTCATTTCTATAATACTTTTCGCTTTTCCTCTGAAAAAACCGCAGGAATGTACCATTTCGCACAGTTCATCAAAATCTGCTTCGGCAAAAGCTTCGAGCGTAGGATAACGCTTGAAAAGCGCCGGTGTCACCTTATTGACACGCTCGTCGGTACATTGGGCTGATAATCGGGTGGCGATCAGCAGTTCGTAGGGCTTTGTATAGTTTAACGCACACTCGGCATGGGGGTAAAGCGTTTCTAATTGTTCGATGATGAATTGGATTTTCTCTGTTTTTTTCATCAGTTCTCCTTGATTTTTTTCCAGTATTCCCGTGAGGCGCTTTCTAATTTGTTGTCGCCGAATTGATAATACTGTTTATTTTTCAGATCCTCCGGCATATAATTTTGTTTTACGTAGTGATTGGGGAAGGCGTGGGGATAGATATATCCTTTACCGTGCCCCATTTTTTCTGCTCCGCCGTAATGAGAATCCTGAATGTTGGCCGGAATGATCTGTCCTTTTCCGTTGCGCACGTCAGATAGTGCTTCATCAATTGCCGTAATGGCGGAATTGGATTTTGGCGCAGTGGCTAAGAGTATGACTGCTTCAGCAAGGGGAATCCGTGCTTCCGGCAATCCAAGAGCCTGAGCGCAATCCACGCAGGATTTTACAATTGAGATGGCCTGAGGATAGGCGAGGCCGATGTCTTCTGCTGCGATCACCATCAGCCGTCTGCAAGGGGCGATCAAATTGCCTGCTTCCAGCAACCGTGCTAAATAGAGAAGCGCCGCATCAGGATCTGAGCCGCGAATGGATTTTTGGAAGGCAGAGAGGATGTCATAGTGATAATCTCCATCTTTATCATAATGGTTTCCGCTGCGCTGGGAGGCCTCACTGATCATTTCGTCGGTGATCGTGGGAGCTTCCCGTGTCAAAGCGAGGGAAATAACCTCAATACAATTACAGCATTTTCGGACGTCGCCGCCGCACCCGTATGCAATTCGTCTGATACCGTCCTCCGTATATTGGATTTTGAATCCACGATGCTCTTCTAAATGAGAAATGGCCCTTTTAATAAATGGAATCATGTCATCGGCAGCCACCGGCTTGAATTCAAACACCGTACAGCGACTCAGGATTGCGTTATAAACATAGAAATAAGGATTTTCTGTCGTGGAGGCGATCAAGGTGATACTGCCGTTTTCGATGAATTCCAAGAGAGACTGTTGTTGTTTTTTATTGAAATACTGAATCTCATCTAAATATAGAAGAATTCCGTTGGGTGCCGTAAAGGGATTAATGTCGTTAATAATCTCTTTAATATCGCTGATCGAAGCTGTGGTAGCATTGAGTTTGTATAATTTACGGTCGGATTTTTCAGAGATGATCCGCGCCAGCGTGGTTTTTCCGACACCGCTGGGGCCATAAAAGATCATGTTTGGGATCTCTTGGCTGTCTGCGATGGAACGCAGCAGTTTTCCTTCAGCCAGCAGGTGGCGTTGGCCGACCATTTCTTCAATAGATGTGGGTCTCAATATATCAGATAACGGGCGCATGAATACCGCCTCCTTTTCAACGTTGAGTCTATTATATCAAAACTGAAAAGGTGATTCAACAGTTTTTTAGGTGTTTTCCATTGACTTTATTTCAAATAAAGTATAAAATAGATACAAATAAAAATAAGGAGGCTCTCCAAATGATTGAAGAGGTCAATTTGCAGTTGAAAAAGAATGCAAACACCATCCGTATGGACATCATCGAGCAGGTACATAGTGCTAAGTCCGGCCATCCCGGCGGCTCTTTGTCTATTGCTGATCTGGTTGCATATCTTTATCTTGTGGAAATGAACATTGATCCCAAGAACCCTGACTGGGCAGATCGGGATCGGTTTGTTTTGTCGAAAGGACATACCTGCCCTGCGCTGTATTCCGCTCTGGCACGGCGTGGCTATTTCGATCCTGAAATCCTGCCCACTTTCCGTCATATCGGCAGTATCCTGCAGGGTCATCCCGATATGAAGCATATTCCCGGTGTGGATATGTCCAGTGGTTCCTTGGGTCAGGGCATTTCTGCCGCTTGCGGTATGGCTCTGTCCGCAAAGAAATCCAATAAGGATTATCGTGTTTATACCATTCTGGGTGACGGCGAGATCGAAGAAGGTCAGGTCTGGGAAGCCTTGATGTTTGCTGCTCATTATAAATTGGACAATCTCTGCGTGATCGTAGACGATAACGGCCTTCAGATCGACGGCCCTGTTGCCGAGGTTATGAACAGCGCTTCTATCGTAGAAAAGGGCAAAGCCTTTGGCTTGGAAGTGATTGAGGCAGACGGCCATGATTTCGAATCCATTGAAAAGGCCTTTGAGTCTGCTAAGAAAGTGGAAGGAAAGCCTGCTCTGATCGTTGCTAAGACGGTGAAGGGTAAGGGTGTGTCCTTTATGGAGAACCAGGTCGGCTGGCATGGTACTGCTCCTAATGATGAGGACTATGAGAAGGCGATGAATGAGTTGAAGGAGGCTGCAAAATGTCTTTAAAAGAAGCAACGAGAGAAAGCTACGGTAAAGCTCTTGTGGAGTTTGCCGAAGAGTATGATCTTTATGTATTGGATGCCGACTTGGCTGCGGCTACCAAAACCTCTATTTTCAAGAAAGCTTATCCTGAGCGGTTCATTGAATGTGGTATTGCTGAAGGTAATATGATGGGCGTGGCTGCCGGCCTGGCAACCACCGGCAAGACTGTTTTTGCCAGTAGTTTTGCAATGTTTGCGGCTGGTCGTGCTTATGAGCAGGTCCGCAACTCCATCGGTTATCCCCATCTGAATGTGAAGATTGGTGCAACCCATGCCGGTATCTCTGTCGGTGAAGACGGCGCTACTCATCAGTGCAATGAAGATTTGGCGCTGATGCGCACCATCCCCGGTATGGTTGTTTTAAATCCCGCAGATCCCGTTGAAGCCCGTCTCTGCGTAAAGGCTGCGATCGAGCATGAGGGTCCCGTTTATCTTCGTTTTGGCAGAATGCCCGTTGAGTCTATCTTTGATGAAAATTATAAGTTTGAAATCGGGAAGGGCGTTGTTCTGCAGGAAGGCAAGGATGTGGCGATCGTTGCTACCGGTTTGATGGTGGCACGTGCTGTTGAAGCTGCCGAGCTTCTGAAGAAGGACGGCATTGAGGCAACTGTAATCAATATGGCTTCCATTAAGCCTATTGATAAAGAGTTGGTTCAGCAGTATGCTGCAAAGTGCGGTGCTATCGTTACCACCGAGGAACACTCCGTTATCGGCGGTTTGGGTAGTGCAGTTTGCGAAGCTGTCAGCGAAACGGGCGGATGCCCGGTTATTCGCCACGGCGTTGAAGACTGCTTCGGTAAGAGCGGTCCTGCTGCCGATCTGTTGAACGTTTTTGGCTTGAATGCCGAGGGTATCGCAGAAAAGGCGAAACTTGCTATTTCTTTGAAGAAATAATTTATAATCGGCGCCGATCCAAGGTCGGCGCCGATTTTTTCTAAAATCCTCTTGACGAACTGAACAAAAAAGTATATACTTTATGGAGTAAGAAATGCGGGTATAGTTCATCGGTAGAATGCGACCTTCCCAAGGTTGATAGGTGGGTTCGACTCCCATTACCCGCTCCAAAAGGGACCTCAAAAATTAGAGGTCCCTTTTTTAAAAATGAGGTGTAAAAATGAGAAAAGACAAAGTGAATTATTATCTGGATATGGCAGATGCCGCTACCGGTCGGGCAACCTGTTTGCGCAGAGCGTTTGGCGCTATTATTGTAAAAAACGATGAGATCGTATCTACCGGCTATAACGGTGCTCCCCGTGGACGGGAAAATTGCAATGATTGCGGTAAATGCATCCGTCAGGAACTTGGCGTTAATCGTGGCGAGCGGTATGAACTTTGTCGGTCTGTTCACGCTGAAGCAAACTGTATTATCTCTGCTGCACGCCGTGATATGATTGATTCCACCTTGTTTTTGGTGGGACACGAAGTGGATACCGGAGAGTATGTAAAGAATACTGCTCCGTGTGCGATGTGTAAACGTTTGATCATCAACGCCGGTATTAAAGACGTTGTGGTAAGAGACAGCAAGGATGAATTCCATTCCTTCTTGGTAGAAGATTGGATCAAAAATGATGAGTCCTTGGATGGGACGTTAGGATATTAATAAAAAGCCCGGAAATGCAAGGCGTTTCCGGGCTTTTACAGACTGTCAAAAAAGTCCCCGACCGCAGAAAATGTAAAGAGCCAATAAGTTCATACCGGTTTTGCAATATAACGACGAGAAAGAGAAGCTGTTCTTTCCCGTTGTGCCTTTATAAGGAAAAAATCTGCATAGCGATGCAGATTTTGATTGGAATTTTCTGCTATCCGCCAAATCGCTCTCTACCGTACCCATGTACGCCGACGAGACCGCTTTGACGAATTCGGAAACATTTTTGAGAGTCTTCCCAACGTGTCAAAGATAAAAAATAAGGTTCTTTGACACGTTGAAAAAATCCCGGAAATGCAAGGCATTCCCGGGATTTTCTTAGCAATTGCCGTTCTCAGGCGGGAAGAATTCATTGGTGGGGAAGTTGAGTTTTTCAAAGAAACTGCAGGGCTCTTCCTCGCAAGGACCGGCACATTCTTTTTCGGGCAGACAGAATTTTGCCGCCGGGATCTTGACTTGTACGTCCCGCACGATGCGAACTACGCTGAATAGGCCTAAGGAGACTACCAACTTACGGTTGGCGGTATCGGTAAGTCCGTCGGGAAAACGTGCGGCAACGCAATCAGGAATATTTAAGGTATCGTAGTCCGAGCAACAGCAATTGCAAGAAGGATTTACAATGCGGGTGTTCAAGACGATGGGATCCACCACTTCAACCTCTGCTACCGGCAGATTGCCGATCTGGGTGCAGGCGGGATCGCAAGCGTTGTTGCAGGCGGAAGAAAAGGTGGTAGTACTTCCTTCGCTTCCGTAAAGAATGACCTTTTTATTGAAGTAGGAAAGACCTTCAATGATGGTGGGACGTGTATTTCCGGTATAAACCTCAAAATCGGTTTTGAAGTAAAACATCATATCAACGCCGTAAAATCCCTTGTTAAAGGGAACATCTTCCAGATTTACGTCAGTCCAGATCAATTCGGAGCGGCGGGCACGGACGTTGACCGCATTATCGATCAGCGTTTGGTCCCCGGCACTTAAGTACACACGCATATCAGAAAGACAGTCCTTATCTTTACAGGTGTCGTAGATCTTTTGTACGTTTACGCAAATTTCCTCATCATAGTTTTGAACACAGCAGTTTTCGTTGTTGTTAATATCCATAGTTGCCTCCTTATGGTTTAATCTATTTTATTTTATGAAAGAAACGCTAAATCGTGAAAATTTATTGAAAAACCACACATTCTGTGATATACTTTCTTCATAATCATTAAAGGATGTTTAATATGAAACGCTTAATAGTTTTGCTGATTGCAATCACAATGCTTTTGGTGTCCTGCGGCCCTGCATTCAACGAGGAAGAGCAGACTCTAAAACAGTTTGTAGATGCAATGAAGGTTTATGACACCACAGAGATGTCGGAATTTTTGACGGAATTTCCGGATAATACGCCGTATGTCTATTTGGACGATATTTTTAATGACGCTAAATATCAAGAGTTGTATCGCTTGTTGTATACTGACATAGAGTATGCGGTCACATCGTCGGAAAATAACCGGTTAACGGTGGATTTTACGATGCCGAACGTGCAAAAACTCTATACTGATACGGCAGCAATGGTGATGAACTTGGCTCTCAGCGATGAAACCTTGGTGAATAAACTCAATGAAAACGAAGAAAACGGCATTGTTTTAATTCAGGAGATGATGCTGGCTCTTGCAAAACAAGAGGGAAGCGTCGAGAGGATGACAAGGACGTTTACCTTGACCTTTGAGCGAAAAGGGACGAAAAAAGTAATTGTTTGCGACGATGAATTACGTGCACTTTTGACAGGGAACTTTTTTCTGTCTAAGAATACAAAACTACCTGAATGAGCGATTAGAATGTATGAACTGTGACGATGATAGTATTGAAGGAGAATAAAGAATGAACGAACCTATTTTTAACCTTGGATCCGGAATTGAAAACTTAGATGCAAAGATGATGGAAAGCCGTAAGATCCTTGCTTTTGGAGCTTTGGACGAGAAATTGGCATGTCAGATTATTGCTAAAATGCTTTATTTGGCAGAAGAAGATGCGAAGGCTCCTATTACGCTTTATATCAATTCTATCGGCGGCGCTGAGACAGAGATTTTGGGAATTTACGATGTGATGAAGAATCTTTCTTGTCCCGTGGAAACCGTATGCGTCGGAAAGGCGCACGGTCTTTCTGCTTTATTACTTGCCGGCGGTGCGAAGGGGAAGCGTCAAGCTTATGCGAATAGTGAGATCATGCTGATGCAAGTGGGCCGTGATCGTACCTTTGGTCAGGCATCTGATATTGAATTGGAGACGGAGCATCTTCTTCGTATGAAAAAGCGGGTAAACCACCTCTTGGCCTCATTATGCGGCAAATCTGAGGAGGACTTGGCCGCCGATCTGGAACGGAAACATTGGCTTTTTGCGGATGAAGCAAAGGAATACGGTTTGATTGATACGGTAATTGACTAGGGTGGAGCAAATAATCCAAACCCGCCTCAAAGCGGCATATTTCGGTGCTTTTTACCCAATTTATTCTTGCAAGGCGACAGCCTTGCTTCGCCTAAATTGAGCAAAAATCTCTCGAAATCGTCTTGCTTTTAGGTCAAAGATTTCAAAAAGTGCGGATTTTCGTTCAATCAAAGCAAAAACGCAGTTAATCCTGTCGGATTAACGAGGCTTTTAATGAAGAGTGAGCGGAAATCCGCCTTTTTGAAACGAGTTCGGATTATTCGTTCCACCCTATGGATGGCCCACAGATTGAATTTTCTGTGGGCTGTTTTACTATTTTGGGGGGTGATGGGTTGAAAAAACGCCAAAAAAAGGATCTTATAAAACTTATTGGAATTGCAGTATTTATTGCGGTCGGTATTCTCTCTGCTTTCTATGCTAATGAGGAAAGCCTCTCTCCTGCGCCTTCTGATAATATTTCCGAGAATCATTTTGTCGATTTTATTGATTGCGGACAGGGGGACAGTACACTGTTGGTTTCTGATGGCGTTGCTACTTTGGTTGATGCAACTACTGGTGAAGAGGCGGAAAAGGTACTGGATCACCTGAAAAAGCGTGGAATTCAAAAGATTGATCATTTTGTGTTGACACATCCCCATGAAGACCATATCGGCGGTGCGGAAGAAGTTTTGAAAAAGTTCCAGGTTGAAAACATTTATATGAAACGTCCTACTGTCGGAACAGAACCTACCACTTCGGTCTATTTGAATTTATTGAAGGAAATCAAAAGGCAAGGAAAAAAGGTTCATGCTGTTCAGCCGGATGATCAGTTTCAATGTGGAAAATTTGAGATGTGCTTTTTGGGGCCGGTGGAGGAATATAAAGATTTAAACGATCAGTCGTTGGTATTGCAAGCGAGATATGGGGAAGTTTCTTTTCTCATCACAGGAGATCAGGAAACTCCGGCAGAAAACGATTTAGTTGCTCGTCGTGGATTGGCATTGAAAAGCACTGTTCTAAAGGTTGGACATCATGGGAGCAGCACCTCGTCCGGCAAAACGTTTTTGAAGGCTGTGGCACCGCAATATGCGGTGATTTCCTGTGGAAAAGGGAATACATACGGTCATCCCCATCGCAGTTTGATATCTCGTTTGGAAGACCAAAATATCGTTTATTATCGAACTGATACGCAGGGGACGATTACTTTTTATACGGATGGAGTTCATTTGAAGGAGGAAACGTCATGAAGCAATATGGAATAGACCGTTTTGAAGGAGAGATTGCCGTTTTGGTTGACGGGGAAGGTCACTGTGTTAACATCCCTCGTGAAAAATTACCTGCCAATGCCATGGAGGGGGATCTTGTTGCTATGCAAGATGGCGAATACCGAGTTTTGAATGAGGCGACAGAAGGGCGTAGAAAAGAAGTTTCAGATTTAGTTGACGAGCTTTTTCAGTAAAATAGAATAAATATGAAAAAACCTTCATATCCATATACAAAACGAGTATGGAAGTATGGAGGTTTTTTCAATGACCAACACAAGTATTTACCAGGATATTGCAACCCGTACCGGTGGTGATATCTATATTGGTGTTGTGGGGCCGGTACGTACCGGAAAATCCACGTTCATTAAAAAGTTTATGGAAAATTTGGTAATTCCGAATATTGCAAACGACTACAAGCGTGAACGGGCAATTGATGAACTGCCCCAGTCGGCCGGCGGTAAAACCATTATGACCACTGAACCGAAGTTTATTCCGGATGAGGCGGCAGAAATTGTGATGGAGGATCATACCAGATTTAACGTTCGTCTGATCGATTGCGTGGGTTATGTGGTAGACGGAGCCATGGGCCAGACGGAAAACGGGGAAGCCCGAATGGTGGAAACGCCTTGGAGTGAGGAGAAAATGGAGTTCCAGCAGGCGGCCGAGATGGGGACACGGAAAGTGATCTGTGAACATTCCACCATTGGATTGGTAATCACCACAGACGGAAGCATTGGTGAGATCTCCCGAGACGATTATATCGAGGCGGAGCAAAGAATTATCCGTGAATTGAAGGCGATTGATAAACCGTTTGCAGTTCTTATAAATTCCATGTTTCCGGAAAGCGATAGTGCACGGGAACTAAAGGAGCGGCTGACGCAGGAATATGATGTGCCGGTGATGACGGTAAATTGCTTAGAACTGGATCGGGATAAGATTCTTACGATTATTCAGACGGTGTTGATGGAGTTTCCGCTAAAGGAAATCCAGGTTCAATTGCCGTCTTGGGTGGGGGGACTGGATCAAAATCATTGGCTGAAAAAAGAAGTGTATACCAGTCTTTTAGAAAGTGCTAAAAATATTGACCGAGTTCGCACCGTTAAGAAGATGGTTTTGGATCTTCGTAACGAGGAACGTCTGTCTCGCTGTGATATTGAGAAGGTGGACCTTGGTGAGGGAAGCGCCGGTCTAAAGGTGGAATTGAAGCCGGAACTGTATTATCACGTGCTGAGTGAAGCGGCGGGCGTACGCATCGAAAACGATGGGGATCTGGTGTCTTTGATCAAAGAACTATCGGCATCTACGCGGGAATACGAAAAGATGAAAGACGCATTTGCGGAAGCGCGCTCCAAAGGCTATGGCATCGTTTTCCCATCTATGGAAGAGATGACGTTAAGCGAACCGCAGGTATTTAAGCAGGGGGGACGATTTGGTGTAAAACTTTCTGCCGAGGCACCGTCTTATCACATTATTCAAGCAAATATCTGTACTGAGATTTCCCCCATCGTGGGAAGCGAAAAACAGTCTGAAGAATTGATCGACTATTTGCTCAAGGATTTTGAGGAGGATCCGTCCAAGATCTGGGAATCGAATATTTTTGGTAAATCTGTTCACGATCTGGTGAATGAAGGTTTACATAATAAATTGTCACGGATGCCGGATGAATCACGGTTCAAATTGCAGGAGACACTTTCGAGAATCATCAATGAAGGCAGTGCAGGATTGATCTGTATAATCTTGTAATTCTGTGGGAAACTTACCGATGAGGTGAGTGAAATGAATAGCGAAGCACAGGCATTTTTTGACACGCTGCCGAAATGGCTCAGAGAAGATATCCTTCAATCCGGTGTCCAGATCAATACACGGAACGAACTGGAAGAGATTGCAAGAAACTTTTCGGCAGAACGGGAAGAAAAGCCGGATAATAAGTAAAAAAATAATACCGGAGAGATTTCTTCTCCGGTATTATTTTTTTGACATTTTTAGAGAAGTATCGTATAATAAGTGCCGGGAGGGGAGCACATTGTCAAAGCGGTATTTAATGTGGACGTCAACAGTTTTTGTGATGACCCTTCTCTTTTGTTCGCTTTTATCGTCAAAAGTTATGGAAATATTGATCTTTCTTGCAGTTTTGGCGTTGATTTTTATTGTTTTTCTCCGTTTTTCACTTAAAAGATTATTGATTCCATGTCTTGTGGCGTTTGTTTTATCGTCCTGTTATTTCGGTTGGACATCAGAGCGGTTATTCAACATACAAAATATACTGCTCGGCAAAGAAGTTTTCGTTTCCGGGGAAATCACAGACGTTGGATATAATAGCGCAAAAAATCTGCATCGTTATAAAATTAAATTGGCGGAAATTGATGGCGATGAGGTTAAAAAATATGACAATGCCTTCATAAATCTCTATTGCGATGCAACAAAAGAATATTTACCGGGCACATTGGTGCGCGGTGACTTGAAATTCTTTGAGAGTGCGGTGGAATTCGGAGCCGGCAGGGAAGAGCGGATCATTCTTAATTCCTTTGCTGAGGCTGAATCACTTTCCTTTACCGCATCGGATCAAAAATCTTTAGCAAAATGGCTGTATACCTTTCGTACAGGGATTACAGAAAAGATTTCTTTTGGAAATGAAAAAACTCGCGGTTTATTGAAGTCGGTGTGTTTTGGTGATAAAGAAACCTTGGATTCTGAATTAGAGGTATCTCTCCGGCGCCTTGGGCTTTCTCATGTGACGGCGGTCAGTGGATTGCATCTTTCTTTTACAATTTTACTATTTGGCTTTATTTTGATTGCATTAGGGCTTCATTATAGAGTTCGTTATCTTATAAACATTTTTATCGCCATCATTTTTACTGCTTTGGTTGGGTTTCCGCTTTCGTGTGTCCGAGCCTGCGTGATGATCGTACTGATGAGTCTGGGCATGGTGCTGAATTTGGTTGACGATGGATTGACGTCGTTATCCTTTGCGGCACTTTTGATCGTTTTAGTTAATCCCTTTGCAATTCGAGATATCAGTTTTTTACTCAGCGTCTTTGCAACCGCCGGAATCATTATTGGCAAACCTCCGATTGAAAACTTTTTATTTCCGAAGAAATTAGGAAACGACCACCGTGTTAATTGGTTCTATCGTAAGTTGACGGGCGTATTCTCCTGCTCAATGGCTGCCACTTTGGGGACACTGCCTATTATTATTCTGGTCTTTCAATCCGTTAGTTTGATCGGTCCGTTTGCCAACGTTTTATTAATTTATCCGTTGCAAGGTTGTTTTGGCGCCGGAATTCTAATGGTTCTTTTTGGGTGGATTCCCGGTGTTGGTTCTCTGCTGGGCTGGTTCTGTGACGCTCTATATTATTTAATTGACGGGATATCATCATTTCTTGGCCGAATTCCTTTTGTCAGCGTTTCTACGTTGAACCGAAATGATTTGATCATACTTGCGCTACTTTTGGTTGTTATCGGTGTCGGAATCTATGATTTTGCAGTGAAAAAGCATCGGACAACCATGATTTTGTTTTCATTTTTTCTTTGTTTTTGCTTGCTTTTTCAATTTATATTTATAAAAACACATCCGGATGATCGGATAGAAATTGCTTTTGTTGATGTGGGTCAAGGGGACTGTACGGTGATCTCTAAGGACCATTCGGCCGTCATCTTAGATTATGGCGGTACATCGCAAAAGAGATATCAATTAATTGATTATTTAAAATCGAGAAATATATATTCTGTAGAATTGCTCTGCTTTACACATCTTCATTCGGATCACACCAATGGACTGGGTACCTTATTGAAGAATATATATGTAGATGAAATTCTATATCCGGAGCTTCCGTGTGATAATCCTACCTTATTGCCAATGATCCGCATGGAGAAGAATGCTGTCATTACTTCAAACCTGCAACGAAATGTTTTGGGAAATGTAACGATTTCGGCGCTCTATAATTTAGACGATACGAAAGTTGCCGGAAATGAAAATGGAGTCTGTTACCGCATTGCATACGGAGATACCTCTGTATTAGTGACGGGTGATCTGCCCGGTGAAATGGAATTAAAACTCATGGAATCTTTGGGCGATACAACAATTTTAAGGGTGTCTCATCATGGGAGTGATACCTCGTCGATGTATCCGTTTCTCAAGGCGATTGCTCCCGAAATCTCGGTGATCTCTGTTGGTGAAAACGCCTTTGGCTTACCGAATGAGAGTGTTCTTGATCGCTTAAAGACAATAAGTGCAGAAGTGTTGCTGACAAAACAAGAAGGAACTATCTGTTTCAAGACGGATGGGAAAATGATAGAAAGGGTCTTTGAATGAAGATTGAAGCACTAAAAAAACAGTTGCATGAAGGAACGCTTGCATCTTTATATTATCTATCCGGTGACGAACAGTTTTTACTGGATCATTATTATGGGAAATTCAAAGAATGCTGCGCCGGAGTCTTGCCGGAATTAAATCTCATTGAGCTTGATGGAAAAAAGATAGATTTTGATTATTTGGCAGATGCTTGTACGTCTTATCCGGTAATGGCGGAGCGTAAACTTGTAACTGTTGTTGATCTGGAGCCGTCGGCGATCAAAGGATACAATGAAAAGAAATTTTCTGCCGCTCTTTCTGATATTGCACCGGGAGTGACGGTTCTTCTGTGGGAACACGCCAAAGAAAAAACCAAGGCCAATTCGATCGAAACTGCCGTCAAACATCTGGGCGGGGAGATTGCACGAGCAGACCGACCCAGTCCGGAAGCCCTTATTCCGTGGATACAGGGGATTGCAAATCGGAGCGGTGTGTCCATTGATCGGAAGGATTGTCTTTATCTGGCCGAATTGACCGGGAACTCCATGCTTCGGATGCATAATGAATTGCAAAAAATGATTGCATATCTGCAAACCGGGGAGATAGATCGGGCGTTGATCGATAAGATGGTAGCGCCGGAGGAGAATTCTTCATGGTTCGGGATCTCCAATGCTATTTCGGAACATGACTTTGATCTATTGATGCGGGCATTGCAATCGTTATATCAACAAAACGTGGATGAAACAGTGATTGCCGGAATGTTTTATCGGGCTTATATTGATTTATGGCGTGGTGAAACCGCTTTGAAAGAGGGAAAATCTTCTGCCGAACTGGCAACGGTTTGCGGAATCAGCCCTTATGCAGCAGCCAGAATCATGCGCAGTGCTGCAAAGTTGGAGGAGGGAGAAGCATTAGACGGACTACGTCGGTGCCGTGAATTGGATCGAAATTTAAAAACATCCGGGTTAAATAAAAAGGATTTGATCTATAGTTTTGCGGCGGGACTGTTGGCTTTTCAAATGAAGGATCATGAAAAAGATACCTATTAAACAGATTATTCTGGTAGAAGGAAAATACGATAAGATTACATTGGAGAACATCGTTGACGGAATCATTATTCCTTGCGATGGTTTTGGCATTTTTAAAAACGAGGAACAAAAAAAGGCCATTCGAGAGATGGCCAAGCGATATGGTGCAATTATTTTGACCGATTCCGATCGAGCTGGAAATGTGATACGTTCTTATTTACAGACGATTTTGCAAGGGGCAGAGCTCTATCCTCTTTATATTCCGGCGGTGCCGGGAAAAGAAAAACGCAAGACATCTTATTCGAAAGAGGGGTATTTAGGGGTAGAAGGAATTGATTCTAAGACGCTGTATCGTCTTTTTGAGGAGTTTCGTGCGGAACCGGTTGGCACGGCGATTCAGGCAAGAGATCTTTTTGAATATGGTCTAACGGGATCTTCGGGAGCCTCGGAGCGAAAGGCGGATTTACTGCGTTCATTAGATTTGCCGCCTCATCTTTCTAATAAGGCGTTGCTAAAGGAATTAAATCGACGATTTGATTCGCAGAGTTTTAAAGCGTTTATAAATAATAAATAAAAAGGGCACCTTTTAAAAGGTACCCTTTTATTTATTGAATTAGTCGCTGACGTAGGGCAGCAGAGCGATAACACGAGCACGCTTAATGGCGCTGGTCAGCTGACGCTGATGCTTAGCGCAGGTGCCGGTTACACGGCGGGGAAGGATCTTGGCACGTTCAGAAATGAACTTTCTGAGTTTTGCCACATCCTTGTAGTCAATATCGGTTACTTTATCCACGCAGAAGGCGCAAACTTTACGTCTGGGCTTTCTGTTGGGTCTGTAATTCTTTTCTCTTTCCACAGCTAAATCCTCCTTTAAAGATTAGAAGGGCAATTCATCATCTTGGACTTCTTCAAATTCAACGGTATTACCACCGGTTACGGGGGGAGCCTTGAATTCAGGAGCGACAGGACGAGAAGAGTCCTTTTTGGATTCTACAAAGTGTGCCTCATCGGCGACGACCTCAAAGGCGGTTCTCTTAGCGCCGGTCTTATCTTCATAGCTACGGGACTGCAGGGAACCGACTAATGCGATCAAATTGCCTTTTTCAAAAAACTTGCAGATGAAATCAGCAGTGTTTCTCCAAGCAACGCAGTTGATAAAATCCGTAGGATAATTGCCGTCCGGACCTTTATACTGACGCTGAACAGCGACAGAAAAAGAAGTGACGGATACATCGGAAGAGGTTTTTCTCAGCTCCGGTGTGGCGGTCAGACGACCGGTCAAAATGACTTTGTTTAACATAGCAGAATCCCTTTCTTACTTTTCTTCTTTGTTCACGACGATGGAACGCAGAATGCCGTCAGTAATGCCGTAAATTCTTTCGAGTTCGGCGGGGAAGGTAACGGGCGCTTCAAAATTGATCAGCACATAATGACCTTCGTTGACGAAATCGATCGCATAGGCAAGTTTCTTGACGCCCCAGTCTTCAACAGATTCAACAGTACCGTGCTTTGCGATCAGTTCTTTGAACTTCTCAACCAGTGCGGTATGCTCCTCCTCTGTCAAATTAGGCCGGGTGATGAGAATAGTTTCATACTTGCGATTTTCAGCCATGATTTACACCTCCTTATGGACATTTGGCTCATTGATTCAATGAGCAAGGACCTTATAATTATACAATAAATATTTAAAATGTCAAGTGTTAAATTTTATTTCATTTATAATATTTATGCTTGTTAATAAAATTTGTCGTTATCTATTGAAATTGCAATACTAATGTGCTATTATTTATGTTAAAGTAATATGTACTTGTATGTCTATTTTATGAGGTTGAATGAATGAACGTATTATTTTCCCCCCCGGATATATCTGAACTTGAGATTGAAGACGTTGCTGAGGCTTTGAAATCAGGGTGGATTACCACGGGTCCCCGTACAAAAGAACTTGAGAGACGGATTGCTGAATATGTCGGTGTTTCTAAGTGTGTTTGTTTGAATTCTCAGACGGCTTGCGCCGAAATGGCATTGAGGGTCCTTGGTATCGGTCCCGGCGATGAGGTGATTACCACTCCATACACTTATACCGCTACCGCATCTGTTGTATGCCATGTGGGCGCCAAGTTGGTCTTGGTGGACACGGTGGCGGATACCACAGAAATGAATTACGACGCCTTGGAAGTTGCTATTACCGCAAATACAAAGGCGATCATCCCCGTGGATTTGGCCGGAATTCCGTGCAATTATGATCGTATCTTTGAGATTGTGGAAAGTAAAAAAGAGTTGTTCCAGCCTTCCACTCCTATTCAAAAAGCGTTGGGGCGTATTGCCGTTATGGCTGATACGGCGCATGCTTTCGGGGCGGAGCGAAAGGGGAAAAAAGCGGGATGTATTGCGGATTTCTCTTCCTTCTCCTTTCACGCAGTCAAGAATTTGACTACTGCTGAAGGCGGCGCTCTTACTTGGAACACCATTCCGGGCGTTGACGATGAAGAGATTTATCATCAGTTGCAACTTTTAAGTTTGCACGGCCAGTCTAAGGACGCATTGAACAAGACAATGCTTGGCGCCTGGGAATACGATATCGTCGGTACTTGGTATAAATGTAATATGACTGACGTGGTGGCTGCAATCGGTCTGGCTCAGTTGGTCCGTTACCCGGAGATGCTTGCACGGAGAAAAGAAATCATCGAGCGCTATGATGCGGCATTTTTGCCTCTTGGAATTCAGTCATTGCCTCATTACACTGACGAACATCATTCCTCCGGACATCTGTATATTTCCAGAATACCCGGCATCACGCTTGAACAACGAAATGAGATCATTATAAAGATGGCGGAAGTTGGAATTGCTTGTAATGTGCATTATAAACCGTTGCCAATGATGACGGCTTATAAAAAAATCGGCTTCGATATTGCGGATTATCCGAATGCGTATGCATTTTTTGAAAATGAGATTACGTTACCTCTTCATACCTGTCTGACGGACGAAGAGATCGACTACGTTATTGAAAATTACTGCAAAATTGTACAGTCCTATCTTGCTTGACAAATTTTGTTTTAAGGTTGTGAAAAAATGAAATTGAATTTCTCAAAAGGAAAACGATTACGCATCATGCTCATTCTTGCAATCCTGGATGCGCTGTTTATTGCCGGATCGTTTTTTGCGGCCATTTGGCTTCGTTTTGATTTTAAATATTCTGAAATTCCGGAACCTTATATCAGAACGTTTGCTAACACGATCGGAATTTGGATCTTGATCTCATGGGTTGTTTTTGCCTTTTTTAGGCTTTATAACAACATTTTGAGTTTCGTCGGTCAAGAAGATATGTTTAGAATCGTTCTGGCACATGTCATTCTGGCTGGAATTGGTCTTGCATTGATTGCGATCTTGAAGCTCGATATGCCGAAATCCTACTATGTTTTAGGTTGGATCTTTAGCTTTATTTCGACGATTGTTATTCGCTTTGGAAAACGAATTATATTAGTCATCATTAGCTTGTTTTCTAAACGCTCAATTGACAGAAGAGATCAGGAACGGATCATGATCATTGGTGCCGGCTTTGCCGGTCGTATGATCCTGCGTGAGTATCTGGAAAGTGATAAAACCAATGGTCAAGTGGTTTGCTTTATTGATGATAATCCGCAGAAAAAAGGGTGTCGTTTGGAAAATGTGCCCATCATCGGTAACCGTGATGATATCGTGGATGCTGCACAAACCTACGATGTTAATAAAATTATTTTTGCAATTCCCAGTTGTACTGGTGCCGACCGTAAAGAAATTTTGGATATCTGCTGCGAGACCGGCTGTGAAGTGGAGATCGTCCCCGGAATTTATCAGCTTGTGAGCGGTAACGTAACTGCCAGCAAGCTGCGCAAAGTTCAGATTCAGGATCTTTTGGGGCGCGATCCGGTACAGGTGAATCTGGATGAGATTTACCGGTATATTTCCGGCAAAGTCGTTATGGTTACCGGCGGTGGCGGTTCTATAGGAAGTGAATTGTGTCGCCAGATCGCACTGAGTTCTCCGAAGAAACTGATCATTTTTGATATCTACGAAAACAACGCATATGAAATTCAGATGGAGTTGCGGCGCAAATATCCCCATCTGAAGTTGGAAGTTTTGATCGGTTCTGTACGGAATACCTCTCGGCTTGATTCGGTGCTGGGTGAACGCAAACCGGATATTGTCTTCCACGCTGCGGCGCATAAACACGTTCCGTTGATGGAAGATAGCCCTAACGAAGCGATTAAAAACAATGTTTTTGGCACTTATAAAATGGCGAAAGCAGCTGTGAAGCACGGCGTCAAGAAATTTGTTTTGATCTCTACGGATAAGGCGGTAAACCCGACGAACATTATGGGCGCATCAAAACGTCTTTGCGAGATGGTGGTCCAAATGATGAACCGTGAGTCTGAAAAGACAGAGTTCGTTGCGGTTCGTTTCGGTAACGTTTTAGGAAGTAACGGAAGTGTTATTCCGCTTTTTGAGAAACAAATCGAAGAGGGCGGTCCCGTTACGGTGACACATCCGGATATTACTCGTTTCTTTATGACGATTCCTGAGGCAGTTTCGTTGGTATTGCAGGCCGGTTATTATGCCAATGGCGGTGAAATCTATGTTTTGGATATGGGTAAGCCCGTCAAGATTGCCGATATGGCGCGCAATATGATTCGTCTTTCCGGATTTGAGCCGGATTACGATATTCAGATCAAATATACCGGTCTTCGTCCCGGCGAGAAGCTTTACGAAGAGCTCTTGATGGACGAAGAGGGATTGCAGGAAACGGCAAATAAATTAATTCATATCGGTCGTCCTATCGAAATGGACGACGAAGAATTTAAACGTCAGTTGAATCGGTTGGAAGAGGCTTATTTAAACGAGGCTGCAGACATTAAAGATATTGTGGCTGAAATTGTTCCCACCTATAAGAGAGATCCTGCAAATTCATAAATTATTCATGAAAGACTTGATGTATTTTATATCGAGTCTTTCTTTTTTTATATAACTGTGGTATACTATAACTACTTGTTTTGGAAGGTGGTGCAGAGGATGGATCATTTTGAGTTAGTCTCAAAATATAAACCGACCGGTGATCAGCCGGAAGCAATTAAAAAAATTACCGATGGCTTAAAAAACGGAATGAAAGAACAGGTCCTCTTGGGCGTCACCGGCTCCGGTAAGACCTTCACGATGGCGAATGTCATTGCAAATGTCAATAAACCAACATTGGTATTGGCTCATAATAAAACATTGGCTGCTCAGTTATGCTCGGAATTTAAAGAGTTTTTTCCTAATAATGCGGTGGAATATTTTGTTTCCTATTATGATTATTATCAGCCGGAGGCTTATATCCCGTCATCGGACACCTATATTGAAAAAGACAGTTCTGTGAATGATGAGATCGATAAACTGCGCCATAGTGCTACGTTTTCCTTGCTGGAACGAAATGACGTAATCGTGGTATCGTCCGTTTCGTGCATTTATGGATTGGGTGAGCCGGATGAGTATAAGAATCTGATGTTATCTTTACGACCCGGGATGATTAAGGATCGGGATGAAGTAATAGAACATTTGGTTCGAATTCAATATGAACGCAATGATTTTGATTTTACTCGTGATAAATTTAGAGTTCGTGGAGATGTGGTGGAGATTTTTCCGGCTGCATCCACAGACACCGTAATTCGTGTCGAATTCTTTGGGGATGAAATTGATCGTATTTCGGAAATTGATCACCTTACCGGCGAATTAAAGCGGGAATTAAGCCACGTGGCAATCTATCCGGCATCTCACTATGTAATAGGGGATGAAAAGCGTGAAAAAGCCTTGGAGGCCATTAGAAAAGAACTGGAAGAGCGTGTGAAGTTTTTTACCGAAAACGGAAAGCTGTTGGAAGCACAACGAATTGAGCAACGTACCCGTTATGATCTTGAAATGCTTAAAGAGATCGGTTTTTGTACAGGAATTGAGAATTATTCCCGTCATTTAAGTGGACGTGCTCCGGGGAGTCCTCCGGCTACGCTGTTGGACTTTTTTAATGATGATTTCTTGCTGATTATTGATGAATCGCACGTGACATTGCCTCAAGTGCGCGGAATGTATGGGGGAGATCGTTCACGAAAAGAAATGCTTATTAACTACGGGTTCCGCCTGCCCTCGGCGTTTGATAATAGACCGCTGAATTTTGAAGAGTTCACACAGCACTTAGATAAAGTCTTATATGTTAGTGCAACACCGGCTGCCTATGAGTTGGAGCGTAGTGAGCAGGTTGCAGAGCAGATCATTCGACCTACCGGATTGCTGGATCCGGAGATTTCAGTTCGGCCTGTAGAGGGGCAGATGGATGATCTATTGGCCGAGATTCATCAATGCGTTGAGCAAAAGTCCAGAGTGCTCGTAACCACATTAACAAAGCGAATGGCGGAAGATCTAACTGAATATTTAGAGAAAATGGGTGTAAAGGTCAAATACTTGCACTATGATGTGAAGACGGTGGAGCGTATGGAGATTGTCCGAGAACTCAGATTGGGCATCTTTGACGTACTGGTCGGCATCAATTTGCTTCGGGAAGGCTTGGATATTCCGGAGGTTTCCTTAGTTGCAATTTTAGATGCGGATAAAGAGGGTTTTTTGCGCAGTGAGACCTCATTGATTCAAACGATTGGCCGTGCTGCTCGTAATGCTGATGGGCGTGTTATCATGTACGCTGATCAGGTGACCGGTTCGATGGAACGTGCTATTCGAGAAACAGAACGACGCCGAGCCATTCAAAAGGAATATAATGAAAAAAATGGGATCGTTCCCACCACCATTAAAAAAGAAATTCATGAAGTTTTAGACATTGGGACGCTTCCTTCGACGCCGGAACGCAGAAAAATGAAGTTCTCACAGGAGGAAAAACAGTCCATGATCCGTGATCTTGAAAAGCAAATGAAACAAGCGGCAAAGATGTTGGAATTTGAGTATGCTGCTATGCTCCGTGATAAGATCGCAACACTGAAGGAGAATGAAAAGTAGATTTATGACGAAAGAGTTTATTACCATCAAAGGGGCAAGGGAGAATAATCTAAAGAATATTGACCTAAAAATACCCCGTGATAAGATGATCGTATTTACCGGTTTGTCCGGTTCCGGTAAAACATCGTTGGCTTTTGATACCATTTATGCAGAAGGCAGACGAAGATATGTGGAAAGTCTCTCATCCTATGCCAGAATGTTTTTGGGTCAGATGAATAAGCCGGATGTCGACAATATATCAGGACTTTCTCCGGCTATTTCTATCGACCAAAAGACCACCTCTAAAAACCCTCGTTCAACTGTTGGAACGGTAACGGAAATCTACGACTACCTTCGGTTGTTATATGCACGGATCGGTAAACCGCATTGTCCGGTTTGTGGGCGTGAAATTACGCAACAGACAGTCGATCAAATAGTAGATCAAATTTGTCTACTGCCGGAACGGACGAAGATTTCTGTTTTAGCTCCGGTGGTTCGCGGACGAAAGGGGGAACATCAAAAATTACTGGATGATGCTAAAAAGAGCGGTTTTGTTCGCATGCGAGTGGATGGGATTCTCTATGAGTTGAACGAAGAAATTAAACTGGAGAAGAACATCAAGCACACGATTGAAATTATCGTAGATCGATTGATCATTAAAGAGGGAATTCAGCAACGGTTGACCGATTCTATTGAGACTGCTCTTCATCATGCAGACGGTCTTGTTTTAGTCGTGCCCGAGGGGATGGAGGAGATTTTATTCTCTCAAAACTTTACTTGCCCGGAACATGGATTTTCAATGGATGAACTTTCACCGAGAATGTTTTCATTTAATAATCCTTTTGGTGCGTGTCCCGACTGTGACGGCCTGGGCTTTTTGATGAAAGTTGATCCCGCGTTGGTTGTGCCGAAACCGGAACGATCTGTCAATGAAGGGGCTATTCGCGCAAGTGGATGGTATCTCTCTGATAGCGACAATATTGCGAAAATGTATTTCCGTGCATTGAGTGAACGGTATGGTTTTTCCTTGGATACACCGTTTGCTCAATTGACAAAAGAACAACAAGACATTTTGTTATATGGCAATAATGGCGAAAAACTCGATATGAAGCGGAATTCGTCCTTCGGTTCAGTTGCGTACAGCACGTCTTTTGAGGGGGTTATTCCTAATCTGGAACGCCGTTTTAAAGAAACCAATAGTGAATGGGTTCGCCGTGAGATTGAGATGGTGATGAGTGATTGTCCCTGCTTGGCCTGTAATGGAAAGCGCTTAAAGAAAGATTCTTTAAGCGTTACGGTGGGGGGTAAAAACATTGCCGAAGTAACGGATCTTTCTATCACAGCCTCTATCGAGTTTTTTAATCACCTTCAATTATCCGAAAAGGATCAAATGATCGGGAAACGTGTTCTTAAAGAGGTTCAGGAACGGTTGGCGTTTTTAAAGAGCGTGGGGTTGGAATATCTCACCCTGTCCAGGAGCGCAGGCACCTTATCCGGAGGAGAGAGTCAACGTATTCGCCTTGCGACACAGATCGGGTCTTCCTTGATGGGGGTTCTCTATATTTTGGACGAGCCTTCTATCGGTCTTCATCAACGGGATAACGATAAGCTGATTGCTACGTTGCAACGGTTGCGTGATCTCGGAAATACGTTGATCGTTGTGGAACATGATGAGGATACCATGAGAGCGGCGGATTATATCGTCGATATCGGGCCTGGTGCCGGAATTCACGGCGGCGAAGTGGTTTGCAGTGGTACGCCGGATGAGATCATGGCTTGCGAAAACTCGATTACCGGTCAATATTTGAGCGGAAAAAAGATAATTGAGATTCCAGAGAATCGCCGAAATGGGAATGGTAAATTCCTGGAGGTTATTGGCGCTGAAGAGAATAACCTCAAAAAACTGAACGTAAAAATTCCGTTAGGGACGTTCACCTGTGTGACCGGAGTATCCGGCTCCGGAAAATCCTCTTTGGTGAACTCGGTTCTTTATAGAACGCTGGCGCATGAATTGAACGGCGCCAAGGCTTTTCCTGGAAAAGTAAAGGAGATCAAGGGCCTTGAGCATCTGGATAAAGTGATTGACATTGATCAGTCACCGATCGGCAGAACACCGCGTTCCAATCCTGCTACCTACACGTCATTGTTTACTGATATTCGTGATCTTTTTGCAACAACGAATGGAGCCAAGGCGCGGGGATATACCTCCAGTCGTTTTTCATTCAATGTCAGAGGCGGTCGGTGCGAAGCGTGTCAGGGCGATGGTATTATCAAAATTGAAATGCACTTCTTGCCGGACGTTTATATCCCGTGCGAGGTTTGTAAAGGGAAGCGGTATAACCGGGAAACCTTGGAAGTGAAGTATAAGGACAAGACCATTTCTGATGTACTGGATATGACGGTAGAAGAAGGATTATATTTCTTTGAAAATCATCCTAAAATCCGCCGAAAGCTGCAAACGCTTTATGATGTGGGGCTTTCCTATGTGAAGATTGGTCAGCCTTCGACGACACTATCCGGTGGTGAAGCGCAACGGGTGAAGTTGGCGACTGAGCTATCGAAAAGACCGACGGGGCAGACGATTTATATTCTTGATGAACCGACAACGGGACTTCATACGGCGGACGTTCAAATGCTGATTACTGTTTTACAACGCTTGGTGGACACCGGAAATACCGTAGTGGTCATTGAACATAATCTTGACGTGATTAAAACGGCGGATTATATCATTGATCTTGGACCGGAAGGCGGAGACCGGGGCGGAAATTTAGTTGTTTGCGGTACTCCGGAGGACGTTGCGAAGTGTCCGGAAAGTTATACTGGCGTTTATCTTAATAAAATAGGTGTAAAGTAAAAATGCTTTTCATAAAAAGACGCTGTTTCAGCGTCTTTTTTTCATATTTACGCCGATTGATACATAGAGTTTACCATGTGAGGTGATGAATATGCCTTTTTCGGATCGTGAGTTATTTGCCCGGTTAATTGAATGCGAAGCTGGCGGGGAAGGCGACGTGGGCATGGCAGCTGTGGCCAGTGTTGTGATGAACCGAGTGCGAGCGCCGGCAGGCGAATATGCACGGACGGGACAGGGAAATTTAAGAAATATCATTTTACAATCGGGACAGTTTGAATGTGCACGTACAGAGTCGAACGGACGGTATAATCCGCAAAACATTTATAACATGAACCCTACCGGAATTCACTATGCGATTGCCGATTGGGCGATCGCCGGAAATCGTTTGCCCGGATTGGGGGATGCTCTTTGGTTTTATAATCCTTTCAATGCGAATTGTCGTAATACGTTTCCGTCGGATGTAGGTTATTATATCGGCAAGTATCGAGAACATTGCTTTTATGATCCGACGGATTTGTATGAGTTTACATAATTTTGTGAGGTGTTAGTATGGGTGAATTAAATGGAAACGGCAGTTATTTTCGTTCGTCTGAAACAGGTGGTTCTGAGTTTGTGCAGTCGCCGGCTTATCCCGGTTCGTGGCAACAGGCATTAAGAAATAACGAGGGGCAATATTGCATTATTGATTTTTTGATCGGTACGGACAATATTGTACAAAAAGAAGGGATCTTATATGACGTCGGCGTGAGCTTTATCGTCTTGTTTGAACCGCGATCCGGCAATTATGTTGTGTGCGATCTTTATGCCATAAAGTTTGTTACTTTTCCGGGGAGCGGTGTATTACCGGCGGGTAAAGTTCCCAAAAGAAGAGTTTGAGATTAAAAGCCCAAGAAATTGGGCTTTTTTTCATGCATAAATTCTGCATAAAATCCGCTATTATATTGACAAATATTATTTTTGTGTTATTATATTATAATAAAAAATAGTGAGGTAAATATTATGACGGTTAAAAGTATGACCGGTTTTGGTCGTGGGACCGGCACCTTTGGCGGTGTGGATTTTACAATTGATATCAAATCGGTCAATCATCGTTTTTTTGATTTTTCTGCTCGGATTTATAAGGATTACGCTTATCTGGAAGAGCCGATCAAAAAGCGGATTGCAGAATCGGTCTCCCGTGGCAAAATTGACGTTTACTTTCATACGGAGAAAACAACTGCGGAAGCAGAGCTTTGTGCATCTGTCGATATGAATCTGGTGCGTGTCTATCTTGACGCTGCTCAAAAATTAGCCCTGGAGTGTGGGGTTGAAAATGATTTTCGCGCCTCTCGGTTGTTGACCCTTCCGGATGTGATGACCATTACTCAACCCGAGGTTGCAGAAGAGGATGTGAAAAAGGTTGTTCTTGATGCTTTGGATCAGGCTTTAGAATCATTCATCGCCATGAGAGAGGTGGAAGGGCAGAAACTGAAGAATGACCTTCTCGGCAATCTTGCTTTTATCGCTTCTGCAGTGGATAAAGTGGAGAGATTGGCTCCGGAATCGGTTTCTGCATACCGTCAGCGCCTGGAAGACAAGATCCGTGAAACGCTGGAGGATCGGAATTTTGATGAGAATCGTTTAATGACAGAAGTGGCGATCTTTGCTGATAAAGTGGCTGTTGATGAAGAAACCGTTCGTTTGAGAAGCCACTTGAATCAATTTGAGAGCCTTTTGGCGCAAGGCGGTCCCATTGGTAAAAAGCTGGACTTTCTTGTTCAGGAAATGAACCGTGAGATCAACACGATTGGTTCTAAGTGTAATTCGATTGAAATTACCCGGATCGTCGTTGATGTTAAAGCTTGCATCGAAAAAATTCGCGAACAAATTCAGAATGTGGAATGAGGTGGCACAATGAAACTAATTAACATTGGGTTTGGTAATATGATCAATTCCAGTCGAATCATTGCGATCGTCAGTCCGGACAGTGCGCCGATCAAGCGAATCATTGTGGAAGCCAAAGAGAGCAGTGTCCTGGTGGATGCGACTTATGGCCGCCGTACCCGTGCGGTGATCATTACAGACAGCGACCATGTGATTCTTTCCCCGCTTCAGCCGGAGACAGTGGCCAACCGATTGACGGACAGTTATGATGAAGAGGATGATGAAGATGGGGAATAAAGGTCGGTTGATTATCATTTCCGGTCCCAGCGGAACCGGAAAGGGAACGGTTTTGGCAGAGGTCTTTCGTCAGAATCCTCAAATGAAATACTCGGTATCGGCAACGACCCGTTTGCCCCGTCCCGGTGAAGAAGACGGCGTTCAGTATTTTTTTATTACCAAAGATGAATTTGAAAAGAAAATCCAAAACGGCGAGATGCTGGAATATGCTACATACTGTGAGAATTACTATGGTACGCCGGCGGATTTTGTGGAAGAGCAACGTTGCTTGGGATTTGATATCGTTCTTGAGATCGAACCTTGCGGCGCTCAACAGGTGATGAAGAAATGTCCCGACGCAATTTCAATCTTTATTTTGCCGCCAAGCATTGAAGAATTGGAGCGACGATTAATCGGTCGTGGGACGGAAAAACCGGAAGTGGTTGCTGCAAGAATTGCTCAGGCTAAATTGGAACTGAACGATGCGCATCTATATATGCATCAAATCGTGAACGATGACCTATCAAGAGCGGTCAGCGAAATTGTAGAAATATTAAAATAAATTTTAAGGAGTTTTTGAAAAAATGTTGTATCCTGCTGTATCTGAATTAGAAAAAGTGACCAGAAGCCGTTATGCCCTTGTTATTATGACAGCAAAGCGTGCCCGTCAGATCTCTGCTGAAGCAGAAGCAAATGAGACGGAACTCGCTGATAAGCCTGTAAAACTGGCAATCAATGATATTGCTGCCGGCAAGGTTTCGATTAAGGTGGAAGAATTTCCCACCGTTGAGAGCGACGCTGAATAACGATGGCTTTGGTCTGCCGGGTTGCAATTGATCAGATCGTCCAAAAGATCGATCGGGATTATGATTATTTAATTCCCGATTCTTTTGGCGCATCCGTTATGCCCGGAGTGCGGGTCTTAGTACCCTTTGGGAACGGGAACGTACTGAAAAAGGCCATGGTGTTTTCGATATTTTCAACGAATGAAGTACATGAACTAAAAAGCGTTGTTCGTGTGTTAGATCAGGCACCGATGCTGGATTCCGTCCATCTGAAACTATCCGAGTGGATGGCAGACCAGTATTTTGTGACCCGTTATCAGGCAATCCGCTGTATGATTCCGAGAGGATTGGATTATAAGATCAATGAGGTTTATGCCCTCAATCCCGATCGCTCTGAATTCCCTGAAAAGTATAGCGAGTTGGTTGCTTTTATGCGTCAAAGCGGAAAAGCGGTTCGTCGCTCTGACTTTCCGACGAAGCTGAAACGTTTGTGCGTACCGGCGTATCGTGACGGGGTTTTGATTGAAGAAATTCGATCGATCCGTAACATTGGAGATCTTAAAGAAAAAAAGATCCGGTTGGCAATCACGCCGGAACAAGTAGAGCTTTATTTATCCTCTCTGGATCGACGATTTGAAAAGCAACGGGATCTGCTCTCCTTGTTTTTGGATGAACCGGTTCTTTCTGCCAAAGATGCGTTATACTATTCCGGATGCGGGCCTTCAACGGTGAAGACTCTTTCTCAAAAGGGGTTCATCGAAGTCTATGATGAGGCGAGGGAACGGACTCCGTACCGTTTGATGGAACGGGGGAATGAGCGCCAGTCGGTTCATCTGGAAGAGGAGCAAGAACAGGCTTACCGTGAAATTGCAGAGCATTTCGGAAAAGAAGGCACGCATCTGCTTTATGGGGTGACCGGAAGCGGAAAGACACACGTCTTTATGAAACTAATAGACGATCTGACGGCTGCCGGAAAATCGGTACTGATGCTTGTGCCTGAAATTGCGCTAACCCCGCAAATGCTTAGCCGGTTTTATCTGCGGTACGGTGATTGCGTTTCGGTTCTGCATAGCGGACTTTCTCTTGGAGAAAAAGCGGATGAATGGAAAAAGATCCATGGCGGCGGTGCCAAGGTCGTGGTAGGAACAAGAAGCGCTATTTTCGCCCCGTTGGACAATCTTGGCTTGATTATCATGGATGAAGAGCATGAAAGCACCTATAAGTCCGAGAGCAGTCCGCGGTTTCATGCTCGAGATATTGCTCGGTTTCTTTCGCATCATAAGCAAATTCCGCTTCTCTTGGCATCTGCCACTCCGGCGATGGAAAGTTATTATCGGGCAGAAAGAGAAATTTACCATCTTCATACTCTGACAAAACGGTATAATAACGCCACATTGCCGGAAGTTCAATTGGTGGATATGCGCCAGGAAAGTTTGGTAGAGGGAAGTAAACTTTTCAGCGAAGCGTTGCTTTCTGCTCTTGAACAAACCTTTACAGCGAAAGAGCAAGCAATTTTATTTTTAAATCGGCGCGGTATGCATTCCGTGGTAGGCTGTTCCTCTTGCGGTGCCGTTGCAAAATGCCCGTCTTGCGGAATTGCATTGACTTATCATAAACCCAATCAACGGTTGATGTGTCATTATTGCGGTTATAATATAAAACGGTTTTCACAATGTCCGGATTGCGGAAGCGATCATATCAAAATGCTGGGGCTTGGAACCCAGTACGTAGAAGAAGAGCTACAGACGCTCTTTCCGTCTGCTCGTATTTTGCGCATGGATATGGACACGGTGGACTCCTATTTGTCGTATGGAGAGCAGTTGACTGCTTTTCGTGAGGGAGAATATGACGTGTTGCTTGGTACACAAATGGTGGCCAAGGGTCTCGATTTTCCATCGGTAACGTTAGTCGGGGTATTGCAGGCAGACATGTCTCTCTATACCGATGATTTTCGTGCAAACGAACGAACATTTAATCTTTTGACCCAAGTTTGCGGCCGCTCAGGACGGAGCGGAAAAGCCGGACGGGCGATTATTCAGACCTATTGTCCGGAACATCAGGTGATCTCGTTATCGAAGGAACAAGATTATCTTCGGTTTTACCGTCAGGAACTGGCTTTTAGAAATTTAATGGCATATCCGCCCTTTTGCGATATTCTTTTGATCGTGGCGGAGGGGTTTTCTAAAGAAGATGTCGTTGATGGAATGACAAAGATCTATCGTCATCTGCAAACGGCCAGTATTCAGGAGTATCAGGATATTCCGTTGCGTCTGTTATCGCCGGTAGTTCCCCGTGTGGGGATGCTCCGCGGAAAACATCGGATGCAGATGCTGGTGAAGTGTAAGAATTCTGTTCGTCTGCGTCAATTAGTGAACGAATGTCGTGAATTGGAATTGCCGTCCGGTTTGCAAATTGTATATAACATTAATCCTATACAGTATTTTTGAGGTGTATTCATGGCTTTGAGAAATTTGGTTAAAAATGATATGACTTTTTTGGGGAAGAAATCCCGTCCGGTCGAAGTCTTTGACGAGAAGTTGGCCACTTTAGTGGAAGATATGAAAGAAACTCTGCGCAAAGAACAGGGGGCAGGACTTGCCGCACCCCAGGTCGGTATTTTGCGACGTCTTTTTGTCGTTGACATTCATTGTGACGGAACAGAGTATAAAGAGTTTATTAACCCCGAGATCATTTCTGCTACCGGCAAAAATGACAAATACTACGAGGGATGCCTTTCTTTCCCCGGACGCAGTTTCCGTATTGTGCGTGCAAACAAAGTGAAGGTGCGTGCACAAAATGTAAAGGGAGAGTGGTTTGAGTTCTCCGGCGATGACTTTTTGGCTCGATGCTTACTTCATGAATACGACCATCTGGAAGGAATCACCATTCCGATGATTGGAGAAGAGGTTTTTGAGAATGAATAAACTCCGCATCTTGTTTATGGGGACACCGGACTTTGCATTGGTTTCCTGTAAGGCTGTTTTTGAAACTCACGAGCTGGTTGGCGTGGTGACACAGCCTGATCGTCCTAAGGGCCGCGGCGGAAAAGTGTCGGCTCCTCCAGTAAAAGAATTTGCGCTTTCCAAAGGATTGCCGGTATGGCAACCGACCGTTTTAAAAGATGGTTCCTTTCTTCCGGTTTTGGAAGAGACGAAACCGGATTTGATCGTGGTGGCGGCGTATGGACGGATCTTGCCGGAATATATTCTGAATTATCCAAAGTTTGGATGTATCAACGTGCATGGTTCCTTGCTTCCTCGCTATCGAGGCGCAGCCCCCATTCAACGTGCTGTAATTAATGGGGAAAAAGAAACCGGTGTTACCATCATGAAAATGGCGAAAGGAATGGATACCGGTGACATGTATCTTAGGCGTTCCACGCCGATCAAGCCCGAAGATACTGCCGGCAGTGTTTTTGACCGCTTGGCAACAATTGGTGCTGAGGCCTTGCTGGAAACCATCACGATGCTTCAAAACGGTACTGCGGTAGCAGTTCCGCAAAAGGAAGAAGAGGCGACTTATGCTCCGATGATCGAAAAGGCAGAAGCAGAGGTCGATTTCAACCGTCCTGCAAAAGAGGTGCGTGATTTGATCATGGGGATGAATCCTGCTCCCGGCGCATTTGTGGATCTCGGCGAATACCGGTTAAAGCTTCATGAAGCCTATGAAGCAGGCGCAGTTGCCGGACTGGCCGGAATGGTTGCCGACATTTCTACTAAAGGAATTTTGGTTGTGTGTGGTGACGGGAATGGTATATGGATCAAAACCATTCAAAAACAAGGAAAAAATAGGACAGATGCATATTCCTATGCTTGCGGCGCTAAACTTGCCGTAGGGGAATATTTAAAATAAAGGAGAAGAGAACAGATGCTGTTCCAAACCTACTATTTCGGGATTTTTACCATGCTTCCGGTTCTTATACTGAGCCTTATTGTACAGTCCCGAATGCAATCGGCTTATTCAAAATACTCAAAGCTTTCTAACGGCCGGGGAATGACCGGTGCACAGATGGCTGAGCACATTTTACACGGCGCCGGAATTTATGATGTTAATATCACCTGTGTATCCGGACATTTGTCGGACCATTTTGATCCAACGAAAAAAGTGGTTCGTCTATCTGAGCAGGTCTATAACGGAACCAGTGTTGCATCCATTGGTATTGCCGCACACGAGTGCGGTCATGCCATTCAGCATCACGTGGGTTATTTTCCTATTCGCCTTCGTTCTGCAGTGGTTGGGATCACCAATTTTAGCTCGAAATTACTCTATTTCTTGATGATTGCCAGTTTTTTTGTTTCCGGATATACGAACGGTACGGTGATTTTTAATTTGGCGATTCTTTGCTATGCAGTATTGTTTTTCTTTCAACTTGTTACTTTGCCGGTGGAGTTTAATGCGTCTGCCCGGGCAATGGAACAGGTACAGAAGGCAGGATTCGGCGAACAAGATACAAGTGGTGTAAAAAAGGTTCTCACCGCTGCAGCAATGACCTACGTTGCTTCAGCAATTACAGTTTTATGGCAACTGTTGATTTTGATCAGCCGTGCCAATAATCGGCGAAGATGATGGTTCCTCGTCTGATTGCTTACAATTTAATAGAGGAGTGGGAAACGGAGCAGACTTTCCCAAATCTCACTCTAAAAAATGCATTACGTGAAGTTTGTGATCTGCGTGATCGCAGATTTATAACGGCATTAGTCTATGGCGTAGTGGAACGGAAGATCACGTTGGACCATTTTCTTGCTCAATGCTCACAGAGAAAGCTGGGGCAACTTTCTCCGGCGGTTCTTTCGGTTTTACGTATGGGCTTATATCAGATGTTTTATATGAAGATTCCGGCTTCCGCCGCCTGTAATACATCGGTGGAATTGATTAAAAAGCGTGGAATGGCGCATAGTGCCGGATTTGTTAATGCCGTGCTTCGTCGGTGCGATCGGGAGCGAGAACAATTACTTGCCTTGAAGAAAGCGGATTTTTCGGTTCGTTATTCGATTGCTCCGGAATTGGTGGATCTTCTGCTGGAGCAGTATGATAAGAAAACATTTGTTTTGATGATGGAGAGCTTTGCGCATCCTGATACATCGATCTATCTTTTTCATAATATCAAGCGGGGAAGTGCGTCTGAGTTTTTGACTCGAATGAGACAAGAGGGGATCGCACCGGAGGAAACGGAGCATGAAAATCTTTTTCGTGTGGATGGTGGTTTCTCTGTTGAACAATCTCCGGCATTTCAGGATGGCTGGTTCCACGTGGTGGGCAGACATTCTGCTGAAACGGCATTGTTAATGCCTTCTGATACAGGGATTGCAATAGATCTCTGTGCAGCCCCCGGCGGAAAGACCTTTATTATGGCCGCTCTGACCGAAGGGGAAATAAGGGCATCAGACGTTCATCCTCATAAGGTGCGCTTACTGAAGCAAACCGCTCAACGTTTGGGCCATAAAAATGTCAATGTAGTTTTAGCGGATGCTTCAGTTTTGGATGAGTCTTGCTTGGAAACTGCGGATTTCGTCTTGTGCGACGTTCCGTGCAGCGGCCTTGGCATTATGGGCAAGAAGCCGGACATTAAATATAAAAGATACAACAGTGAGGAATTTACGTCGTTACAGGCGGACATCTTGCAAAATGGTGCGGATTATTTAAAAAACGGCGGCAGGCTTGTTTATTCGACTTGCACCGTTGATCGCCGTGAAAACGAGCGGTTGGTGGACCGATTCCTTGCGAATAATCCATCGTTTTCTTATGATAAAGATGTATTTTCAGATGGCTATAAAACATATCTTCCGGAACCGGGTTCCGAGGGATTCTTTATTGCCGTGTTAAAGAAAGGCTAAGGTTTGAAAGCAGATTTAAAATCTATGACAAGGGAAGAACTCTCTTCCTACATAAAAGATTTAGGGGAACCCGCTTTTCGAAGTAAGCAAGTTTTTCATTGGCTTCATCGAGGGGTTCGTAGTTTCGATGAAATGACAGATCTGCCTCGTTCGTTGAAAGAACGATTGATGGAAGAGGCTTTTATTACTGATTTGAAAGTATTTAAGCGATTTCGATCCCGGTTGGATGATACGGTGAAGTATCTTTTTCAATTGGCAGATGGTAATATCATTGAAACGGTGGCTATGAAATACCATCACGGGTATTCCCTGTGTATTTCGTGTCAGGTTGGGTGCCGGATGGGGTGCTCCTTTTGTCAGTCTACTAAAAATGGATTGATTCGTTCCCTGACCGCAGGCGAAATTTTGGATCAGATTCTACAGGTTCAGAAAGACTTGAATATTCGAATTTCCAATATTGTAATGATGGGAATTGGGGAACCTTTGGATAATTATGATGAAGTGATCCGATTTCTTAAAAATGTCAATGATCCGGAGGGAATCAATATTGGGTATCGTCACATTTCCCTTTCAACTTGCGGGTTAGTGCCCGGGATCTTACGATTGGCGGAAGAAAACTTGCCAATTACATTATCTATTTCACTGCACGGTACCAGCGATGAAATTCGCTCTGAGATTATGCCGATTAATCGTAAGTATCATTTGAATGATTTAATTGACGCTTGTAAGAAGTATCAAGCTGTAACAGGGAGAAGAATTTCATTTGAATATGCAGTAATCGCCGGAGTGAACGATAAAGACGATGATGCAAAACGCTTAAACGCTCTTTTGAAAGGAATCCTTTGTCACGTAAACTTGATTCCTGTAAATCCTATTGAGAAGGGGACTTACCATCCGCCTTCCAGAAAGAGTATATTGAATTTTCAAGCAACCTTGACGAAACTTGGTTTGAACGCAACTATTCGCAGAACTTTAGGAAGTGATATTTCTGCGTCATGCGGTCAACTTCGTCATCAAAACGCAGTAGAAGGAGGTGCAGACGCTTGAATATCATAGCACACAGCGATATTGGTCGAGTGCGAATCGAAAACCAAGATGCATTCTGGATCAAACAGTTTGATGAAAAAACTTGCGTAGCGGTCGTTTGTGACGGCATGGGCGGAGCCCGGGGTGGTCAGCAGGCAAGCCAACTGGCGATTGAAGCGGTGGAAAAATGTTTTGATGCATTATTACCGTCTACACAGGTTGAAGATGTATTTCATCAAGCTGTAGAGTTGAGTAATCAATATGTTTATAAAAAAGCATACGATGATCCCACCTTGAGCGGTATGGGGACCACGATGGTTTTAGTTCTGGTGAAAGGGTGTACGGCATATTTCGCCAATGTGGGCGATAGTCGTGGCTATCACATTAAAAACGGCAGTATCAGCCAGGTGACCAAAGATCATTCTGCGGTACAAGAGTTGGTGGATAGCGGACATATTACGGAACGTCAGGCAAAAATGCACCCTAATAAAAATATCATCACACGAGCGATCGGCATCGAAGAGGAAATTACCTTTGATTTCTTTCAAGTAGAAGTGGAACCTGGGGACGTTTTGGTTCTTTGCTCGGACGGGTTGTCTAATCATGTAGACGAGAATGAAATTCAGTTCGAGACTGCCGGCGGGGAATTCAGTAATCTTCCAAAACGGTTGATTGATCTTGCTAACAGTAGAGGCGGCGACGACAATATTACGGTTGCTGCAATTCAAATATAGTGTGAGAAGGAGTTTAAATCATGGAAAAATACATTGGAAAAGTTTTAAATGACCGCTACATGATTACAGAAGTTATTGGCGTGGGCGGCATGGCTTATGTATACAAGGCGTTTGATAAAGTCTGCAACCGTGTAGTTGCGGTGAAAATTTTAAAGGACGAGTTTATGTCGGATGCACAATTCCGTCGCCGCTTCACCAACGAATCAAAAGCAATCACCATGCTTTCCCATGGGAATATCGTTGATGTTTATGACGTTTCCTTGGAAGGGGATGCTCTTTATATTGTAATGGAGTATATTGATGGCATTACTTTAAAAGAGTACATGGAGAAAAAAGGAACGCTGAATTCTACAGAAGCGTTGCATTTTATCAAGCAGATCTTGAAAGGACTTTCGCACGCACATGAACGTGGTATCGTTCACCGTGACGTGAAGCCACATAACATTCTCCTTCTGAAAGACGGCACAATTAAAATCACGGACTTTGGTATTGCCCGTCTGACTAAATTTGATACTCAGACCATTAGTGATATGACGATTGGTTCGGTTCATTACATTAGCCCTGAGCAGGCTAGTGGTGATCGTACCGATGAGCGTAGTGATATTTATTCGGTAGGTATCATTCTTTATGAAATGCTGACCGGAAAACTGCCTTTTGAGGCGGATACTGCGGTTGCAGTTGCATTGATGCAGGTGCAGGCACAGCCGGATCTTCCTAGCGAACTGATCGAGGATATTCCGCAGGGACTGGAAGAGATCATCTTAAAGGCAATTATGAAGGATCCTGCATTGCGTTATCAGTCTGCCGGCTCTATTTTGGCGGATATTACGTTATTTGAGTCAGATCCCACGATTATCTTTAACTATTCTGCGGAGGCCGTGGAAGAGGAACCAGTGGTAGATAATTCGCCCACAATTTTTGCTGAGGATCTCGTGAGCGAGGAGAATGAAGCGATTGAGGACGAGGGAGAAGAGGAATATATTGAAGAGCCCTCCACCTTTAAATCTACCTGGCTTCCCATCTTGGCCGGCGTTGGTACGGCATTTGTGGTTCTGATTTTAGTTGCTCTTGGAATTGTCTTCCAGAAAGAACTGTTTGGCCCAAAGACGGTAACTTGTCCGAACGTCGTTGGTATGAAGCTGGAGGAGGCAAAGGCGGGTTATACCTTTGAGTTTGTGGTTGGCTCCACTGCCTCCAGCGATAAATATACGGATGGTCAAATCATCTCTCAGAATCCCGAAGCAAATAGTCAGGTGAAAAAGAAGGGCACCATTACGGTCGTCCTCAGTACCGGGCCTGCCAGCGTGAATCAAAATGATGCTCCTACCATGGAAGATACGAATTACGTTCCCAGTGTGGTTGGGTGGGAAAAATCAGAGGCAATTGCTGAATTTAAACGTCAGAAGATCACTTATCGTATTGAGCGTGACTTCGATGATGATGTCGAAGAGGGATGTGTTATTTCTACCACTCCGTCTGCTGGTGAGGAAATCACAAACTCTGATACCGTCATTATCTATATCAGTAGAGGCCCAAAGGAAGAAAAGGAACCGGAGGTAAAAACGGTTACTATGCCGAAACTGGTTGGTCAACATCAGGACGTTCTTGAGACTACCTTGGAAAACAATTTGCTGAAACTCGGCACCATTACCGAAGAGTACAGCGATACTGTGGAAAAGGGATACGTTATTTCTCAGAGCGTGCTTGCCGACTCGAAGGTGGAAGAGGGGACAGCGGTTAATTTTGTGGTTAGCGCAGGGCCCAAGGAAACAACTCCCCCTGAAAATGATAAACCGGATGGTGGTTCCGATGGAACTGAAACGGATCAGCCTGACGGTGGAAATGAGACACCGGGCTCTGGTACTACGACTCCGGATTCCGGCAACGATACAAACACCGGAACTACGCCGGAAAACGGAACGGAAAATGAAGGAAATACAGAAAATCAAACCCCTTCTGAGGGCGGAGATACCGCAACTTCCAACTGATGATGAACGGAAAAATTATAAAACTGTTGTCCGGCGTTTATACGGTTGAGACAACGGATGGGCTATACGAGTGTCGGGCAAAGGGGAGTTTTAGAAAACAAGGAATTTCACCTGTTCCCGGCGATGACGTTGAAATATTGGCTATGGCGGATCATACTGGTCGTATTGAACGGATTTTACCGCGAAAAAACTATATGATTCGTCCCAACGTCGCCAATGTTGATGCTCTGTGTTATGTATCTTCATACTCACAGCCAACTCCTTTTCCGTTCACGATCGATAAGATGTTGATCATCGCTCAAAACCAAAAGATTGATCCGATATTAGTTTTTAATAAGATCGATCTTCCCGATGATGATGGCGTAGGAAACTTAGCCGAGCATTATAAAAGCTTGGGATATGATGTCTTTTGTGTTTCCGCCTCAACGGGCGAAGGAATGGATGCTTTGAGAACCGCACTTCAAGATCGTACGGTGATCTTTGCGGGGAATACCGGTGTGGGAAAAAGCAGTATTTTGAATTTGCTTTATCCGGAGCTGGAGTTGCCAACCGGTGAAGTTTCTGAAAAATTAGGACGCGGTAGACATACCACCCGCCACATCGAACTATATCCGGCTAACGGAGGCTTAATTGGAGATACTCCCGGATTTGGCGCCTTGGAATTAGAAGGCTATGAGATTGAGCGTAGCGAATTGGCAACTTATTTCCCGGAGTTTTCACCCTTTATAGAAGAGTGTGAGTTTTTGAACTGTATGCACGATAAAGAACGAAATTGCGGTGTTCGCAACGCAGTTGAACAAGGACTCATTCGTGAGGGCCGTTACGAAAGTTACCGACAGGTCTATCAACTTTTAAAGGAGGGAGAAACTCCTTGGAACAAAAAGACAAACAATTAATGATCTTCTTAGCCGGTGAGCTGAGAAATGAGAAGAACGTCCGTGCATTAATGGAAAATGATTCCTTTTCCTACTATGCAGCAGATGCCGGTTATATATTAGCGGATGCATTTGGTGTATCGTTGGAACGCCTTTTGGGTGATTTTGATTCGGCGCCTAAACCGACGGATAGGGAATTGCTGTTGTTTCCGTCGGAAAAAGATCAGACGGACAGTGAACTGGCCTTGGATCTTGCAATCCGTGACGGTTATCGGAATATTTGGATGATCGCACCTTTTGGAGGACGTTTTGATCATACGATCGCAAATCTCTCTTTGCTGGAACAGGCAAAAATGAGAGACGTGAATCTAAAACTCTATGATGGAGAAAATTTGGTCTTTATCATATCCGAAGGAAGATACACGTTTTCGGACCGGTACCGTTATATCTCATTTTTTCCTTGGACGGGTGATGCGGTGATATCTTTAAATGGATTTAAATATCCTTTGGATCGCTATGAGTTGAAAATGGAAAAACCGATTGGGATCAGTAATGAGCCATCCAAGGCTGTGACGCCGGAAATACAAATTCACAAAGGATCGGTGTTGTGTATTTGCATCGATGATTAATAGGAGGAAGTATGACAAGACAAAAACAAAGAAAAGTAGTCTTTCAATTGGTGTATGCGCTGAATTATCAGGGATTGGAGTATAAAGAATCTATCCTGGAAGAGTTTTATCGTCAACAGGAAAACCAGGAGCATCTTGAATACATCGATGAAACCTTCGATGGAATTGCCCTTCATTGGGAAGAAATCAATCAATTGATCGAGCCGGCTTTGGCCAATTGGTCCATGAACCGTATCAGTGCAGTCTGTCTTGCTATTTTGAGGGTGGCTGTTTATGAGGTGAAGTTTAATCCTTCCATTCCGGATCGTGTTGCTGTCAACGAGGCGATCGAGCTTGCAAAGGAATTCGGTGAGGAAGACTCCGGTAGTTTCGTTCACGGTGTATTAAGCACTATCGCAAAATAATGGAACGAACAGCGATTACAGTAACCCAATTAAATCAGTACCTCAAAGGTGTTCTTGAATCGGATCTGAATCTGCGAAACATTTGGGTGCAAGGTGAGATCTCGAATCTGACGATTCATGGAAGCGGTCACATTTATTTGCGGCTGAAGGACGAAGAAGGAATCGTCAGTGCTGTAATGTTCCGCTCCAGTGCCTCAAAGCTAAAATTTCGCCCGGAAAATGGGATGAAGATTCTGGCCAAAGGCAGTGTTTCCGTCTTTGAAAAAACCGGCGTTTATCAGTTATATATCACTGAGATGAAACAAGACGGGGTAGGGGATCTCTACGTTGCACTGGAACAATTGAAAAAACAATTGGCTGAGGCTGGGATCTTTGCAGAAAGCCATAAGAAGAGAATTCCTGCAATCCCGGAACGTATTGGTGTGATAACATCCCCAACCGGAGCGGCTGTGCGTGATATTATCAATATTACCGGACGACGATTTCCATTGGCAGAAGTAATTGTTTACCCTGCAATTGTACAAGGCGATCAGGCTCCTGCTTCGTTAATTCAAGGCATTGAATATTTTGAACGAAGCGTGCGTGTCGACGTTATCATTATAGGCCGCGGTGGCGGATCCATTGAGGATTTATGGGGATTTAACAATCCTGATCTGGCTTTGGCAATTTATAATTGCGAGACGCCGATCGTTTCTGCCGTCGGCCATGAGACGGATTTTACGATTTGTGATTTTGCGGCAGATCTTCGTGCTCCCACACCTTCCGGCGCTGCAGAATTGGTAGTGCCGGATATGCAGGATCTCCTTCGTCGGTTGTCGCAGGACGAAAAACGACTTAGATCTGCATTGCGCGGTACAATACAAAGAAAACGGGATCTTTGGGAGCGATATGCGAATGCTAAAATTATGACAGATCCCCACGCTTTTACCGACCGGCGTTTTATGATGCTGGATCATTTATCGGATCGGTTGAGCAGTAATATTCACCGCTTAACTACCGATCAGCGCAGTACTGTTGCGACGCTGATGGCGAAGTTGGACGCTCTGAGTCCTTTGAAGGTGCTTCAGCGTGGTTACGCTATGGCGCAGGACTCGGAAGGAAACGTAATTAAACAAATACAACAGTTGAAAATTAATGATAGAGTTTCTCTTTGCTTGGATGGCGGACAGGCCGTCTGTGCTGTAGAGGATTTGATAAGGAATGATGATGATGGAGAACAACCTGAAATTTGAAGAAGCAATCAATCAATTGGCGGAGATCGTAAAGAGCCTTGAAAGTGGGGAAGTTCCTTTGGATGAGTCGATTGCCCTTTATGAAACCGGAATGAAATTGAGCAAACGTTGCACGGAATTGCTGGAAAAAGCCGAACAGAAAGTGAAGTTTCTTCAGCAAGGCGAGGTTGAAGACCATGAATAAAGAATACCTTGCTTATAAGAGTAAACTGGATGATTTGCTAAGCACACTAATTCAAAGAGAGTTAGGGGAAGAACATCCTCTGTGCGAATCGATGGCCTATGGCGTGATGTCACCCGGTAAGCGAATTCGTGGCGCCTTAACAATGGCGTTTTGCACCCGTCTTGGTGTTACTGAGGAACAGGCTCTGCCGTTTGCGGCGGCTTTAGAGTTGATTCATGCCTATTCGCTGGTTCATGATGATATGCCGGAAATGGATAATGATGATTATCGTCGTGGTCTTTTGACTTGTCATAAAAAATATGGTGCTGATATGGCACTTCTGGCCGGCGATGGGATTTTGAATTTTTCCATGGAGTATCTTCTTTCAAAGAGGGATTTATATCAACCCGAAGCGTTTTTGGCTGCTTTGAATGTTCTCTATGAAGCATCCGGCGCCAGAGGGATGCTCTGTGGACAAGTTCTTGATAAACAAGGGGAAAATAAAGTTTTATCTTTAGATGAACTCTTAGAACTTCATCGTCATAAAACAGGGGCATTATTGGCTGCCCCCATTCGAATCGCCGAAACATTATCCGGAACAAAAAAAGAAAATTATGTAAACTATTGTGAGTGCATTGGTCTTGCGTTTCAAATCAAAGATGATATTTTAGATGTGGAAGGCTCGGCGGAAGTTTTAGGAAAAGAAACAGGCAAAGATCAAGAAGAGAATAAGTCTACCTTTGTCTCGCTTCTGGGTCTTTCAGAATCTAAAAAATACCTTGAAAAAGAACTGGATGAGGCTGTCAAAGCAAGTGAAGAAGATGAGTTTTTGCTTTGGCTTGCTCGTTATATTGGATCCAGAGAGAAATAATAATTGTAAAGGAGGGCGTACGGAATGGACAATATTTTAAAACGGATACAATCTCCCCGTGATATTCAAAATTTAGATTACTCGGAATTATCGGTTTTGGCAGATGAGATCCGCACTTGTCTTATTGAGAATGTTTCACACACCGGTGGTCATTTGGCGAGTAACTTGGGTGTTGTGGAATTAACCATGGCCCTTCATCGTACCTTTGATTCACCCAAAGATCAGATCATATTTGATGTGGGACATCAGTGCTATGTTCACAAATTAATTACCGGTCGTTACGAGCAATTTCAGTCTCTGCGTCAAGAAGGCGGTCTCTCCGGTTTTCCAAGCCCTTCGGAGAGCGAGCACGATATTCTTAAGACCGGTCACAGTTCCACGGCAATTTCTTCCGCCGTTGGGCTTTTGAAAGCCTTTGAATTAAAAGGCGAAACAGACCGTCACGTGATTGCTGTTGTGGGCGACGGTGCTATGACCGGCGGATTGTCTTATGAGGGGCTGAATAACGGTGGCAGAATGAGTGGAAATTTAATCGTTGTTTTGAACGATAACGACATGAGCATCTCTGCAAACGTGGGATCTTTGGCTACCTATCTTTCTAAAATTAGAACCAGACAAGGGTATTTTCGTTTTAAAGATTGGTTGAGCAGTGTGACGATGGGCACCCCGCTTATTGGGAAATCATTTTATCGTTTTTTTCAAAAATGTAAAAATGCCCTGAAATCCGTGTTTTATCAAGGAAATATATTTGAACATATGGGGTTTGCTTACCTTGGCCCGGTCGACGGGCATAATCAACGGGCGTTAGAACGGGTCTTAGCGCGTGCAAAAGATCTTCAAAAACCATGTTTGGTTCATGTGAAAACCATCAAAGGGAAGGGTTATTCCTATGCAGAAAATCAACCAACTGATTTTCACGGTCTGAGTTCCTTTGTGGTGGAAACGGGGGAACACGGCAAAAAAGTCAAACCCGATTTTTCGGACATTTTCGGACAAGAGCTCTGCGCCTTAGCTGCGGAGGATCAAACGATTTGTGCCATTACGGCAGCAATGGCTCCCGGTTGTGGGTTGACGGAGTTTTCAAAGTGTTATCCGGAACGCTTTTTTGATGTTGGAATTGCAGAGCAACATGCGTTGACTTTTGCAGGCGGTTTGGCTAAAAATGGAATGAAACCTGTTTTTGCTGTTTATTCTTCTTTCTTGCAACGTGGGTTTGACCAAGTTGTGCATGATCTTGCGCTACAAGATGTTCATGCGACGATCTGTATTGACCGTGCCGGAATCGTGGGAGAGGACGGTGAAACACATCAAGGTTTATTTGATATTCCTATGCTGATGCCGGTTCCTGGAATTTCTATTTATTCACCGTCTTGTTATGATGATTTGAAGGCGATTTTACGCTGTAGCATCAATGAGAAAGGCGGACTTAATGCAATTCGGTATCCTCGTGGATATGAACCGGATATGGTGTTGCCGTTCAAGCATCCGGAATTTGATGTAGAGTGGATGGGAACATCGGAGGAACTTTGCGTAGTTTCTTATGGTCGCCAAGTGGTGTCTTGCCTGAAAGGAATTCGCAAAGCCAATCAACAGGTTTCCTTTTTGAAGTTGAACCGTATCTATCCGATTTCTGAGGATACGATACGTAAGCTTTTAAAATTCCAAAAAATCTTATTGATTGAAGAATGTTATCAAACAGGTGGTGTTGGCAGCTATTTGGGAAATCTTCTCCTGAATAATGGCTATAAAGGTCAATATCGTGCTGTGGGGATCGAAAATCAATTTATGAAATCCGGCAAGGTGGACGATTTATTAAAAGAGGCGCACCTGGATGGTGACAGTATTGGACGGATGATTTTGAGATTTGGTGCCAAAATATGAGGTTGGATCAATATTTAGTTGTCAATCACTATTATGACAGTCGTAACAAAGCGGCAAACGCCGTGAAGTGCGGATACTTTACAGTAAACGGAAGAAAAGTTTCAAAGCCATCTTATGAAATTACCGAGGGTGCCATTGTTGAGAAGCTGGTGGATGAGAAGGTTTACGTTGCTCGCTCTGCATATAAATTGGTTAATGCGTGTCGTGTTTTTAATTTAAATTGGCACGGATATTGTATTGCGGATCTGGGGGCCTCTACCGGCGGTTTTTGCCAGGTTCTCTTGGAAAATGATGTTCGTCGCATCTATGCGGTGGATATTGGGACTGCTCAGTTACACTCCTTGCTTCGAGACGATTCTCGTATTGTTAATATGGAACATACGAATGCACGGTATTTGAACGCTGAATCCTTCCCGGAGAAGATTGATGCAGTAACCGCTGATCTTTCTTTTATTTCTATCAAGGCGATTTTGCCGGCTATTTATCAGGTGCTAAACGTCGGTGGGGAAGCCGTGGTGCTTGTGAAACCGCAATTTGAAGCCGGACCGCATTTCTTGAATAAGAATGGGGTTGTCAGTGATCGAAAAGTACATCGAAGAGTGTTGGAAGAAGTGGGTTCCTTTGCGGAAAGTCTTGGCTTTGGTGTATTTGGAGTTGCTTTTAGCGGGTTGTCCGGTGAAAGCGGTAATCGAGAATATTTGCTTTATTTGAAAAAAGACATGAAGACTGCTGTAATAATTTCTGAGTCCATTCAAAAAGCAGTGATGATGGAGGAAAACTATGGATAAAATTGGAATTGTCGTACATCCGGCCAAGGACTGCGGCTTTGTTTATCTGAAACGTGTGATCCAATTAATTGGTGAAGCGGGGTTTACATACGCTGTTGCTTGCATTGGTGATGAAAAAAGTGAAGAATTTGTTTTTTGCTCGATGGAGGAGTGCTTCAATAATGCGAAATTGGTTCTGACCTTGGGCGGTGACGGTACATTGTTGAAAGCGGCGCATTACGCCAATCGTTCCGGAGTTCCGTTGTTGGGTATTAATTTGGGTCACCTGGGCTTTTTGGCTGAGATGGAGCCGAATGAGATCGACCAGCTTCCTCAAATTTTAAAGAGCACCTATGAGTGCGGCGCTCGGATGATGTTATCTGTCAGCGTTTTGCGTGATTCCAAATGTATCATGGAGAATACTGCCCTTAATGATGCCGTCATTCGCGGGGGCAGAGGAAAGCCTGCACACATTGTGCTTGGAGATGCCAACGGTGATTTGTTGGAGTATTTTTGCGATGGGTTCATTATTGCGACGCCTACGGGCTCTACCGCTTATTCTATGAGTGCCGGTGGTCCGATATTGGAGCCGAATTCTAATTCTATCGTTGTGACACCGATCTGTCCCCATACGTTAGCGGCACGACCGGTGGTTTTTGGTGCGGCACAGCAATTGATTTATGTTCAAGTCAAGAATGCAGACTGTATCAATGCGATTCTTGAGTGTGATGGACGAAAATTCGTTGAATTACGTGATGGTGATGTGGTGTGTATCAGCCGTCATGAAACGCCGCTGCAGTTAGTGAAGTTGAAAAATAAAAGTTTCTATAAAGTATTAAATGAAAAGATCAGCCGGAGGATGTTATGAAAAATTTACGCCGTGACGCCATCTTAAAAATCATTGAGGAACAGCCTGTTTTTACCCAGGAGATGTTAGTGTCTATTCTGCAGGAACAAGGGTGGAATGTGACGCAGGCAACGGTCTCCCGGGACATTAAGGCGCTTGGTCTTCGTAAAACCTCCGACCGAAATGGTACTCGCTACGTGCGAGGTACTGCCGTAGCAGCACCTCAGCCTGCGCCCGGCCGCGCTAATTCTATTTTAAATAACGGAATCGTTGAAGTGGTGGAAGCTCAAAATTTTGTTATTGTTAAGTGTTATGCCGGCATGGCCGGTGCAGTTTGCGCTATGCTGGATAATATGCATCTGCAAGGGGTTGCCGGTTCAATTGCTGGTGACGATACGATCTTTATTTGTACACTGAATAACGAATATGCCGAGAGGGTAAAAGAAATACTTATGGGAATCAAGGGGTAATTTAAGATGTTGACTGCCCTTCATATTGAAAATATCGCAATCATTGATTCGCTGGATTTAGAATTCAAATCCGGCTTTTCGGTGTTGACGGGCGAAACCGGTGCGGGCAAAAGCATCATCATTGATTCTATCCTTTTGCTGCTGGGAAACAAAGCGTCCAAAGAATTAATTCGCTCCGGCGCAGATGCCGGCATTGTTAGCGCTTGTTTTTGTAATCTGAATGCAGAGGCGCTTTCTATCCTTGATGAGAATGATTTAAAGCCGGACGAGGACGGAAATGTAACTGTATATCGTAAAATCGGTGCAGATGGCAGAAATTCGGCCAAAATCAATGGAATCAACGTTACGGTTTCGTTACTTAAGGCGTTAGGTGCGCAGATGGTCAATATACACGGTCAGCATGACGGTGTATTATTGTTGGATAGTCAGCGCCACATTGGGTATTTGGATTCCTTTGGTCTCGTTGATAAATCAAATTATGAAAAAGCCTATACAAAAGTAAAAGACCTTCGCCAACAGTTAAACGACGTACAAATGAAAGCGGCGCAAAAAGAAAAACGCCGCAGTGAACTTATGGAATGGCTTGCTTGCTTAAATGAGTGTGCATTGCGTGAGGGTGAGCATGAAGAGTTATTACTTCGGCGTAAGAATTTGATGCAGACCAGTGAAATTGTAGAAGGGCTTCATACCGCAGTTACTGCGATCTACGATGGCGAATTACCTGCGGCGCAATTGGCTAAGGAAGCGCTGGATGCGTTAAAACCATTAGAAAAATTACTTCCTAATGGCGAAGATCTTTTGCGTCGGGCTACAGAGATTTCTGCTGAACTGGACGATTTGGGGGCAGATCTTGGCAAGATGTTTGATGATTATTCCGGAGATCAGATGGATCCGGATGAGATCGAACAACGACTGGACCAATTGGAGAAAATTAAGAAGAAATTTGGTCCTACGGATCAAGATGTTCTGCAAAATCAAGCAAACTATCAAAACGAATTGGATCTGCTGGATCATAGCAATGATCATATTAAGACGTTAGAGGCGGCGTATTTTGATGCTTACAATGAGCTGGTTCATCATGCAGAGAAATTAACCAAGCTGCGCCAAAATACTGCTAAAACAATGGAAAAACAGTTACAGGACGAATTGGCCTATTTAGATATGCCGAAGGTTCGTTTTCAGGTTGAGATCCAAGAACGCCGTAATGATCGTGGTGGAATTCGGTATCGGCCGGACGGAAAAGACTCTGTAGAGTTTTTCCTTTCCGCTAATGCCGGGGAAGAGCCTCGTCCTTTGGCTAAAATCGCTTCCGGTGGTGAATTATCCAGAATTATGCTTTCCATGAAAGCAGTCCTGAACCAGGAATTTGATACGGTAATCTATGATGAAGTGGATACCGGTGTCTCCGGGGCGACAGCGGACAAGATCGGGAAAAAACTACAGTCCGGTTCTGATGAACGGCAGGTCTTTTGTATTACCCACTTGGCTCAAATCGCAGCTCGTGCCGATCATCATTTTAAAGTTTCCAAAACGGAAAAGGATGGAAGAGTTTGTTCTGCTGTTTATGAATTGGATCATGAACAACGGGTACATGAAATTGCCCGAATTATGGGCGGGGAAGAGCTGAGCGACACCCTTCTCCGGAGTGCGGAAGAAATCCTTATAAATAGTAAAAATAATGATTGACATTCTATTTTTGATGTGTTATAATCATCGTTAGCCGCATATGCCAGGTCGAAAGGGAAACCTACCTGTCATAGCGAGTTTTCTATAAGAAAGTGAGGTGCTTTGTAATGTACGCAATTATCGAAACTGGCGGTAAGCAATACAAAGTGCAGGAAGGCGACACTCTTTTCATCGAGAAGTTGGACGCCGAAAACGACAGTGTTGTTACCTTTGACAAGGTTGTAAGCGTTGGCGAAGGCAAGAAGCTGAAGGTGGGCAAGCCCTACGTTAAGGGCGCTACCGTTGAAGCTACCGTGCTGAAGAGCGGTAAGGAAAAGAAGATCATCGTTTATAAGATGAAACCCAAGAAGAATTACCGTAGAAAGCAGGGCCACAGACAGCCTTATACCAAGATCCAGATCTCTGCGATCAACCCCACCGCTCCTAAGGCAGAAGCGTAACTTTTATGACGGTCCTTCGGATCTATCGTAAAGGCAAGCTTTATACCGGCTTTGAATGCAGTGGCCATAGTGGATATGCTGAAGCGGGTCATGATATTGTCTGCGCAGCGATTTCTACCGGTGTTGAATTCTGCATCAATTGCGGTGAAAGAATTGATCAGGTGCCTCTTCAACTTACAGTTGACCAAGAGAATGCTTTGATCAAATGTGTATGCCCGAAACCTAATGCATCATTTTCGAAACATATCGAAATCTTGATTGAGTTGGGGCAAAGCATTGCACAAGAGTATGCAATGTATTTTAACCTTGAAATAATGGAGGTGTAACAAATGTTGTTTAATATTCAGTTTTTTGCGCATAAAAAAGGTATGGGCTCTACCAAGAACGGCAGAGACTCCGAATCCAAGCGTCTGGGCGTAAAAAGAGCTGACGGTCAGTTCGTTCTGGCCGGTAACGTTCTGGTTACCCAGAGAGGGACTAAGATCCATCCCGGTAACAATGTCGGCCGTGGTTCTAACGATACCCTGTTCGCTCTGATTGACGGCAAGGTGAAGTTTGAGCGTGTCGGTCGTGACAGAAAAAAGGTTTCTGTTTACGCTGAAGAGTAAAAACCTTAAAAATCCCGGATCCTATCCGGGATTTTTTTGTGTATCGAATTTGAAAGGAGGACAAGCCCATGTTTGTTGATGTGGCGAAAATTTGGATTAAAGCCGGTAAAGGCGGGGACGGTGCCGTTGCTTTTCACCGGGAAAAGTATGTCAATGCGGGCGGTCCCGATGGCGGTGACGGCGGTAAAGGTGGAGATATTATCTTTAAAGCCGACCGCAATTTAAATACGTTGATGGATTTTCGCTATAAGCGAAAATATGTGGCGGAGAATGGCAAAAACGGCGGCACAAATCAATGTACCGGTGCCGGTGCTCCTCCGCTGATTATTAAAGTTCCGGTTGGTACTCTGATTAAGGACGCTGAAACCGGTCTGTTGATGAAGGACCTTTCTGATGAGGAGTGTTTTGTCGCAGCCAAGGGCGGCAGAGGGGGATGGGGCAATCAGCATTTTGCCACCTCTACTCGCCAGATTCCTCGTTTTGCAAAGCCTGGGCAACCCGGTGAAGAGTTTCATATCCAATTGGAACTGAAATTAATTGCCGACGTAGGTTTGGTTGGATTTCCAAACGTGGGAAAATCCACCTTTTTATCTGTTGTTTCCTCTGCAAGACCCAAGATTGCGAACTATCATTTTACCACGATGACCCCGAATCTCGGTGTGGTCGACCGTTTTGGAAATGGTTTTGTTATCGCCGATATTCCCGGTATTATTGAAGGGGCTGCTGGAGGCGCTGGTCTTGGTACGGCCTTTCTTCGTCACGTAGAACGCTGCAGAATGCTCTTGCATTTAGTAGACGTGGCGGGAAGTGAGGGGCGTGATCCTATTGAGGACTTTGAAATCATAAACAAGGAACTTCAGGAGTATTCCCCTACGCTTGCCGCGCTTCCTCAGATTGTAGTTGCAAATAAATGCGATGCGGTTTATGACGAGGAATTGAAAGATCGCTTTATTAAACATGTGGAAAAACAAGGTTATCCGGTGTTTTGTATTTCGGCGGCAACGAAAGAAGGCTTGGATCCTTTGTTGGCTAAGACTGGCGAACTGCTTGAAACCCTGCCTAAGGTGAAGGTATTTGAAAGCGAATTCGTACGCACTCCCGTTCAAACCGAAAAGGATAAATCCTTTACAGTTCGAAAAGAAAATCAGACCTATGTTGTTGAAGGTGAGTGGCTATATAAGATCATTGATACCATTCATTTTGATGATTATGAGTCGCTCAACTTTTTCCAGCGTGTCTTGCAAAGCAATGGCATTATTGAAAGGTTGGAAGAAATGGGAATTCAAGAGGGCGAACCGGTTCGCATTGGGGATCTGGAGTTCGATTATATTAGATAATCAAAAGCAGGCATTAATTTAATGCCTGCTTTTTTGTTGACTTTTATCCTTTAATATGTTAAAATGTGATAAATGTCAAACAAAGGAGTTCGGTACGATGAATTTAAAATTGAAAGATCCCAATAGTGATCATCTTTTTGAGGCGATTTTAAAACTCAAGAACGTAGAAGAGTGTTATGATTTTTTTGAAGATCTTTGCACCGTTTCTGAGTTTAAGGCAATGGCGCAGCGTTTTGAGGTCGCTTTTCTTTTGGCGCAAGGCGAGTCCTATCAGGATATTGTAGAAAAAACCGGCGCATCTACAGCAACGATCAGCCGTGTTAAGCGTAGCTTGAACTATGGATCGGATGGCTATACCCGTGTTTTTGAACGGATGAAGTGATCCTATGAATGAATTTAATGCACTTGCGCAGTATTACGACCGTTTTGTTGGCGCAAATTATAGTAAGATCATTTCGTTCATTCATAATAAACTAAATCAATATAATATGAATGCGTCCTTAGTTTGTGATATTGGGTGTGGAAGCGGTACTGTCACTTTAGGACTCTTGTCATACGGTTATGATATGATCGGTATTGATGGCAGTACTGATATGCTGATGGAGGCGATGGACAAAAAGGCAGAAGTTGACGGTGGAGAAAAAGCCCTTTTCCTTTGCCAACAATTGCCTGAGTTTGAGCTTTATGGCACGGTTGATTGTATTGTTTCTACATTAGACACAGTGAATTATTTGACAAATCCGGAAGATCTTGATCGATTGTTTTACTGGTTTAGGAACTATTTAAATCCGGGCGGTGTCTTGATCTTCGATGTTAATACTTTGTATAAGTATCGATCTCTCTTGGACCAACACTGTGAGTTTTATGAAGATGATGGGGTTTTTATGGCCTGGCGCAGTCAATTTGACGGTACACTTTGTACTCATCAATTGACAGTTTTTGAAGAGACCGGCGAATTCTATGAGCGTTTGGACGAGGATCAGATACAGCGATATTATTCTTCGGATGAACTTTGTGCATTGCTGGAAAAATATGAGTTTGAGCTTTTAGGAATAACAGATGATTATTCGGAATGTAAACCCGGCGAGAATACAGAACGTTTAACTTTCGTGGCAAAAAAGAAAGAGGATAAGGAATGATAAATAAGGGAACTACCATTCTTTCAGATAACGGAATGGTTCGTGGCTATTTTTTAAATTCAAAGGAATTGGTTCAACGTGCTTTCGAATTTCATAAGACAGCTCCCGTTGTGACTGCGGCGTTGGGACGTTTGCTGACAGCATCTGTAATGATGGGAAAGACGCTAAAAAACGCCTCTGATCTGCTTACATTGCAGATCGAGGGCGAAGGCCCGGTCAAAACACTTCTGGCTACTGCAGATCAAAATGGCAGGGTAAAAGGGTATCCCGGTGTTTCTATCATTGATATTCCATTAAAGGCAAACGGAAAATTAGATGTTAGCGGGTGCATCGGTCCCGGCTATCTCACGGTGCTGCGCGATAATGGGGAAGGAGAACCCTACGTTAGCCGTATTGAATTGGTGAGCGGCGAGATTGCCGAAGATATTACCAATTATTATGCAATCAGCGAACAAACGCCTACAGTTTGTGCACTTGGTGTTTTAGTGGATCGTGATTATTCCGTGAAATCCTCCGGTGGCTTTATTATTCAATTATTGCCCGGCGCAGATGAAGAGACGATCTCTTCTTTGGAAAAAAATTTGAGTAACGTCTCTAATGTTTCTTCAATCTTTGAACACACTTCTAATGAACGAATTGCTGACATGATTATGGAAAATATTCCATATCATGTAACGGAAGAATGGAATGCGGAATATTACTGTAATTGTTCAAAGGAACGTACAGAAAAGGTTCTTTTAAGTCTTAGTAAAAAGGATTTGGCTGAATTAATTCAAGAGGGCGAGCCGGTTGAATTATGCTGTAATTTCTGCGATAGTAAGTATCAATTTACTCCAAAAGATTTGGAAAAACTGTTGTTGGAAGGAACTGAAAAATAAATTATATTTTTCTTGAAAAACACTTGACTTTTTAATATAGATGTTGTAAAATATCTATCGTTGCAGCGAGGAGCAGTATTGTGAGTCGCCGCACATGGCCTGGTAGTTCAGTTGGTTAGAACGCTAGCCTGTCACGCTAGAGGTCGTGGGTTCGAGCCCCATCCAGGTCGCCAATTTGCCTCTGTAGCTCAGTAGGTAGAGCAGGGGACTGAAAATCCCCGTGTCGGTGGTTCGATTCCGCCCGGAGGCACCATTTTCTCAGAAAAGGCGTATGTAAATATGCCTTTTCTTATATGGTGCCATAGCCAAGTGGTAAGGCCAAGGTCTGCAAAACCTTTATTCATCAGTTCAAATCTGATTGGCACCTCCAAAAAGTCCTGTTCGTAAGAACAGGACTTTTTTTCAAGGAAAGGAAGCTGTTATGTTAGAACGGATCGAATTGCTCCAAGAGAAATTGGAACACAATGAGGCAGTAATTGTAATGGGGGATGCAAATCGCCTTTATTTTACCGGTTTTCATTCTTCGGCAGGTGCCTTGCTCATTACCAAAACGTCGGCGTATTTTTTCATTGATTTTCGTTATTATGAGAATGCCGTTAAAAGCATTAACCAATGCAACGTTATTTTAGCGGAACGATTGTATGATCAGCTCCGTGAATACCTTACTGCAGATAACATTCGTCTCGTTTATACCGAAACATCCTATTTACATTTGGCGCAATTCGACGTATTAAGACGCAATCTTCCTGAGTTTGAGGTAACCTTTGATTCTAAAATGGATGCACATATCCTTGAATTGCGTAGCGTTAAAAGTTCATCTGAAATAGAAAACATAAAACTGGCTCAAAAGATTACTGACGACACGTTTTCATATATTCTGGAAAGAATTGCTGCCGGCCGCACAGAACGTGATATTATGCTGGATATGGAGTTCTATCTGAGAAAGCAGGGAAGTGAGGGAGTTTCGTTTGATTTTATCGTTGTTTCCGGGAAGAATTCTTCGGTTCCTCATGGGGTTCCTACAGATAAGAGGATAGAGAAAGGCGATTTTATCACCATGGACTTCGGTGCTGTCATCAACGGCTATCGGTCTGATATGACACGCACAGTTGCTTTGGGTTGTGTGAATGATGAACAGCGCCACGTCTATAATACCGTTTTGGAGGCACAAGAACAGGCCTTTGATATCATTAAACCGGGAATTCCTTGCATCGATGTAGATCGTGTGGCCAGAGCGTACATTGCAAATGCCGGATATGATGGATGTTTTGGCCATGGCTTGGGACATAGCATAGGGATCGAAGTGCATGAATCTCCGTCATTCAATACAAGAGACCACACAATTTTGAGGCCAGGAATGGTGCTCTCAGTAGAACCCGGGATCTATCTTCCGGAGAAGTTTGGTGTTCGTATTGAAGATCTCGTGGTCATTACTGACGAGGGCTTTCTGAATTTAACAAATTCGCCTAAAAATTTATTCGAACTATAAAAAAGAACGACGGTTTAACCGTCGTTCTTTTTTTGCTTAATATTAGATAGGGGGTTACTCATGGATGCCTCCTTAATAGCCTCGTTATCTACGTGGGTATAAATCTGCGTTGTACCGAGGTTTTCGTGGCCTAAAATCTCTTGCAATATACGGATATCAACGTGACCATGACGATGCATCAGCGTGGCTGCAGTATGACGTAACTTATGTGTGGACAGGTGTTTTGCATCTAATCCTGCGAGTTTTAGGTATTTTTCTACTAAATTTTGTACGGCACGACGGGATATTCTGCCTTTATTCCTACTAATAAACAGCGCCTCCGGGTCTTTTAATCCCTCAGTTGGACGTTCATAACTGATATAATCATCCACTGCAATTCTACAGGCTTGATTCAGGTGAATGGTGCGTTGTTTGTTGCCTTTACCGGTGATGACGACATATTCGTTTTTGATGTCCCGTACATTTAATGAAACGAGTTCTGCGAGGCGCATTCCGCAGTTTAAGAAAAGCGTTAAAATCGCATAATCTCTGCGACTATTTTTCACAACGTGCAGTAATTCGGTACTTTCTTCCAAGGTCAAATACTTAGGGAGCGTTTTTGGCAGGGAAGGGGTTTCCACATTTTCCATCGGATTTACGGTCAAATGGTGCATTTTTTGCGTCATATATTTAAAATATGTGCGTAGCGATGACATTTTACGTGCAATCGTCCGTGAGTTGTTTTTTCGAGTTTCACGGCAATAATAGAGATAATCGTAAATATCCTTGATAGAAATTGATGAGATGAAAGGAATATCAATATCTTGGATTGTCACGTCATGTAATTTTGTATCTCTTGAAAAATTATTTTTTATAAGTTTCATGTAACGAAAAAAGTTTTCAAGATCCAGAATATATTCATATGTAGTTGATTTTGATTTTCCTAAAACAGTTTCCAGATAAAAGATAAAATCTTTTAACGTCTGAGGAAGGCGATCATAGTCAATCATGATTAAAACTCCTTATAAAAATCATGGGGAAGTAACTTTATTATACACCAATTATTTTATATTGTCAACTGCACAAAATGAATATTTTGTGCAGTTGAGGGGAGAGGAAACAGAGCCGGAGTGGGTTCCGGCTCTAAAATCGCTGTTTTTTATGCTTATTGAGTTCAATTTTTTTATTTACTGCATTTCATTCAAAAAGGCTCTGATATTCTCGAAAATGTACGTGGGTGCTGCACCATCGAAGTTTTTGACGTCTTCCATTGTAGATTCACCGCTCAGCATTAATGCTGTATCGATTCCTGCGTTACTGCCGCTTGCAATATCTGTGTACAAACGATCTCCTAATATGATAGTTTGTTCTTTAGTGAATTCTGTTTGTGCAATTGCTATGTCTATCATCGTGGGCTCCGGTTTTCCAATAAACTTGGGACGACGCTTTGTGGCGTTATAAAGCATCTCTGCTACAGATCCACAGTCAGGAACTGATCCATACCAAGTCGGACAAACCCAGTCCGGATTGGTTGCAATATAATCAACGCCTCTGTTTAATAAGATACAGGCATCCTCCAACTTCTGAAACGCTAATTCTGTATCGAATCCCATTACAAGACATGAAATCTCATCACTGAGCTTATCGGTGATATTCAGCCCATATAACCCAAATTCATCCTTTAAAGCCTGTGTGCCGAACACATAGATCAAGTCTTTTTTATGAGTTTCCAAGAGATATAATGCGGTGGCTTGCGCAGACGTAGTGAAATCCTTTTTCTCTGCTTTAATTCCCATGGAATCAAGCTTTTCAATGTATTTATTTACACTTTTGGAGCTGTTATTGGTTAAATACATGGTGCGTCCGCCGATTTTTTTGACATGCTCTAAAAAATCAAGTGTACCATCAAATAATTCTTGGTCCAAATAAATTGTTCCATCCATATCTAATAAAAAAAGTCTTTTGTCTTTTAATGCCATTTTACATCGCTCCTTTGTTGTTTTTACAGCATTCACACTGAAAAAATCCTTCTAATGTAAGATGATACCTCTCTTCGTCTGGTTTAAATCCGACGTGTGTGGCGATTTCTTGATGCTTCTTTGACAAGTAAACATCCTTTACACCGTTGATATCCATAATATTCAAGATTGCACGGCATAATCCGTCTAAAAAATCAATGTTATCATCAAACCCGTGAATTGCATGGATCTCCCCTACTTCTTCTTTGTATGAAAAAGCGGCACATTGCAGGTTTTCATCGCCATCAATCGTAGCAATTACATGATAATCCGGCTTCCAGTCTACCCCATGAGATGTGCAGACCTTTTTAGCAAGCTCTACGTCTGTTATTTTCTTAATTTCGATCATATGTGAACCTCTTTTTTATTATTACTGAAATCATACCATATTTTTTGCTTGTTTTCAAGGAAATTTGCAAGTGACAAGCGTAATTCTGCATAGAATTCAGCGAGGAGTGATTTGATGCTGATACCATTGCAGAGTTTTTTGGATCGGACCGTCTTTTTAATGCTGTATTTGTCCGGTGGGGCCACTTTTCCAAAGCCACTGACTCTTGCAGAGGAACGTTATTACTTGGAGCAATATAAGGCGGGTGATTTAGAAGCCAGAAATATATTAATTGAAAGAAATCTTCGCTTGGTGGCTCATATTATTAAAAAATATTATGCGACCAGTAAGGATCAGGATGATTTAATTTCCATCGGTACCATTGGGTTGATCAAAGGGGTGTCTACTTTTGACCACACCAAGGGTGCCCGATTGGCGACCTACGCAGCTCGTTGTATTGAAAATGAAATTTTAATGTATTTTAGAAATCAGAAAAAGCGTCAAAACGATGTAAATATCAGTGATCCAATTGAAACAGATAGTGATGGAAACGCCTTGACTTTTATGGATGTAATCTATGAAGAGGAGCGTTTTGCCGAAGAATTGGATTTAAAGATCAACTGTAAGAAATTATATCAATATATCGAGAAAATTCCGGAAAGAGAAAAGAAAATATTGATTATGCGATACGGATTATATAATTCAACACCCATGACGCAAAAACAGGTTGCAGAAAAACTCGGTATTTCCCGTAGTTATGTATCCAGAATTGAAACGAAGGCGTTAAAGCGTCTCAGAGAATTTTATCATTAAAAAAGCGGTCTTTTTAAGACCGCTTTTGACTTGTCCTATTTCCCGGTGATGACGGTTCCGCTTAATAATTGAAAGCTCGATAAGATCTGGAGTTCAAGGTGATATTTCTTGGCCAGTTCAACGCTTCTTTTTTGCAGCACTTGAGCTCCGGAATCGCATAACTTTAACATTTGGTCATAATTGATTCGTTCTAATTTTTTTGCAGTTGGATCTTTTCTTGGATCCGAAGTGTATATTCCGTCTACGTCTTTATAAATTCTACAGCTGTCTGCATTTAATGCAGCTGCTAAAGCGACAGCGGAGGTGTCCGAGCCTCCTCTTCCCAATGTTGTTATATTTCCGTCAGTATCTATCCCTTGAAACCCGGTCACAATGACTGCTTTTCCTGCGTTTAAATGCTTTCTTATGAATTCCGGATCGATATTTACAATGGTTGCATCTCCATAGTTTTTGTCTGTTGAAATACCGGCTTGAGCAGCATTTAATGAAATGGACGGCACTCCGATTTCATGAAGAGCAAGCGAAAGCAGTGCGGCAGAGGCCTGTTCGCCGGTGGACAATAATGCGTCCAATTCTCGCAGATCAGGTTTTACGCTGATCTCAAGTGCTTTGGCTAATAGGTGATCTGTTGTATCTCCTTGTGCAGAGACGACGGTTACGATTTGATTCCCTTCCGCCGTCCGTCGAGCGATAATATTTGCAACATTATATATACAAATTCGGTCGGCAATAGAGGTTCCTCCGAATTTTTGGACGATCAGTCCCATGGTAACCTCCTAAAAGTTAGTATGTTTTAGACGACCTAATGTATTTTATTATTAACCGCTCTCTTTTGCTACCGGTTTAACGCTGATCACGCCATTTAACTGCTCCATTTGATGAAATAATTGCTCTAATTCAATGGTTGCATTCAACATATTAAATGAGATAGAAACGGGAGCAATTCCATTCATAGGGACACTTTGATTAATGGTTAAGATACTGGCCCCTACATTGGAAATAAGTGTCAGTACTCGTGATAATGCGCCGATTTCGTCGGAAAGATAAAGAATTACGGTAATAATATTCTGTTTATCCTTTTCAACGAAGACGTGAACACTATCTTTGTATTTATAGAAAACACTGCGGGATATATTCACCTGCCTTGTGGCGTCGTTGATCGTCCGGCATTGACCGGTTTGCAGTAGTTTTTTTGCTTCAATTACTTTTGAAAATATTTCGGGTAGTACGGTTTTGTCAATCAAATAATATTCTTGACTCATTCTTATGAAACTCCTTTACTGGCGGTCATTTGTCTTTCGTCAGAAAACAATATAGCATATTAACCCATAGATTGCAAGATTAATTATTAATTTTTAAAATCATCTTTATTTTTAAGGCCACTCTATGTTATAATAATAATTACTATAATTTTACAGCATGGAGAAACAAGATGTTATCAAAACGTGATTACATTAAATTGCATTTTTTGATCCAGGTTGCCTTTATTGCCGTTTTTGTTTTTTTGGCATATTTGGCTTTTCGGTATGTTTTTGGTGCCATTGCGCCGTTTATCATTGCCTTTATTGCGGCATCACTTGCAGAGCCATTCGTACGGCTATTGGTTAAGAAATTAAAGTTCCCAAGGGCTCTCGCCAGTTCGATCAGCATTGTACTTTTGCTGATTACTGTTTTAGTCGTTGGTGGTTTTCTTTCCGGAACAATTTTATCGGAAGCAAAAAGCTTGATCTCTGAGATCCCGGTGCATATTCGTTCGTTGATTCAATATTTTAAAGGAACACTAAAAGAAGGAACCGGAATTTTTGCTATGATTCCTGACGGGGTCTTAGAGAAGACTTTGGACTATATTTCTAATTACGACTACACCTCGCTCTTTACCGGTTCTTTGGGAAGTCTGGTTCTCGGTTATGCCGGAAACGTCGTGACCTATATTCCTAATATTTTGATTTTTTTCATCGTAACCGTGGTCTCCAGTGTTTTCATGTCCATCTCCTTCCCTGTTGTTAAGCGTTTTTGCCTTGCGCAGTTCCGTCGGGAACAGCAGGAATTGTTGATTGAGATTAAGCGTAGTCTCTTCACTACAGTCGGTAAATATCTTCGCTCTTATCTATTGCTGATGCTGATTACCTTTGTGGAGTTATTCGTCTTCTTCCTGATCTTCAAATTTAAGCCTGCTCTCCCCCTTGCCTTCTTGATCGCAATCGTGGATATCTTGCCGGTTCTGGGTGTTGGAACAGTTTTGATCCCCTGGGCAGCATTCTGTTTGCTGAGCGGTGACCCTTTAAAGGCTTTGATTTTGGCTTGTATTTATATTGTAATTACCATTATACGTCAGATTTTGGAACCCAAAGTAATCGGAGATCATGTGGGAATGATGCCGATTTTAACGCTCTTTTGCATCTGGGTCGGACTTAAATTATTTGGCTTTGGCGGTATGTTTTTAATCCCGATTACCGTGGTTATTTTAAAGAATTTGCACGAAAGCGGCAAACTCCATTTATGGAAAGATATTCCTGGGGAGGTTGATAATGATGGAATTGCATGAACTTAAAGAAAAATTTTGTACACTCTATCGGTCTATGATCAAACGTGAAGGTGCTGAGGAACTGCTGGAATATTTATGTGGCAGCGGATCGGATTTCTTTACTGCCCCTGCCAGTACCCGTTTTCATGGAAATTATCCGGGTGGTTTATGCGAGCATAGCATGAATGTATATCAATGCTTGGTTGAATATTTAAACCGACCTTATACCAAAAAGCTGTTTCAAAACGAATATTCTGAGGAAAGCATTGCGATCGTTTCTCTTTTACACGACATCTGTAAGGTGAACGTGTATAAAACATCTATGCGGAATGTAAAAAATGATGCCGGTGTTTGGGAAAAGGTTCCGTATTATGAATTTGACGATAATCTTCCCTATGGACATGGCGAGAAGAGTGTTTATATTATCGGTGGATTTATGCGTTTGACCCGTGAAGAAGCCTTTGCCATTCGTTATCATATGGGCTTTTCCGAAGAAAAGGACATTCGTAATTGCTCAAAGGCATTTGAAATGTATCCCTTAGCTTTTGCTCTGGCAACTGCCGATATGGAGGCATCTCTTTATCTCGAAGAAAAACGATAAATATAAAAAGCTCCGTTGCTTTTGCAACGGAGCTTTCTTATTGAAAATTGTTTTTGATTTTAAAGATTGCCTGGGAAACGGAAGAGACTTTAATCACGTCAATGCCTTCATACGTTTGGGTGATTTTGTTGCGAGACGGTACCATGATTCTTTTAAAGCCAAGCTTCTGCGCTTCCTTGATTCGCTTTTCGATAAATGATACCGCTCTGATTTCGCCGGAAAGACCAATTTCTCCAACGGCAATCAGATCGCCCGGCATCTCAAAATCAGAAAATCCGGAGGCGATTGCAAGTACAATGGCAAGGTCTGCTGCAGTTTCTAAAACACGAAATCCACCTACGACGTTCACGTAGGCGTCCTGGTTATATAATACAAAGTTTGCCCGTTTTTCCAATACGGCAATCAATAATGCCATACGATTGAAGTCGATACCGCTGGCCATTCTTCGAGGAACCGGATAACCGGTTTTAGAAACTAATGCTTGAATTTCGGCTAATACCGGCCTGGTTCCTTCCAAAATACAGGTGACACAAGTTCCGGGGACGTTTTCGGGTCGACCGTCTAAAAACATTTTGGAAGGATTGTCCACTTCGGCCAGGCCGTTATTTTGCATATCGAAGACACCGATTTCATTGGTGGAGCCAAAACGGTTTTTAACGGTACGCAGAATACGGTGGTTTAGGTTTTTATCTCCTTCAAAGTAGAGGACGGTATCTACCATATGCTCCAGCACCTTAGGTCCGGCCAATGCGCCTTCCTTGGTTACGTGACCGATAATGAAGATGGTGATTCCTTCTTCCTTGGCTAGATGCATAAATGCGGCAGTCGCTTCTTTGATTTGAGAAACACTCCCCGGTGTGCCCGATACACGCTCTGTCATCATGGTCTGTACGGAATCAACAATCAGAATATCAGGACGATTTAACGTACATGCCCCCAGGATGGATTCTACGTTAGTCTCACACGCCAGATATAGTTTATCGGTAGAAACGTTCAACCGTTCGGCACGAAGCTTGATCTGACTCATGGATTCTTCACCGGAGACGTAGAGAATTGATTTATCTTGCCCCAGATGCTGGCAGATCTGTAAAAGAAGGGTTGATTTTCCGATTCCGGGATCACCGCCCACCAAGGTAAGTGACCCTACTACCAAACCACCGCCCAACACACGGTCCAATTCCTTTAATCCGGTAGAAAAGCGCAATTCACTTCCGCTTTTGATCTCTCCGATCGGTTTGATCTCTACTTCTTTTGAATGTAAGACAGCACCGGTTTTAGAACTTTGCTGCACGATCTTTTCTTCCATGGTGCTCCACTCTTTGCACTGTGGGCACTGACCGTTCCATTTTGGGCTTTCATATCCGCACTGAGTACAGACATAAACTTGCTTGATTCTCGGCATTTTTAACGTCCGCCTTTAATTAATATTAATAATAGTTTACTTTATTTTTTTGATAAAGTCAACCGCAAAGAGCGCTGACGATTACCTCTGCGATTTTGGTTTGGTACTCTTCTGTCTTTAATTTGGATAATTCTTCGTAATTAGAGAGAAAGCCGCATTCAATTAGTACGGAAGGGTTTTCAACATGAGAGAATAAGTATACGTTTGGTGAAATTGTTTTGGCTGTTTTGCGGTGATTGGGTTGTATTTGCTCGTTAAATGCATTCTGAAGCGTTTCGGCAAGTAATTTGGCATCGGTGTCGTCTTTTGAATAAAACACTTGTGTGCCGAAAACTGAAGCGTTGGGATAACTGTTCATATGAATGCTGATGATTGGGACTTCCGGTGTTTTAGAAGCGATCGCAATACGCTGCCGAACGTCTGAAACTTTTTTTGCATGTATGGTCTCTCCTTCGGTAAAGATACTATTTTCATCGGAGCGGGTTAACTGATGAACAACGCCTTGTTTATGAAGCAATTCCGATACTTTTAATGTAATGGCAAGATTGAGTTCTTGCTCCGTTGTGCCATCACTCGCTACTGCGCCGCCATCCGGAATTCCATGTCCGGCATCTAAAATGTATTTAATGTCTTGTGAGGACGTATTGATCCCAAAAAACTCTTGGGGAATATGGCTCGCCACAATTGCAAATACCAAGCAGATGGCAAAGACGGATGCGACTCCTTTGATTTTCTTCATAATCATGACGATCACCTCTTAACACCATATGATAAGAATGATAAAAAAATCACCTCACCATTTGGTGAGGTGATTCATTATTTTTGTCCGTAGTAGGCATTTTTTCCGTGTTTTCGATCGTAGTGTTTATCCAAAACATATTGTGCCAGAGAACTTTCGGGATTGAGAAGTAAGGTGCGCAGGGCCATATCGGCCACTTTTTCCATGACTACTGCATTAAATACAGAGCCTGCAGCATCTTTTCCCCAAGTAAACGGACCGTGATTTTTAACGTTAATGCCGGGGATTGCCATAGGATCATACCCACGTCCCTTGATGGTCTCGATAATAACAAGTCCGGTATTAGCCTCGTAGGCGCCTTTTACTTCCGCCTCGGTCAATTCTCTTGCACAAGGAATATCGCCCCAAAAATAATCTGCATGGGTAGTTCCCAGCGCCGGAATATCTATTCCGGCCTGCGCAAAGGCAACGGCGTTGATCGAATGAGTATGCGTAATGCCACCCATTTCCGGGAATGCACGATAAAGTTCCAGGTGGGTTGGGGTGTCCGAAGAAGGACGCCATTTTCCCTCCACCGTCTCCCCTGTTGCAAGGTCGACAACTACCATATCATCCGGAGTCATATTGGCATAATCTACACCGGAAGGTTTGATGACAACTAAGCCTTTTTCGCGGTCAATGCCGCTTACGTTCCCCCAAGTATATACCACAACGCCTTTATTGACCAAATCCAGATTGGCAGCGCAAACAGCTTCTTTTAATTGCTCTAGCATGGGATGTTCTCCTTTTAACGATTACCGTACATTTTTTCGTAATAGTTCTGGTATTCTCCGCTGATGATCGTTTCCCACCAAGAGCGATTGTCCAGATACCATTGAATCGTCTTTTTGATACCGTCGGAAAATTTTGTCTCCGGAAGCCAACCTAATTCGTTGTGAATCTTTGTGGGGTCAATAGCATAACGCATATCATGCCCCTTGCGGTCTGCTACATAAGTAATAAGGCTTTCCGGCTTATTCAGTTCTTTGCAGATAATCTTCACAATGTCAATATTCTTCATTTCATTATGACCGCCGATATTGTATACCTCACCTACATGGCCATTATGAATAATGAGATCTATTGCTTTACAGTGGTCTTCCACATACAGCCAGTCCCGTACGTTCAAGCCTTCGCCATAAACTGGGAGCGGTTTATCGTTGAGCGCATTGGCAATCATCAATGGAATCAATTTCTCCGGAAAATGATAAGGGCCATAGTTATTGGAACACCGGCTGATTGTAACCGGAAGTTGGAAAGTGCGGTGGTACGCTAAAACCAAGAGATCCGCTCCGGCCTTGGAACTGCTATACGGACTGCTGGTATGGATGGGGGTCTCCTCGGTGAAGAAAAGGTCCGGGCGGTCCAAGGGCAGATCCCCGTAAACTTCGTCGGTGGAGACCTGATGATATCGCTTGATGCCATATTGACGGCAGGCGTCCATTAAAACGGCAGTACCCATAATATTGGTCTGTAAAAAGATTCCGGGATCTTCGATGGAACGATCCACATGGCTTTCTGCAGCAAAATTGACAACGATATCGGGATGTTCTTCTTCAAATAAATGGTAGATCCCTTCCCTATCGCAAATATCCAGTTTGACGAACCGGAATTGAGGGTTTTCCATTACCGGCTCCAAGGTGGAAAGATTTCCGGCATACGTTAGCTTATCCACACAGATAATGCGGTAATCTGGATATTTATTTAACATATGAAAAACAAAGTTTGAGCCGATGAAACCGGCGCCACCTGTCACAATAATTGTCATAACTAATACCTCACTTACTGAATCAGAAACGACGGAGTTTATCCATGGCCACCCGACGTAAATGCTCTCCGTAGGGGGATTTGCCATAGAGTTCTGCCGACTCTAATAACTGTTGCTTGTCGATCCACTTTAAATGGTAAGCAATTTCTTCCGGGGCGGAAATGACAACACCCTGACGGTTCTGAACCGTTTGCACAAAAGTTGCCGCATCCATTAAGCTGTCTCGTGTACCGGTATCCATCCAAGCAAAGCCACGGCCCAGGATCTGGACTTTGAGATGATCGTCTTCTAAATAGAGTTTATTGAGATCGGTAATCTCTAATTCTCCACGTGCAGAAGGCTTTACCTTCTTTGCCATCTCAACGACTCGTTTATCATAGAAATAAAGGCCAGTTACGCAATAGTTTGACTTGGGCTCCCGGGGTTTTTCTTCTAATGATAGAACCTTCAGGTTATCGTCAAACTCGACGATGCCAAACCGTTCCGGATCGGTTACGTAATAGCCAAAGATGGTCGCATAACCGTTATTGGCATTCTCGACGGCTTCAGCCAAATGCTTGGTGAAATAACCACCGTAAAAGATATTATCACCCAATACCATGGCGCAGGGTTCATCGCCAATAAATTCTTCGCCAATTAGAAAGGCCTGTGCTAATCCGTCGGGACTTTCCTGCACGGCGTAAGAAAGGTTGATGCCTAAGTGATGACCGTCGCCTAACAACGCTTCAAAACGAGGCGTATCTTCCGGTGTTGAGATGATCAGAATATCTCGAATTCCAGCCAACATCAGTGTAGAAAGAGGATAATAGATCATCGGCTTATCATAAATGGGCAATAATTGTTTGGATGTGACACGGGTCAAAGGATACAGACGGGTGCCGGATCCACCGGCTAAGATAATACCTTTCATAACATTCACCTCATGATCATTTTTCGTTCTTCCGGAGACATCGCCTCAACAAGATCCATTAAACGTTGCAGACGTGCAGTTTCGGATTCTCCGGGAGGGTTCTTCTTTGCCGTACGTTCTTTAACACCTAAACGCCACGCCTGCAAAAACAAATCTGAATTTTCATACACTTCTTTTTCGTTCGCTGGCAGACGGCGTCTCTCTTTGTGAGAATAAATATAGGCGCTATATGCATTACACATTTCGTGTGCAGGACCAAATGCGATCTGATTACCATGATCCAACCAGAGCACCTTATTGCAAAGATCACGCACCTGCTGGACAGAATGAGAAACTAAGATACCAGTCACACCATTAGAGAGAATTTTTTTGATACGGTGGGCACTTTTATCTTTAAATCCCTCATCTCCGACGCTGAGAACCTCATCTAAGATTAAAATATCCGGCTCTACCAGGCAGGCAATAGAAAAAGCCAATCGACTCTTCATGCCGCTAGAGAGATGCTTAAACATATGATCCTGAAAATCTTCCAGTTCTGCAAAGGCGATAATTTCGTCATATTTTTCGAGCATAAACGCCTTGGTGTAGCCGAGCAAAGCTCCACGTAAAAACGTGTTTTCTCGAACTGTCAAATCGGGATCAAATCCGGAAGCAAGTTCCAGCAATGCGGCAATATTACCGTTGGTCAATACAGTACCTTCGGTTGGTGCCATGATTCCGGTGACCACTTTGAGCAAAGTGGACTTGCCTGCACCATTGGTGCCTACAATACCAAGCATATCCCCTTTTTCCAGCGTAAAGTTTATGTGTCTATTAGCCCAAAACTCATTTACAGTGAATTTTCCGGATAATTTACGAATCACATAATCTTTAAGACCAATTGCTTTGATGTCACCGGTTTTATAACGTATTGATATATCCTTACAATCAATAACCGACATATCGCACCTCATTATACATAATATAGAAATTCATGATTGCATTTTTTATAGATTGCACACCCAATCAAGAGGAATACGACTGCATTTCCTGCACAAAGTGCATGTACCCCGATTGATGGGACAATACCGTCAATAGTAACTGAGCGAAAATAGTAGATATATACATATACCGGATTACAGAAAAAAATATTTTGAAACTGTGACGGTAATATAGTCACGGGATAAAAAATGGCGGAAACATAGTTGAGCAATGTTAAAAATACGCCATAGAGATATTCGATATCTTTGAAGAATACATATAATGCCGAAAGAATCATACCAACACCATAACAAAAAACTAATACCCAAAAAATGGGATAGATCAAGGTTAAGCTGTGCCATCCAAACTGAATTCCATCAAAAATGCAGAATATGACAAATAATAAGAAAGTCAAAATGAAATTAATAAAAGCTTGGAATGCTTTAGATAGTAAAAATAAATATTTGGGCACATTTATTTTACTGAAAATTGATGCATTTGCCATCAAACCGCGCATACATCCCTGTGTACACTCAGTATAAAAGGACATAATCAAAGTACCGCTGAAAATATAAATGATGAAATGTTCTTGATTTCTTCCAAAAAAATTTGTAAACACAAGCATTAATACCAAAACATTTAAAAGCGGTGCTAAAATACTCCATATTACGCCAAGTAATGTCCCTTTATATTTCTTTTTGAAATCTCGTTTAACAAGTTCTTCAAAAAGAAAACGATATTTTTTTGCTTTTTCCAGCAAACTAAAACCCTCTTTCTTATTGGCGTTCATCCAGTAGTGCCTCTACTGCATCAACACCCAAAGTCCAAATTCCATATGCATCATGCATACTCTTTCGTTCAGCAAAAGAATCATCCACAAACAGCGCTTTTGGGGAAGGCGATACGTGGTCGATTTTTCGTTCGGAACGAGGTAAACAAATGATTTCGTCAAATAATTCGGGTGCAATACGATGTGCTTTGAGATCGGCGATAATGTCTGTTTCGTGGCGTGTCAACAAAATCACCGGAATCTTATTCTCTACGCATTGATAGATGAAGCGAAGAACGGTGAAATTCACTCGATCATGGACAATGACAGTATCATCAAAATCCATATATACTTCATCATAATCAATATCCAGTTTGAAAACGTTATGCAATGCTCTGTCTACAACGACATGAGCGACCTGTTCCGGAAGGTCCACATCATAATCCAGAGCATCAAACACAGTCAGTAATGCTAAATTGATTCCGGCGCCCCGTTCAACACACATAGTACCGGCCACACGGGTTGCGCATTCCAAAAGTCTGTATTCGCCATCGATATTCCGTTTTAATTGGAAAAACCAAACGCCACGGAATACCATTTTTTGATTGATGATTTCAGCGATCTCGAGAACTTCCGCATCGGGCGCCATGATAGAAGAGTTTACGCTGATGCCGTTTTTGATACGATGACGGTTTCTACAGGAGGCATAACGTAATTTACCATGTCGATCTGTAAAGCAGTCAATGGTATATTCCTCGCCCGGTAGATATTCGCAAATTACCTGTTCTTCCCTGCGAACGGCTAATTCTTGGCGCAACTGGGTTTCATTCTCTAAGATCATAAAACCTTGTGCGCCTTGGGACTCAGCCGGCTTAATAATTACAGGATACTGCGCAATCTCTTCCGGACCCGAATAGGTTTTGGGTAAGAAATAACATCCCGAAAGGCGCTCATAAGTTTTTGATTTACTTCGGCAAAGTTCGACCGTCTCATGGGGACAAGT
>JAZQAE010000024.1:0-4871 GCA_045544995.1 Eubacteriales bacterium
TAATGTCCTCCGATTGTATTTTTTGTTGTAACTGGCAGGTCACAACCTTATTTTATACAATCGGAGTTTTTCTGTCTATCACTCATCGGCAATAGCCTTTTTTGAACCCCGCCACTATGGCGGGGTTTTCGTTTACAAAAAGAAATCCGCCCCTAAGGGGCGGATTTCAATTATTATTCTTTATTTTTTGCAGCCAATTCTTTAACTTCCTCGTACTTCGCAACAATATAGGCATAGCCCTCTTCGCTATGGGGCAAGAGGCAGTCGGAACAGTCCTTGATATCCCCCTCGATGTACTTAAAGTTGCCGCCGCATTTCGCTCCCAAGGCATAGAGCGGACAGTAGCAAAAAAGGCAGTTAAAGAACTCCCCTTCTTTCTGGTGGCAGGGAAAAAACTGGCAATCTTCATTTTTAAAATAGGAAAAGTTATTTTTCATCATGCATCCTTTAACATCAAATAAGCATATCGATAGTTGTGGTCGCTGGCCTTAGTGACGGTAGAGGTACCGGACGAAGAGGTATACTCAAATGGGGTCACCGGATAAGACACCACCGTGAATGCGGTGACGTTTTCCACCTCATTTACCGTATCGGAATACCAGGCAAAGGTATCGTTACTGACGATGATATGGTCGATCGGTGTCGTATCGTAAGGATCGTAATCTGTCAGCAATTCAAAACGATCGCTATTCAAATTGGTCAGTTTATTCGGTTCCAGATTCATATCTCCCACAAAGATGGCATATTCATCATGGATCATATAGTTATTCTGGATCTCTTTATACTGCTCATTAGAGTAAGTTCTGACGAAATGGCTGTTATAGAAGGCGATCACCTTATCCCCCACGGTGATCTCATAGCGCTCCACCGCCCGGAGTTCTCCATCTGTCAATTGGGCTGCAGGATAGATGATCTTATCAAATTTGAGAGGATATTTACTCAAGATTCCGTGGCCGTAAAGATTGGTTCCTGCTGCGATCTGCTCGGACGTGGGAAGGATGTGGGTATTACTAAGGCTGACCACCGGGGAGAAATGATAATATTTATATCCAGCCTTTTCTGCAAGATATTTAATCTGATCTCTCTTTGCCGCCCCATCCCGATTACCAAAAAGGTCCACTTCTTGAATACCCACAATGTCCGGACTTTCATCCTTCAGCAACTGAGCGATTTTGGACATGGTATCATGGGAATAATAGCCGGCCTTGATATTATAGGTAGCCACTTTCAACGCCTTTGCCATATCAAAGGTATCGTTGAGAAGCAGGCGGATAAAGCAGATGGCATCATAGAGGGTTATTTTACCATCGCCACTCACGTCGCCGTTTTCGACGGTGACGATCCCGTCGTTCCAATGGTCGATCTCCCGGAGAAGCAACACCGCATCTGCCACGGTCCTGCCCCGGGAACCGTCGAAGTCGAACCGCTGACCCTGCCGTTCAGCAGCCGCCCCGGTCTGAATTCCGCCCAAAAGGCCAACCATCAAGATCAGAATCAGAAAAATCGCAATTTTACGAACGTTTTTCATCGTAACACTCCCTTAAAAGCAAAGAGCAAGCCTTTAGGGACTTGCTCTTTTAAATTTTAATCCAAGAGATTGACGTAACAATAGATCATGTTATGGTCGCTGGCACCGTCGTGCTCTCTGACGTAATAACCGTTCTGCACCTCGTCGTCTTTCCAGACAAAGGTATCTTTGGTCACGATGATATGGTCGATAACCTGGCTCTTTTTGGTTTCCGTACCGCGATAGACCTGAGACTTTCCGGTCGAATCATCGCCAAAGGAGAAGTTATAGAATTTTTCGAAATCGAAGTAAACGCCGAACTCGTCGAAGGTCTCGTTAAAGTCGCCGACGCATACGGCGTACTTATCCTTCGCCATGTAGTTTTCCTGCACTTCAAAGTACTGCTCACGCCCAAGAGAGAAATCCAAATGGCAGTTATAGAAGACCACCGTCTTACCGTTAACGTCGATCTCATGGCGGCCGAAGTTCCGAACCTCAGCGTCTCCCTTTGCCTGTGCCTCAGGCCAGATGATCTCAGACTTCTTGATGGGATATTTACTCATGATGGCATGACCGTAAGCATTTTCCCGAAGGTCTGCCGATGCCGGTTCATTCTTGGAAGCGGAAAGATCAATGACCGGCTCAAACGCACAGTAGGGATAACCGGCTTTCTCGGCAATGATTTTCACCTGATCAATGTCACTGACAACATTACTTTTACGATAGGTCTTGCTGGTATTGCAGTCCACTTCCTGCAGACCCACGATATCCGCATCCTCTTCCTTCAACTGTTGCGCCACCTGGTCAATGGTCTTGCCGTACATGGCGCACTTAATGTTGTAACAAACGATCTTCAAGGCTTTCGCAGGATCGTAAGCCGGCTTCTGAACGGCGGGCTTTTCTTCATCGGGAGTTTCTTCGCCGCCGTTATTCTCTTCGCCGTTCTCTCCGCTCGGTTCCTGAGTATCCGGTTCCTGAGTATCCGGTTCCTGCTCGTCCGGTTGCTGAGTATCCGGTTCCTGCACGTCGGGAGTCTGGTTATCCGGCTGCTGGTCCGTATCAGTAGTACCGTTATTACCGCTGAGATCGATCTCGATCTCGGTGCCTGCCAGGCCGTTGGTATCAATCACCGCCTGCAGGGGCGCTTTACTGCCGGCGGTCTTACAGCCGGAGAAGCAACCGAGCACCATGATGATCACCAGGATCAATGCAATTCTTTTGGTCAAATTCTTCTTCATCATCGTTTCCTTTTCGGAAAGAATTTTTTACACTTAAAATGCTAACATAGATAAATATTATTGTCAAGAAAGAGTTTGTTTATTTCAAAGTAACCAAAGCATACACCAAATTGTGGTCACTGGAGCCACCGTGAGGCACCACGTGGAGGCCGGTCTCCGTCTCCCCCAGTTCATAATCCATGGTCTTACGGGAGAGGATGATATGGTCGATGGCATTTCCGCCGCCGGAGGTCTTGATGGGTTGATCCAGTCCCGGTCCGCCGTTAAGAGTCACGAACCGCTCGGTATCCATATGCCCCACAAAATGCTCCGGACGGGCATTCAGATCTCCCACAAAGATGGGATATTCCTCGTGGATCATATAGTTATTCTGCACTTCGCCGTACTGCAAGGGGGTCAGGAAACGATTACTGAGGTGGGTATTATAGAAGGTGACAAGCTTTCCGTCGCAATCGATCTCGTGACGCTCGATATTCCGCATTTCCTTCCGGCCCGGAGCGTCCTGATCCGGCTGTGCCTTAGGCCAGATCACCTCGGAGGAAAGGATGGGATGCTTGCTGAGAATACCGTGTCCGTAGGCGCCTCCTTGATAATCCAGAGCCTTGGCGAAAAACCAATAAGGATAGCCGGATTGCTTGGCGATATATTCCACCTGATTCGGCATAGGGGAACGTCTGCTCCGATAGGTGTTTGCATCCACCTCCTGCAGACCCACGATATCGGCATCCACCTTTTTCAGAAGCTCAGCAATACCGTCCAAGGTTTTACCGTACCAACCGCATTTTACGTTAAAGGTTACGATCTTCAAAGCAGTATCCATATTTCAAACCTCCGATATATTATATTATCATAGTACCATGCGTCGAAAAATGGTGTCAAGGGAAGAACCGAAAAGATAAAAAAAATACCCGTATCTGCAAATCACAGACAGGGTATTTTTATCACAAGGTCACATCGTTCCAGAAGGGCAGTTTGGTCAAAATACGCCTCTTCCTTGGGGATCCATTCGTTAAAAAAGCGTTCTGCCTGTTCGGGGGTGTTGCGGCGAAAGATCCGTTCTTTTTGAAGCGTCTTATCCACGTCCAAAAAGACCGAAAAGTTATAGTGTTCTGCAAGCTCCGGATGGAGACTGTACGCCCCCTCCGTCACTACGAGATCTCCTGCACTTTTTTCCACCGCCGGCCGGAGGGATCCTGTCCCGCAATCGTACCGCCGATAAGCCACCGTTTCCCCTTGCTTCAAAGGGCGAAGTACTTCTTCCAAAAACCGCTCCCGATCTACGTTTCCGCCCACTTCCGCCAATCGTTCCGGCGTTCTTTGGAAGGGGCGCAAAAAGAAGTCGTCCATATGAAAAACCGTAGCGCCGTACCGCTCTTCCAGAAGAGCGCCGAGGGTGGTTTTTCCGCTGGCGCTCCCCCCTTCAATTGCCAACCGAACCGGCCCCTTTACAAGACGCCGTTCCAGCTCTTGAAAGAACGAAAAGTACAAATCATTCATGGCGTTTCTCCAACAGCATCACCAACGGCGGAACCAGCAACAACTGCAAGAAAATTCCGGGCAGTGCTCCGGTCACTGCACCGGCCAGAAAGGCACTCCAGCCAAAGGTTTTTCCGGCGATTCCGAGACACAGCGCCATCATCATCCCCCAGACCAGCCGTCCGCCGATCATCGCCAAAGGCAAAGAGGCATAAAGATAGCCTTTTTTCGCCGGAAACACCCGGTGCAACACCCCGGCCAAAATGCCGTAGACCGCCAGCTCCGCCGCCATGCAGACCGCTGACGGAAAGAGGATGGGCGTCCCCACCGTCACTGCTCGTAAAAGGGGCGCCAAAACGCCCACCGCCAAGCCCCAGGGCCATCCGCAGAGATACCCGCAAAGCAGGACGGGAATGTGCATGGGACAAAGCATTTTCCCGATCTCCGGCAGCTGCCCCGTCAAGTAGGGCAAAAGATACCCCAGCGCCAGAAAAAGCGCCGCCAGGATCATATTCAGATTTTTGTTTCTTTCCCCCATCACACCATCTCCTAAACACAATTAAACATTAATCATTATAAACTTCATTCCTCCTTTTGTAAAGTGGCTTTCCAAAGAGTTTTGAGCACCCCATCTTTTCCTTGATTTTTTA
>JAZQAE010000025.1:0-16705 GCA_045544995.1 Eubacteriales bacterium
TCTCGGACTATGCCCAAGGCGTCTATGATTATTTTGCACCCCGATGCGATGAGGTGCGTCTACGGGAACTTTTGTCGGCAGATCTGCTTTGCAGTGCCTCTGCTTCTCAGATCCCGAAGGCGTTAAGAATTACCGATCTTCGTCATAAAAAAGCGGCTTCGATGTTGACGACGAGCAGAAATCAAAAAGTTTTGATTATGGAACGAACCGGAAAGATTCTTTTGGTGGATCAAGGCAGTCCCCGGGACCTTTGGGGACGCTATACACATACATTTTATAGCTTTGAAAACGGAGGACTGTAAAATGGCTTTTTATCAACGTAAACCGGATATCATTATCAGAGGCGGTACCATCGTAGACGGTACCGGCAAACTTCCCTATTACGGCGATATCGCCGTAATTGGTGATAAAATTGATTATATCGGAGATCTCAAAGGCGTTTCTGCCCCTTTGGAAATCGATGCGAGAGGTAAGTATGTAACGCCGGGTTTTATCGATTGCCATACCCATTCCGATAAAACGATTTTTTCTCTTCCCGGCTGTGAAAATCTTCTTTATCAAGGCATCACCACGCAGGTGGTGGGAAACTGCGGAATGCTTGGGCTAAACGTGCCGATTCCGGAGGATGAAAGACTTCCTGCCGGTACGGTTGCCGCCGTATTGGATCAGGCGGAAGAAACGGGATTCTCCACCAATACTGCATGGCTTTGCGGTCATGGAGCACTTCGGGAATTGGCCGGAGTTTATACGACCGATTATACCGAAGAACAGTTTCAGATCATGGAGTCTTTTTTGCGAGAGGCAATGGAAGCCGGCTTTTTTGGTCTTTCCACCGGCCTTGAATTCTGTCCGGGAACCTTGTGCCGTCCGGAAGAGGTGGAACGTTTGGCTGTAATTGCAGCGGAATATGATGCCAACTATTCCTCTCATATGCGGGATGAGGGATATTATTTCTTGGAGGCGGTAGAAGAGTTTTTGAACGTGATCCGCAAGAGCGGACTGCGGGGCACCATCTCCCATCTTAACATCAAGTATGATAACGGCGTTCCCAATGAATATCTGGAGATGGGAATGCAAAAGGTTCGGGATGCCCGTGAAAAAGAACGACTGAACGTTTATTGCGATATGATCGGACAGAATTTTGCTCCCGGTAAGGCGATGGCGATGCTTCCTTCCTGGCTGTATGCCGATGGATGGGATAAAGCAAAAGAAATTCTGGCAGATCCCGAGGGCCGTGAGCGGGTACGAAACGACCTGGATCGCTATTGGCGCTTTTTGGCCAAGGGACAGTGGGATCGGATCTTGAGTATTCGTTGTCCCTATCTGCCGGAGGTTTCCGTTACGCCGTTTGCTGAACTCGTGGAAAAAGCCGGAAAACCGCCTGTGGACGTTTTTCTGGACGTGATGATGGCGGCGCCGGATCTGACTGCCGCCAATTCCGTAGGAATTAACGGCGTGGTGTTCCACGAACAAATTCTGATTGATAGCGTGGTCAAGGATCCTATCTATATGTGGATGACGGACAGCAGTACTTACCCTGCCGGAAAGACGGTGGGTGCCGGTATGCACAACTATATGGCAATGCATCATTTCCTGATCCGATATGTCCGGGAATTGGGTGTAATCTCTATCCAGGAGGCCATTCGTAAGGTGGGCTCTATGCCGGCGCACCATTTCCGCTTGGAAGGACGTGGGAGTCTGGAAGAAGGAAACTTTGCAGATATCAACGTGTTCGCATTGGAAGACCTGAAGATCAATGCCAATTTTGCTGATCCCTGCGTATATTCAGAAGGAATGGACTACGTTATCGTCAACGGCGTCCCGGTCATCGAAAAGGGCATTCATAACGGAAACCGCCCCGGCCACGTCCTGCGCCATTTTGCTAAAAAATAAAAAAATCCCCCATGATTGTATGCGAAACCATGGGGGATTTTTTGTTGGTGTTTGTAAAATATTGGATGTTTTTTTGTGATGGATAGTAAATATGTAACTCTTGTAATTTATCTATTATAGTGATATAATTAAATTAACTATGTGATGAGAATATTGAAATGAATGAGGGAGTTTTATGCTAAAGGTTCCGTTTTCACCGCCGGATATTACAGACGAAGAAATAAAAGAAGTAGTAGAAGCCTTGCGTTCCGGTTGGATTACCACCGGACCTAGAACAAAAGAACTCGAAAAGAATATTGCCGATTTTTGTGGAGGAACTTCAAAAAAGGTGGTCTGCCTAAACTCGCAAACTGCATGCGCTGAAATGGCTCTTCGCTTATTGGGCGTCGGTGAGGGAGACGAAGTAATTGTTCCTGCTTATACATATACGGCGACCGCTTCTGTTGTTTGCCACGTGGGCGCAAAATTGGTGATGGTGGATACCGTGGCAGACGGCTATACGATGGATTATGATAAATTGGAGCAAGCCATCACTCCTGCTACCAAAGTCATTATTCCAGTGGATCTTGGCGGAATTCCTTGTGATTATAAACGTATTTTTGAGATTGTAGAGAAGAAAAAAGGTTTATTTAAACCGGCAAGCCGTTTGCAAAAGGCGATGGGAAGAATTTCTGTTAATGCAGATACAGCGCATGCCTTTGGTGCCTTCTTGGGAGATAGACCCGTTGGATGTATTGCAGATTTTTCTGCCTTTTCGTTCCATGCGGTGAAGAATTTCACGACTGCCGAGGGGGGTGCGTTAACATGGAACACGATCCCGGGAATTGATGATGAAGAGCTTTATCGGGAACTCCAATTTTTATCATTACATGGGCAGTCTAAAGATGCTTTAGCAAAAACAAAAATGGGTTCTTGGGAGTATGATATTGTTGCACCGTTTTATAAGTGCAATATGACGGATGTGGCAGCTGGTATTGGGTTGGCTCAGTTAAAGAGATATCCTCAGATGTTACAGCGGCGCAGAGAGATCATAGAGCGTTATGATGCGGCGTTTAGACCTTTTGGCCTACAAACGTTGGAGCATTATACGGATGAGTATCAATCTTCCGGCCATCTCTATTTAACCAGAGTGCCGGGAATCTCATTAGAAGAGCGAAATGAGATTATTACGGAAATGGCGAAGCGAGGTGTGGCTTGTAATGTACATTATAAGCCGTTGCCGATGCATTCAGCGTATAAAAATATGGGCTTCAATATCAAGGATTTTCCCAATGCATATGCACAGTTTGAAAACGAAATTTCTTTGCCACTCCACACTTGCCTGACTGATGAGCAAGTAGAGTACGTTATAAACTCCTATTGCGAAGTTTTGAAAGAAAAAAAGATTGAAAGTGATGATTTTTATATGAAAAACCATGCAAAGATTGTACTGGCGACTCCGACGATGCACGGAGATGAAATGAAGTTCATAAATCAAGCTTTTGAAAAGAATTGGATTGCGCCGCTTGGATTCAACTGCGACGGATTTGAGAAAGAAATGCGGCAATATCAAGAGGCGGAAGTTTATCCTTTGGCTGTAAGTTCCGGAACGGCGGCTTTGCATTTGTCGGTAAAATTGGCGGGAATTAAACCTGGCGACGTGGTACTGTGTTCGGATATGACATTTGCGGCAACTGTGAACCCCGTCGTATATGAGGGAGGCGTTCCGGTCTTTATTGACTCCGAATATGAGACATGGAATTTGGACCCGCAGGTCTTAGAAAAAGCCTTTGCAAAATATCCGCAGGCAAAAGCGGTGATGATGGTTCATCTCTACGGTGTCCCTGCAAAAATGGATGAGATAAGAAATATTTGCAAAAAGCATCAGGCGATCTTGATCGAAGACGCAGCAGAGGCGCTTTCCTCTTCGTATAAGGGTGAGAAGTGCGGAACCTTTGGAAAATATTCGGTGCTGTCTTTTAATGGCAACAAGATCATTACGACCAGTGGTGGTGGCATGCTCCTGTGCAAAGATGCAAAAACGAGAGAACGCGCCCTGTTTTTGGCGACTCAGGCCAAGGAGCCGTTTCCGTATTATCAGCATGAAGAAATCGGTTATAATTATCGACTGTCTAATGTATTGGCCGGAATTGGACGTGGTCAATTGATCCACGTGGAGGAACACAAGCGATTAAAAGAGAAAATTTATCATCGTTATGAAGAGGGGTTACGAGATCTCCCCGTTACGATGAATCCTTATTTGAATGATTCTAAGCCGAACTTTTGGCTTTCCTGCATGACGATTAATGAAGGAGTCGATGTGAAACCGGAGTACGTCATGCAAAAATTGGCAGAGGTGAATATTGAATCTCGTCCTATTTGGAAACCGATGCATATGCAACCGGTATTCTCAAAGTGTGATTATATTTCGCTGGGGGAAAAGAACGTTTGCGAAGATATTTTTGCCAGAGGCTTATGTTTGCCCAGTGACATCAAGATGACCGAAGAACAGCAGGATTTTGTAATTGCCAATATCAAAAAATGTTTTTGAGGTGAGTTATGTACTCGAAGTTTTTTAAGCGAGTCCTTGATTTTACGCTATCTTTCATCGCGCTGATCGTTTTGAGCCCGATCTTTTTAGTATTGATCGTCGGCGGTTGGATTGCTATGAAGGGAAATCCCTTTTTTGTACAAAAACGGCCCGGAAAAGACGAAAAGATTTTTAAGTTGATCAAGTTTTGTTCTATGACAAATGAACGGGATGCAGACGGAAAATTGCTCCCTGATGAAAAACGATTGACAAAGTATGGAAAATGGCTTCGTGATACCTCTTTGGATGAACTGCCGGAACTGATCAATATTCTAAAAGGGGATATGTCGTTTGTGGGGCCTCGTCCGCTTTTGGTTCGTGATATGCTGTTTATGACCCAGGAACAGAGAAAACGTCATACAGTCCGTCAAGGATTAACCGGTCTTGCTCAGGTGAATGGACGCAACAATATCACCTGGGAAAAGAAAATGGGGTATGATCTTCAGTATATCGAAAAGATCACCTTCTGGGGCGATGTAAAGATTCTTTTAAAAACGGTATCTGCCGTTTTTAAAAGAAGTGACGTTGTCCGGGAAGGGACGGTCTCCGACGTAGATCTTGGTGATTGGTTACTGAATGAAGGTACCATCGATCAAGCTACTTACGATGAAAAGCAAACGGAAGCGATTGAATTATTGAAGGTGTAAGGAATCATGGAAAAATTCAGTGTATTGATGTCTTTGTACGCAAAAGAGAATCCTGAATATTTGCGTGAGGCGATAGAGAGTATTCTCGGACAAACTGTCAAGCCGGATGAAATCGTTTTAGTAAAAGATGGGCCTTTGACGGAAGAGCTGGATGCAGTTGTTGCGGAATATGCCGAAAAATATGACGATCTTTTTCACATCGTTGTAAATGAAGTAAATCTCGGTTTGGGTAGGGCCTTAAACCGTGGATTAAATGCATGTAAAAACGAGTTGGTTGCCCGGATGGATACTGATGATATCGCAAGGGCGGATCGGTTTGAAAAACAGTTGAAAAAGTTTGAGGAAAACCCTGCGCTGGATTTATTGGGTACGGCAGTGGACGAATTTTATAGTACCCCGGAAGAAGTAGTGTCCAGGCGTGTTGTGCCGACAGAGCATCGGGAGATTTATGCGTTTTCAAAACGGCGCAGTTCGTTTAATCATCCAACGGTGATGTATAAGAAATCGAAAGTCCTTTCCGTGGGTGGATACGGCGATCTGAGAAGAAATCAAGACGTGGATCTTTTTGGGAGGATGCTGTTTTCCGGGTGTATTGCCGGAAATCTTGAGGAATCGTTGCTATTTTTCAGATCAAATGATTCTCTTGCTAAGCGACGTAAAAGTTGGGAAAATACCATTACCTATATCCAAACAATTGGAAAATTCAGAAAAATGGGCTTTTCTTCATGGATGGACTATATTATTGTTGCGATGGCACAGATCGTGATGTTTTTAATGCCGGTCAAAGTGCAACATTGGCTCTATAAGACTTTTTTGAGAAAATGATAGGGGAGAAATATGAGTATAAAAGATTTAATGAGTGTAAAGCTAAGACGTCGTTTATACCCAATTCTTGATTTGTTTTCAGACGAAACGGTTGTGAAGTGGCAGTATTTTGCCTCTTTAGGGAGATGGCCTGATTTAAAGAACCCTAAAAGGTTTACTGAAAAACTTGCGTGGTATAAATTGAACTATCGAATTCCTCTCATGACACAATGCGCAGATAAGTACCGAATCAGGTTTTACTTAGAGGAAAAAGGATATGGTGACTATGTGCCGAAACTGTATCAGGTTTGTGATCGTTTCGAGGAGATAGATTTTGATAAACTACCCGAGGCTTTTGCCATAAAGTGCAACAATGGTTCCGGAACTAATTTGTTTGTAAAAAGCAAAGAAGAGATGGATGTGGCACAGATGGCGGAAGAGGCTTCTTTGTGGAATGAAGTCAACACCATCTCTGTCGGTCGAGAATGGGCCTATGAAAATATTGAACCTAAAATCGTTGTTGAGGAACTTCTGGTATCCAAGGACGGAACGCAAAAAGAGGATCTGAACGATTATAAGGTTCTGTGTTTTAATGGGGAACCCAAGGTGATTTGGGTTGATACAGACAGACATTCGGATCATAGACGCAGTTTTTATGATCTTGACTGGAAAAAACTTGACGTAGTCAGTGACTGTCCCGTTTGTGACGGCGATGTGCCAAAACCGTTCGGACTTGAAAAAATGATAGAGATTTCACGTGAAATTTCAAAGGATTTCCCGTTCGTAAGAGTAGATTTCTATAGTCTAAATCAACGTGTATATATTGGGGAATTAACCTTTTATCCGTGGAGCGGATGCGTTCAGTACACACCGGACAGTTTTGACTTTGAATTGGGAAGTTACTTCGATTTACCGGAGATAAAGAGGGAAAAAGAGGAGCATCAATGAGCAATCCGTTAATCAGCGTTATTGTTCCCGTGTACAATGTGGAAAATGTTTTGCATAATTGTGTCGATTCTATATTGAACCAGCAGTATGAAAACATAGAAATTATTCTTGTGAACGACGGCTCTAAAGATCAAAGTGGCAAGATCTGTGATGAATATGCTGAAAAATATGAAAACGTATATTCTTTTCATAAAGAGAACGGCGGTCAGAGCAGTGCGAGAAATTTAGGCCTGAAGTATGCGCGGGGCGAATACATCGGCTTTGTTGACAGTGATGATTATATTGATTGTGGGATGTATCAGTATCTTTATCGACTGATAGAAGAATATGACGCAGATGTGTCCAGTATTGCCATTAAATCGGTTTATGTTTTGGGTGTTGCGGTGGAGCAACCCAAGGAAGAATTGGTAGTTAAAGATGGTTTGGACATTTTGCGTTATTACATGGAGATTACCACCAAAAAGAATGGATATTCCACCTGCCGATGTTTGTTCAAAGCGGAGTTGCTGAAGTTTTACGAATTCAGAAATGGTCATTTCTATGAGGACATTGATTATAAATTTGTTGCTTTGTCCCATGCAACTCGTTTTGTGGATAGCAATCAGATTTATTATTACTACCTGCAGACACAAGACAGCACGTCGTTTGCACCTTTTAAACCCAAAGATTATGATTTAGTTCTGGCCAGTGATATTCTTTACGATCTTTGCAGTGAAATTGGGGACGAAAAATTGATTTATTATGCAAAAATCAAAAAAGCGCGTTCTCCGTTTTCGTTATTGTTTCGCATTGCGTATATGGGATTTGCTGAGGGGTTCTACACCAAGGAAGAGGAACGAAAGATCATTAAAGAGTTCACTTCACAATTGAGAAAATCTTTATGGACTCTTTTGAAATCTCCAATCAAAGCGAACAGAAAATTGATGGCTGTCTTGCTTTCTTTAAATTATGATTGTGTAAACGTCCTTTTTAAAGTGTATCATAAGCTTCGTAACAGGAGTTTGGTCAAAAAATAAATTGAACAGAAAAAACAGCATTTAGAATGATGCAATTGTGGTTCTATAAAATTTCAAAAAGTTAAAAATGAGGAGAGTAATACTGTGGTAATCTCAGTCATTGTGCCAATATACAATGCGGAAAATACTCTAAAACAGTGTATTGAAAGTGTACTGGCGCAGACCTACACCAAGTGGGAATTGCTTTTAGTGGATGATGGTTCTACGGATCATAGTTGGGATGTTATCCGTGTTTATGAGGAAAAAGATGAGCGGATCAAAGGGATTCGACAGAAAAAAGGTGGGCCGGGCAAAGCCCGGAACGCCGGAATTCAAGCAGCTATAGGCGACTATGCCGTCTTTTTGGACGCAGACGACTATCTGGATCCGGAGTATTTTCATTTGCTTCAACCAAAGGCGGAAAAGGCCGACGTAGTTTTTGTGGACGTTTTCCAGGTTGATACGAACGGAAAATTATTGAAGACGGAACGGATGTCTCGATACAAACAAAAAAGCAAGGATTTCTTTCAGCGCGCAATGGTGACCGGAAAGGCTCCTTGGGGCGGAGTGCGAAAAGCGGTAAGTATGGATCTGCTCAAGGCACATCATATTATGTATTCTGATCTGGAAATCGGTGAAGAATCACTGTATGGTTTCAGGCTTTTTGAGGCGGCGCAGAGCATTGATTTTATTGATGAAAAGCCGGTCTATACATATGTTAACCATGAAGGAAGTCAGTCGAAATTGCCGGTTGCTGATCCTTGGGGTGAGGCGGTCAAGGAACTGAAGCAGTATTTGACGGAAGATACAGGACGCCTTGAAACTTTTGCCGATACGTTTAATGCTTTAAATGTGGTGGCGACTATCGTTTCAATGGACCGAATTACGCAATTATATCAAGGAAAAGAGCAAAAAGAAAGAATTGCTGACCGGATGAAGGAGTATCAGGCGTTGACAATTCCGTCATTTGGTATCGATAAGAGAAGCATGATGGGAAAGGCGAGAATCTTGCTTCCGTTTTTGAAGGCCGGAATGACAGGGCCAATCGTTTTTTGCAGTAAACTTCGAGGAATGATCAGACGGTAAATTCTCTTTTTGTTTGAAGAAGGAAAGAAAAATGGAAAAAGTCAGTATAGTTGTCCCTGTTTATAACATGGGGGATAAGATCGAAACGTGCGTACAGTCGTTAATGGATCAGACCTACCCGAATATTGAAATTATTTTGGTAGATGACGGTTCTAAGGATGATAGTTATGAGCATTGTCTGAACCTGGAAAAGAAAGATCAACGTGTACGGGCACTTCATACCGAAAACCGTGGATCGGGACCGGCAAGAAATTATGGAATTGAACATGCCACCGGAAGATATATTTATTTTCCGGATGCAGACGATTATCTGGCTCCACAGGCGATTGAGATCCTTGTAAAAGCCATGCAGGAGGATTCTTTTGATCTGGTGGTGTTTGGCTTTAAAAGAGTTAATCAATGGGGAAAAGAACTGAATGTAAAGCGGTATCAGCAGACTGCAAGAGACGGAGAAACTATCCGCTCATACTACCCTCCTTATATGATTATAGACTCTGAATTTGGCATTCAGGGCGCACCGTGGAACAAGTTTTTTGATATGCAGGTGATCAAAGAGCACGGGCTGGAATATCCTCCGTTGCGCCGTCATCAGGACGAGGGATTTATTGCTCGTTATATGTGTCATGCCAAAAAGGTACATTTCATTGAAGACGTACTGTATACCTATTATGTGAACGACCTGCAAAAGGAATGGCAAAAATACCCGGTGGACTATCTTGATGCGGTCATTGGTCTTTATGAAACGAGAAAAGAGACCATCTTGACGTGGAATGAAGCGGATCATGAAATTCGAGACATGGTTACGAAGGAGTACGTCTGCAACGTAATTAAATCATTGGAACTTTCCTTTTCACCCAAGATGGGCTTTGAAAAACGGCAACGTGTAGAATGGATCAAGGACGCCCTTTTGAAATCCAAGATTGCATCCATCGAATTGCCCTCCATCGTTGGCAGATATCAAAGGACGATCCATGGAATCATCAAGAGTGGTAGAATCAGCGTACTTTATCATGCCCTTTGGTTTAAGGTTTGGGTGCAAAAGGGGAAATTTTATCATTTGTTCAAATAAAGGTTTATGCAATCAATGAAGAGATATGTAATTAATAAATATACAATAGAAAATGCTTTGCCGTTGTATTGCGCTTGCGTAGTCTATAGATCAATCTATAATTACTTTATTTATCTGGTCCCGGCGTTGGAGTTTTTATGGGTGTTGATTTATAATTTAGTCACGTTGTTTGGTTTGGTGATGTTTATCCCCTTGGCGCTGCACGTGCTTTCTAAAAAATCACGTTATCGCTTTTTGAGCCCGGCGTTGATTATTCCGTTGTGTGTCGTGATCAATATTTTGGCGGTCTTCTTCGAGACGATGGATTTTACCATCTTAAGCCGCAATCATTTGATCCCGGTGGCGCAAGGAACCCATGATGCCTATAGCTATTATTTTTCTCAGATAAATACGTGGTTTGGAAATATGACGGTGGTCTTGATGATCGCCTTGTTTTCAACCAGAAAAGAAACGATTAAAAAATGTATAATTTCCAGCGCCTTTATGTTATTCGTGCCGGCGGTATTAATGGTGATTGCCCATCCGGAACTTTTAGGAGTACGGCAGAGCACCATCGAGGGCAGTGATGTAGTTTTCGGTGGTGGTCTTTGGAATATTGGTGTCATGGGAATCGGCAGTGTCAGTTGGTTGGGTTTTTCGATGACCAAAGATATGACGAAAAGGCAGCGAAATTTTATTGTAATCGCTTTTGCAACCTTTGCTTTTTTGGGAATAGCGGGACTTTCAAGAAGCCTGATCTTGATGCTGATCCTCTCTGCATTTACCTATTTTTGGATTGCCAAGAAAGATGAGAACTTGATTGTTAAAGTTTTGATTGTCTTGATTGCAGTGGTGGCATTACTCGTTGTGGCTTGGCCTGTGGTTGAGTCAATGCTGGGGCGTTTCAGTGACGATACTTCCGGTGGGCAAAATGTGCGCTTTCTCCTTTGGAAATCCTATTTGAGTCATTTCGGGGAAGTCTGGCTGGTCGGCGCCCCTTACGGAAGCGTTTATAACTATTACCGTGACGTGAGCAGTCATGGAAGATATTTCCTCCCGCATAGTGCGGTTATCAATTTTTTAGTTCGTTTTGGATTGCTTTCCATGCTTTCCTATTTTGCCTTGATTAAAAATGCATTTCTCTCCATCCCTAAAGGGAAATTAGATAGAAATGAAAATGCCTGTATAAAGGCGGGGTGTGTGGCTTACGTTTCGTTGGCTTTTGCGAACCAGACAGGTTTTGCAGAATCTGTTTTTTTCGTGATGTTTGGTATAATGTTGGCTTATACAAAAATTTTGAGAGAAGAAAGTTAATGTTGATATGAAGATAGGGATCGTAACAAAGATCGGCAAGAATTATGGTGCTGTCCTGCAAGCCTATGCCTTGAAAACAAAGCTTTGTGAAATGGGTCACGAGGCGCATATCATTAAGTATATACCGAAGAACTCAAAGAAGACATATAACGTTTGTAAACATCCTTGGCGCATCAAGGGAACCTTTTTGAACTTGAAATCTTTACTTCATTTTAAAGAATTTAAAAAAAGCACGGAACGTTTTTACGCCTTTCGGGATGAGACTTTTGATTTTTTAGGATATTATAGAAATGATGAGGAAATTGAGGCAGATCCTCCGGTATGTGATATCTATATTTCCGGAAGCGATCAGGTGTGGAATCCGCAGATTTCCTTTGATCGTACGTTTTATTGTACCTTTGCAGATCGATATCCAAACGCAAAAATTGCAACGTATGCTGCCAGCATTGGTTTAAAAAAAATGCCGCAACAATATACAGCAGAGTTCAAACGGCGTGTACAGCGGTTTGCTCCCATTACCGTCCAGGAAAGACAAGCCCTTTCAATTTTAAAAGAAATGGATCTTGATGCTGAATTGGCCCCCGATCCGACTTTGTTGCTGTCCGGCGAAGAGTGGCACTCTGCTTCTGCGCCAAAAGAAATAGAAGAACCGTATATTTTATGTTATTTCGTTTCATTTCCTGCTGGAATCGAACGAATTGTGGATCAAATCAAGAAGAAGTATGGGATTAAAGTGGTGAATTTACTTTTGTCCGAGCAGAGTACGTCGATAGGGGACGTAATAATCAGAAATGCAGGTCCGCGAGAGTTTTTGACCTTATTTGAAAATGCTTCGTTTGTTATTACTTCTTCATTTCACGGAACGGTTTTTTCCTTAATTAATAAAAAGCCGTTTGTTGTTACGTTGTATGAAAGTACAAGCAGTCGGGTGACGGAACTTTTAGAGAGTTTCGAGTTAACAGACCGAATCGTTACGCCTGCTTGTACGGAGGTTGACCGATATTGTGAAGCGTCGATCTATACGGATCAGCATGAAGAAAGACTTGAGATGATGAGAAGGAGAGGAACTGAGATATTAAAGAAAATCTCAGAGGAGGAGTAATGTCGGGAGAATTATCCAGAACCAAAAAATTTGCATATAGCACGATGACGACGGCGTTATATCAATTGGTGCTGTTTTTGGCGGGATTTATTACGCCAAAAGTGATGCTCACCTTCTATTCTTCTGAGATCAACGGCCTTGTTTCCTCTATTACGCAGTTTATAACTTACTTCAATCTTGTGGAAGCTGGATTATCCGGAGCAACGGTGTTTGCCTTATATAAACCGCTTGCGAAAAAGGATTATGCGGAAATCAGTTCCGTAGTTGTGGCGGCGAAGAATTTTTATCTGAAGGCAGGATGGATATTTTTGGCCTTGATTTCGGCATTGGCAATAGGGTATCCGTTTTTGGTCGAAAACCAGAGCCTTACAAATATAGAAGTGGTCTTGCTGGTGTTTATCCTTGGTGCCAACAGCGTTTTAGAATTTTTCACATTGGCGAAATATCGGTCGCTGTTATCCGCCGACCAAAAGACTTATATTATTTCGCTGGCCTCCATCGTTCACGTGGTGCTTAATACAGGAATCATTGTATTCCTTGCTCAATTTAACGTCAGCATCGTTGTTCTGCGCGCGGTTGCACTGACGTCTATTTTCGCCAGAAGTTTGATTCTGATGTTATACGTCCATAAACGCTATCCGCAAATCAACTATAAGGCGAAACCGCAAAAGGACGCCTTGAATAAACGATGGGACGCAATGTATATGCAAATCCTGGGCGCCGTTCATACGGGGGCGCCGGTCGTCATCCTTACATTGGTTGTAAAAGATCTTTTATTGGTCAGCGTGTTTAGCGTCTATAACATGGTCATTACGGGACTTCATGGTGTGATGAGTATTTTTTCCGGAGGATTATCTGCCGGGTTTGGCGACGTGATTGCCAGAAAAGAAACGGAAACACTGAGAAGATCCTATCAGCAGTTTGAATTGGGTTATTTGAGTTTGATGACGTGGGTTTACTCGGTGGCGATGGTAACCATTATGCCGTTTATCAAAATCTACACAACAGGAATTACCGATGCGGAATACTATGTTCCTGCGATTGGCTTTTTGATCGTCATTAATGCTTTCTTTTATAATATAAAGTCTCCTATGTCAATGCTTTTAGTGGCGGCAGGACTTTATAAAGAATCGAGGGTACAAACCACCGTGCAAGGCGCTTTGATGGTGGTGTTTGGTTGTATCTTTGGCTATTTTTGGGGGATTGAGGGCGTTTTGCTCGGCGCACTTGTTTCGAATTTATACAGAGATATTGATTTGCTGTTTTTTATTCCTAAGAGGGTGACGGGGCTTCCTGTTTGGAATTCCTTGAAGCGATGGCTTACGATGATTGCATGCTTCTGTATCATCACCTTTTTGGGCGGCGCTTTCGCCTGGGACGTGTCAAATTATATTCAGTGGGCCGTGCTGGCTTGTGTTGTCGGAATACTTGCCCTCGCCGTTCTTGGTGGAAGTGCACTGTTATTTGATCGCACGGCCTTGATGGGCGGCTTAAAAAGAATGAAAATGGTGATTAAAAAGTGAGTCATATTGCGACGGATAAAAAAGAATATTGTACCGGTTGCGGTGTTTGCGGAGCGGTTTGCCCTGTAAAAGCCATCGAATATTCTTATGATGAAGAAGGTTTTTTGGCTCCGCAGATTGACCAGAATAAATGTGTCAATTGCGGCAAGTGTGTAGAGCATTGCCATCTGCAAAGTGCAAAGAAACCGGAAACTAAAAAAGCGATCGCACAATATGCTGTAAAAGTTCAGGATGAAAAAGTGCGGATGAACAGCCGTTCCGGCGGAGTATTCGTTGCACTCAGCAATGCCGTACTTGAAGATGGTGGCGTTGTATATGGCGCAGTGCTCGAGGGGGCTTCTAATGTCATTCATTTACGGGCAGAAAGTCAAGCGGAACGTAATAAAATGTGTGGCTCCAAATACGTTCAAAGTGATACGACGAAACTCTGGGAGCAGCTGTTTGCCGATGTAAAGAGTGGGAGAATGGTTTTGTTCTCCGGAACTCCTTGCCAGGTGGCGGCGGTTTACTATGCCTTGGGTCGGGAATACGATAATCTGTATTTGTGCGATTTTGTGTGTCACGGTGTACCCGGTCCGCTTTTTTGGAAAGATTATATCGCTTTTATGGAAGCAAAGTATAAGGGCACGGTGACGGCGTTTGAATTCAGAGATAAACGAAATCATTCATGGGAATCCCACGTCGAAGAACTTGTATTTGATAACAGGGTGGTGTATAGCAAAAGATATACAAATCTTTTCTATACAAATGAATGTTTGAGAAAGAGTTGTTATACCTGTCCTTATGCGACGATGGATCGGCTATCCGATTTCACCATTGGAGACTATTGGGGAATTGATGAGGCCGCTCCCGAGTTTAACGATCATAAAGGGGTCTCTTTGGTGCTGATTCGGAATGAAAAGGCAAGATGTTTATTTGATGAGGTGAAAGAGACGTTAGAAATTCTGGATACCGCTGCAACTCCGCCTATTCATTCCGGCCTAAGGAAACCGACGGCGTTTCCTCCGTCACGGCAATCTTTTTGGGAAGATTACAGAAAAAAAGGATTCGGATATGTTTCAAGAAAATATGGTGGTTACGATATTTTAAGAACGATCAAACGAAAACTTGTAGATAAAATAGATTAGGAGATTTAACGATGTTGAGTGCATTGAAAAGAAAATTTCCGCATTTATATGATTACTATGCTCATCTAAAAAGAAAGAAGAGGATCCGGCAGATTGAACGCATTAAAAAAATGCCGTTTAATAAGCAACTTTCAACGTTGGAAAATCTTTATGAAAAAAGGATCGGTCATCCGTTAGATTGGAATAATCTGAAAACATATACCGAAAAGATGCAGTGGGAAAAGGTATATAATGATGATCCGAGAAAGGTTCAACTTGCAAATAAATATGCGGTACGCCAATGGGTGGCGGATAAAATCGGTGAGCAGTATTTGATCCCATTATTGGGGGTTTATGATTCTTTTGATGAAATTGATTTTTCCGTTCTGCCGGATCAGTTCGTTATGAAAACAAATCATGGAAGCGGAACCAACTATATCGTTAAGGACAAAAGCCAACTGGATTTGAAACGTGCAAAACAGATGTTCGATGATTGGATGGCGACAGATTACGCCTATAATACCGGGCTGGAATTGCACTACTCAAAAATCAAACGACGGATTATCATTGAAAAGTATCTGGAAACGACGCAAAAAGAATTGCAGGATTATAAATTTTTGTGTTTTGATGGAGAACCTCATTTTTGTTGGGTAGATATGGGACGTTATTCTACCCATACCCGTAACGTTTATGATCTGGAATGGAAACTGCAACCATGGAATCAAGAACGATATGGAGTCTATAAAGATCCCATTCCGTGTCCTCCGAATTTCGAAAAGATGGTAGAGATTGCACGGGTTTTATCCACGGGCTTTGCACATGTCAGAGTAGATCTTTATAACGTCGACGGCACCATTTATTTTGGCGAGATGACCTTTACGAACGGAAGTGGTTTGGACAGAATTATTCCGGAAGAATATGATCGTAAGTTGGGTGATCTCTGGAAGATCGACGTAAAGCATGAATGAATTTGTTTGTGGGCGAATGAAAAAGAAAAAAGCAATTTTACCGGGGGTATTGATTGCGGCAGTTACCGCATTTATTTTTTCAAATTCTTTCAAAGGAATTGAAGACTCCCGTCAGGACAGCGACTTATTTTTAAATTGGTTTCAACCCATTTTAGAACGACTGGTTGGTCAAAATGCAGAACTGATGGATTATCTTGTGCGAAAAGCGGCGCATTTATTTGAGTTTTTTGTATTGGCGTTGTTGCTTTGCTGGTTTGCAAAGACGTTGGATAAGCCTTTGCGCGGTTACGGTTTATTGTACACGCTTTCCGTTGCAGTAACCGATGAGTTTATACAGAAATTTTTTGAGCGAACCAGTTCGGTTTCAGATGTATTGATTGATTTTTTAGGCGCATTGATCGGTTTTGGAGCAGTCTTTTTGATTTGCGTATTGAAAAAATACGTGAGGAACCGCAAAAATTCCGAACACGGTTGACTATGAAAAAGAATCGTGCTATAATTAATTGATAAATTATATACTTTTTTTAAAAAATAGAGGTAGTCATGAACGATCAAATTAACAAAAAAAATGAAACAGTTGAAGTTGATCTAAAACGGCTTTGGAAGGCGCTTTGGAGAAAACTTTGGGTTCTCTGTGTTGCGGCGGTCTTGGGTGCGGTAGTAGCTTTGGCTGGAACCTATTACCTTATTACTCCGCAGTAT
>JAZQAE010000026.1:0-36255 GCA_045544995.1 Eubacteriales bacterium
GCCAAGCTTTGGTGTACATGATGTTGCCGATGATCTTGCCGTCCTTCTCCAGCACAAAGGCAAGCTCCGGTATGAAATCGGGGTGATTTCGCATCATGTGAACGAAGTAGTGCTCGTCAGCACCGGGCTTGTAGACGTTCCAAAATGCCCCGCGGGTCAGTTCTTCTACGGCTCTGTAGTCTTTTTCGGTCTCTAAACGTATCGTCAAATTTTCCATTTTTAAATCCTTTCATAGTTGTGACGCTCAAAATACGAGAGGATTGCGAGATGTATTTGCACACCTCTCTTTTACAATACAATCTCCAAGGTGTTGTTCTTGTTCAAACAGCATTCTCCCAAAAAATGAATACGGCTTTCACCGTATGGTAATTGTACCACAAACTTGGCGATATTGCAACCTGCCCGTATGCACCGCAGTAAACAAAGAAAAAGGGATTGAGAAAAGCCGGGGAAAATGGTATAATATTTATATAAAAATTGCTGTAAAGAGGTGAAAAGGATGAAAACCATTATCATAGGCGGTGTTGCAGGCGGCGCAACGGCGGCGGCGCGGCTTCGCAGACTGGATGAAAAAGCCGAAATCATTATTTTGGAGCGCGGAGAATACGTGTCCTTTGCCAACTGCGGTCTGCCGTATTATATCGGCGGTGTTATCACCGACCGCGCGGACTTGACTCTCCAAACGCCCCAAAGCTTCAAGGCTCGTTTTAATATCGAGGTCAGAGTGTTAAACGAGGCGGTTAAGATCGATCCCGATACCAAGACTGTAACTGTCAAAAATCTTCGCACGGGCGAAACCTATGAAGAAACCTACGATAACCTCATTTTGTCTATGGGCGCCGAGCCGATACGGCCGAACATTGACGGTGCTGACGGCAGCAATGTTTTCACCCTTCGCAACATTCCCGATACCTTAAAGATCAAGAACTATATTGATACCGCAAAGCCGCGCTCGGCTGTGGTGATCGGCGGCGGATATATCGGTGTTGAGATGGCGGAAAATTTAGTCGAAGCAGGGCTAAAGGTTGCCATCGTCGAACTTGCCGACCATCTGATAGCGCCCCTCGACTTTGATATGGCGGCGGACGTTCACCGCTATATCAAATCCAAAGGCATTGATCTGCACCTGAACAACGGCGTAAAGGCGATCAACGGAAATACCGTCATTTTGCAAAACGGTGAGATTACCGCCGATATGATCATACTGTCGGTGGGCGTCCGTCCCGAGACGGCTATCGCAAAAGAAGCAGGAATAGAACTTAATCCGCGCGGAAGCATTGTTGTAAACAACAAAATGCAGACTAATATACCCGATATTTACGCCGTGGGTGATGCGGTCGAGGTGGAGGATTTTCTCACAAAGAAGCCTGCCTTTATTCCGCTTGCAGGTCCTGCCAACAAGCAAGGCAGAATTGCCGCCGATAATATCGCAGGATGCGAGAGCATTTATACCGGCACGCAAGGCTCTGCGGTGCTTAAACTTTTTGACATGACGGTTGCCACCACGGGGCTTAACGAAAAAGCGGCCAGGTTGGCAGGCATTGATTACGATAAGACCTACACCTATTCGGCATCCCACGCCACCTATTATCCCGGTGCGGCGCAGATGTCAATAAAAGCGCTGTGGGATAAGAAAACACTGAAGATCATCGGTGCGCAAATCGTCGGATTTGACGGCGTGGACAAGCGCATGGACGTGCTTGCCACCGCCATCCGTTTCGGTGCGAAAATTACCGACCTTACCACCCTTGAACTGTGCTATGCGCCGCCTTTCGGCAGTGCCAAAGATCCCGTCAATATGCTGGGCTTCGTTACCGAAAATATCGTCAGCGGAAAGCTCAAACAGTTCTTCTGGAACGACGTGGAAAATCTCCCCCGCGACGGCAGTGTGTTCCTGCTTGACACCCGTACACCGTTTGAGGTAATGCAGGGCAAGATCGACGGCTTTGTCAACATTCCGCTTGACTCCCTGCGTCAAAGAATAAATGAAATCCCAAAAGATAGACCCGTCTACGTTCATTGTCATTCGGGACTTCGTTCCTACCTTGCTTGCCGTATTCTTACAGGCAACGGCTACGACTGCTATAACCTGGCAGGCGGCTGGCGACTCTATGAATCGGTCATCAACGAACGAACTGTCCCAGAATACTCTTGCAAAGTCTGTAAATAATTATTTTCGGAAGTCGGATGCTATGAAAAAACTGAGAGGACTTGTTTTAATGCTGTTCATATCGCTTTCGTTGTTTGGCTTGACTGCTTGTCAGGATGGTGGGAATAATGCTACTTACGAACAAATAACACCACAGCAAGCCAAAACAATTATGGATACTGAAACAGATTATATTATCATAGATGCCCGTACCGCAGAATTCATTTCAAAAGCAATCAAAGCTTATTGCAACTGAAAAGAAACCCGATGAGTTTTAACTCATCGGGTTTCGCTATTCGGGGAGGGATCCGCAAGATGCCGCAGGTTCTCGTAGTAATTAGGTAATAAAAAAGAAGTTCTCGGAGGAGAGCTTCTTTTTATGGTCGGAGTGACAGGGTTCGAACCTGCGGCATCGACATCCCAAATAGCTCATAGAACATTTTTTACGGCATTTCGGGCAATTTGTAGCCCTTTCGTCTGGAAATCACTTGCTCTTTGAGCCGCTTGTCTCCACTGTTTCCATGTGTTCCGAAAGTGACTGTGGGATGAAATGTGGTCGTAAAAATACTCCCCGAACAAACCGCCGTTCGAGGAGTTTTCTATTGTCTGTATGATAACTCTAAACGATAAAAAGTCAAGTTCTTTCTACTGTCAAAATTTGAGCCGCAGTAGACAAAGAAATACAAAAGATTGCAAAAACCAATAACATACATTAAAATGATATTATAAAAGTCCGTTTTATTGTACAGACAATATGAGAAAATAATACAAATCATATTAGGAGGATGTTATATGAAAAAATGCTGTCAATGCAGAACAAAAATTAAGGTTAAAAGAAAAGATTCTGCTACAAACGATCCCATAAGTATGCACAGCGAAGAATTCAAGCGAATTGTTGACACGCGCAAAGAAAGAGTGAACATTGTTTTTAAAATAATGTATGTGTTTGCAATATTCTTTGGAGCAATTTTTTTTGGAAGTTTCTCGCACCGCTTCTTTGGGAGTCACAAACATATACATATTTGAATCTGGTATAGCAGCCTTCCTTTTGACCATGCTGATATATTTGATCATATATGTTATTGCCGAGATGCGATGCATAAAAATTGATGAGAATATGGTTAAGAAGAGCGACGTTATTGCTGCTGAAAATTGTTATGATAACCTATTTAACTGTTTAGTTGTATCGGGTGCAGTTGTAGTAAGCGCAATTGCAATTTTAATAGAGTTTTCTAAGTTGATCACCACAACAGTGTTAGTTTGTATTTTTATTGGACTTGTTATTTTGTTGAGTGTTCTTTTTGGCGTTTCTGGATATTTGAAGGGAAAAGGCAAAAAGGTAATATGTCTGATTAATTGTATTTTTCTTTCCTTGTTGTTAGTTTGCTTTTTCTTATTACCGGCAGTTAATTCGGTTGTTGCATAATAAATGGTGTATGACTATTGCGAGAATTAGCGAAATATGTTAGAATATAATATGAGATTTTATACTTTGGAGGTACATAACTATGAGAAATACTATCAAACAGATTGTTTTTGAAGAATTTTCTAAACTTACCGATTTGATTGAAAAGGATTTTGCGGCTAACTATAAAAGAAAAGTAAACAATTTTCTTCTCAGTCAGATGGATGAGAATATAACAGCAAGTATGGTTTTCGTTAGCAGTTTTGAGTCCAAAAGTGGTTTCGCAATTGAAACTTGTGCAAAGCGTATTGCAAGGCTGAAATTTGGTGAGGAAAACGTTCCCACTATCGTTAACCCCCGAAACCTTCCGCACGACTTTGACGAAACAAGAATATCAGGGCAGATTGTTGTTACTGATGTTGATACACATAACGGCAATCTTCGCGGAGAAATTTCTGCTTTTAGAGCTAACAACGAGGCGAGGGGTGCAGGTAAAATGCGCATAGAAAGTGGCGTTACCCAAAGCAGCATTAAAGAGCACCTTCTTCCTCTTTCTGAAAAGTACCGTACCACCGCAATTTATTCTAAGCCGGTAGATTTGGCTTTCTTTGACGGTGCAGAATGGAATGTTATGGAACTTAAAGCTGGAGGAGATCTCGATAGTTCTAACGCTCCCTCAAATGTTGAAAAACTTCTTACCATTTATGTGGATATGGGTATTGAGAACTGCAAGGCCTATTTTGCTACTCTCTACAACAAAGACGGAGAAGGCAATACTTGGAAAGGTGCTGTTAAAAAGCATTTAGCATATCCCGAAATGTTCTTAATTGGCAAAAATCTTTGGACAAAAATTCTCCCTGATGGTATTTCTTTTGAAGAATTTGAGGATATTTACAAAGAAGCTTTGGAAGAAATCGGATTAAACGACCGAATCGTTGAAATGATTAACAAGTGTATTAATAGTTGATATGTACAAGGTTGAAAAAATCAAATCAAAGAAATACACCGTTGTGAACGGCGATTGTATGGATTATTTAAGTCAAATACCTGATCATAGTATTGACTTGATCCTCACAGATCCTCCATACAACATAGCACAGTATTCCACCGGCAACATTGACCTCCCAGGGAGAAGTGCATTAAATAACGATCTTGCCGAATGGGATTTAAATCCAATTGATCCTTCTGCGTTGGTTGCAGACTTCAAACGCATCATAAAGCCTGATGGAAATATTTTTGTTTTTACCAGCTATAACCTTATCGGAAAATGGCACGAAGCGTTTGACAGTGAATTCGATACTTTCCAATTTTTTGTTTGGCATAAAACCAATCCTGCGCCCAAAATCTTTAAAAACGGATTTCTTAATAGTTGCGAAATGATTGCTTGCATGTGGAACAAAGGGCATAAATGGAATTTCAGCAATCAAAATGAAATGCATAATTTTTTTGAAAGTCCGATATGTATGCGGCCGGAAAGATTGTCTGATCCGAAGCACCCAGCGCAAAAGCCAGTAAAATTATTAGAACATATTATTAAAATTGCTTCTAATGAAAAAGATGTGATATTAGATCCTTTTATGGGTGTAGGGTCAACCGGTGTGGCAGCTCTGAAAAATGATCGAAAATTTATTGGTATAGAAATTGAAAAAGACTATTTCTATGCCGCAGAAAACAGAATCAAGGATTTGTAATGATATGTTAGAAACATTAAAAAGCATTCCAGACGATATGCGTGAATTGGGTTTGGCAGCTTTATCTCATGCCAATAGAATAGAACCCCAAACAGATAAATGGGCAGAATTATCAATATTGCAAGTTGCACATGCTATGGAAATTCTGATAAAAGCTCGAATTGCTGAAGAACATCCTTTGCTTGTTTTTGATAAACTTCCTAAACCTACAAAAAACAATACAAATGAAATTATAGATGAATTAACTATTTCCAAACTTTCGGAAAAAGGGCATACAATAGAGTGGAGTTCACTTCTTGATACGTTGTGGGCGGTAAACAATGTGAAATCTATTGATTTTACTGAATTTAATAAGTTTGGAAATATACGTAATTGTATTCAACATTTCGGTATTCCACCAGCAGACAGCTCTGTTTCCCATTTGACATCATTACAATTCATATATAATGTAATCGACCCGTTTATTAACGAGTGTTGGGGGTTGTTCGCTATTGATTATTGTCAGGATTATAATCAGGATAATGAGGACAATTCTGCATATTGGAACTACATACGGATGTATTTGTTGAATAATGAGATTATTTTCAAAATATCTCCTGTATTGTACGAGCATAGAGATATGTGGTGGCGAGGCATAAAGGTCAATGGAGAATACTTGAATATTCCCGACGATGAAAAAGATTTCATTGAACCTATTGAAGTAAGTGAAAAGTACTATGATACAATGAAAGAGCAATTAGAGTATTATGAGGGAGAAGAGTAAATGAGTAGAATAAGCGAAAACGATATATTAATCCCAGCATTGTATATAGTTCGCAAATTCGGCACTGCTTCAACTGCAGTAATAAGACAGGAACTTGTAAAAATGTTTAATCCTCAAGGAGAAGATGCCGAAATACTTAAAGGGAGAAAAGACACTAAATTCACTCAAATTATAAGGAATTTAACTGGATCACATAGCGCAACGAATGATTTCGGCAAATATACAACTAAAAGTCTCTTTGGTTTTTCTTTAAATAATAAAGGTATACTTTTTCTCAACGACCATATTTCTCAATGTGAATATATTTGTGATAATGATTTTGAATATGACGAAAATGTGGAAATTGCTAAAAAGATACATACTTCTACTACAAGTAAGAAGAAACTCATAACCTATAATGAAGACAATACTATTGTCGAAGGTAAAGCAGTTGAAAGCATTTACAAAGCGAAACAACGCTCAGCTTTGTTGAGAGCAAATGCGATAGAACATTATAGAGATAAAAATGGCCATATTAAATGCCATGTGTGTGGTTTTGATTTTTTAGATTATTACGGAGAAATAGGAAGGCTTTTCATCCATATTCATCATGAGCATCCCATATGTGAATACGATGACGAAGGAACTGCACAAAGTCTTATGGACGCAGTAAAGAAAGTTAAACCTGTATGCGCTAATTGTCATTGCATGTTACACAGAAAGAAAAATGCGGTTTTATCAATAGATGAGCTCAAAAAAATGATAAACAAATAAGAAAACCTCTCGGCTTTAAACCGAGAGGTTAGTAATAATTAGGTGTTCGACGTCTCTATCATTGCGGCTTCTAACATTGTAAGTATATTGTTTATCGAAACTTAGAATGTTGAAATCTTTCTCATATAAGCCGTTGATAAAGTCGGTGTTCTTAATAACAAGAATGAATTTAGCAAGTGTTTTCTTTAAGGCGTGCGCCAAACGTTCTTGATCAAACTTTGTAAAGTCTTTGCCTTCATAGTCGGAAAAGTCTGTATCATAAGGGGGATCTAAGAACATGAAGTCATTACTTGTAAGATTGACATTTTCAAAGAAGTCTTCAAAATCAGAGCAATGAATATCTGTGTTAGCAAATAATTGATCGATTTCCCTATTAAACATATTATCGATTTTTGCCTTCATATCTTTTCTGTTGTAAGACATACCACCATAGGGGATGTTGAATTCGCCTTTGGCATTATAGCGGAACATAGAGCCGTAACAATATTCTCTGATGAAATAGAAGTTCGCAGCTTGATATTGAATAGATTGATCAGTAATTCTGCCAAGACTAATGTCATTAAAGATTTTGCGGAAATACATATAATATCCGCTTGTAAATCCGGTAATCAAGTTCTCGCACAAATCTTCTGTTGTGAATGGCTTTTTATTGTAGTTAGCAACCGTTCTGACAAATTTGTCTTCAACCATTTGATGAAGGAAAGAGTCGAAGTCATCTTTATCTAAAAGAAGTTTCTCACTGAAACCGGAGTTTATTTTATCCGACATACTTGAAATCAGTGCTTCTAATGTGGAACTCAACTCGTCCTTTTGAATTAAGCCTTCTTTTAACTTGAAAAAGATATGTAATAGTTCGTTAGTTTCTTTGCTACATACAGATACAATATTATTAAAACTGTTATTGTAACACATCAAAAGATCATAAAGTTGTTTATCTTGATTTTTGATTAGTTTATAATATTGAATTAAAGACTCGGAGATATCGTTAATTGCAGCAGACTTAGGTGCAAGATGAAAGAACAGTGCACCGCCGCCGAAAAATGGTTCAACATAACGTTTATAATCAGGAATAAGATGTTCAATTTTATCAATTTCTCTTGATTTGCCGCCTGGCCATTTAATGATCGGATTCACGATATCACCTCGATTCTTTTATAGTATAACACAAAACAAAAAAATATGAAAGCCTTTTTGAATAATTTCATAAATTTCCTCCTCATTGATAGGTTTGGTGTATATTAACTTGGAGAATGTAGAATGTCAAGTGTTTAATGAAAAAGAAATTTTCAAGAAGAAAAAAGGAGAAAATAAAATGAAAAATAAAGCAAGTATGCTTTTAGATAAGAAATTAGAGGATACTCTCTCGAGAATTATTGACCTTACTTTTTACGGAGTGGTATCTGAAGTTGTTATTACCGATAACGAATATAGTGCAATCGAAATTGAGGAACTGTTAAAACACGGATACATAACAGCAAAAGATACCAGCACATTAAGTAATTCGAGTTGGGTCATATCTTTAACTTATAACGGAAAGAATTATTTTGAACATAAAAAGAAGTATATCCGTGAAAACTGCAGAACTAATACAATTGAATGGATTAGATATATTGTTACAACCGCAATTTCTATTGCTGCTTTAGTTGTGGCTATTATCGCTTTATCTAAGTAAGAATACATCAAAATTGAGGAATAGTACGGTAAAAAACCTTTTAAGAAGGAGCAACTATGGATAAACATAGTGATTTTTCATTTCCGAAAATGAAAGAGGATATTACAAAGGCTGGTAACTGCTTTTATCAATATCGAGCATGTAAGAGAGATGCTGCCACCATATATGATATTGAGAATATCAGACATGGTGTTGTTTACGCGCGCACGCCTCTGCAAATGAACGATCCCTTTGATTCCATGATTGGCTTTTCGGTTGAGGAAATCTATAGCGAGTGTATTGATTTAGCTTTGAATCAAGTTGACTCGGCTTTAGATTCAAATTTAAAGTTGGTTATAAAATATTTATTACAGCAACGATTATTGGGGCAAACATTAGGGTTTATTAATTCACTCAATGGTTTGAAGAAATACATATTTAGGCAGAGTCTCATTGCGCATATCACTACACCACAATTACCGCAATTTATAGTTGGAAACCTAAATAGACTCTACAATAAGTGTCCAGCTGATATTAAACAATATCTCAACAAGGATGCGTTCTTGGTCTTCGCTTTAATTATAAAAGACTATCAAAATGTTGATATCGAAGAAAAAACAATAATTGATGCGCTCAATATGGAGGACGTGTTAAAAAATTTAGAAGTTAAGGTGACAGAGGCCAAGGATCAAATCTACATTCCGTTTCTCAAAGATTTCTTATCCAAGTTAACCGTGACTTGCTTTAGTGCGAGCGGCTGGGATAATCAACTTATGTGGTCACACTATGCAAATTCGTATTCAGGAATCTGTGTGGAATATGATTTTGGAAAGATGAATGATTTTATTGGATTTATGTACCCAGTTAAATATTCCAACATTCGCCCAACAGTTTCGCTAAAGGATTTAGGCCTATCTTATTTCAAAAAAGACGAAAGCGGAAATATAATAACAGATGATGTTGATATAAAATCTATATTCTCTTACTTATTGTCCAAAAACAAGTGTTGGAGTTATGAAGAAGAATGGCGGATTATAAATACTGGCGAAGAACCGTACACGCCCATATTTATAAATGCTCCGTTTGTAAAATCCATAACCTTGGGACTTGATCTTGACGATATGTGCAGACAATTACTTTGGGATGTATGTCAAGAGTTAAATATTGAATGTTACCAATTGATTATAAACTCGGGCGACTACACACTAAAACGTGAGCTGTTGACAGCGTCGGCATTTGCGTTCGACAAAGAAAAAGAGGAACGATATTTTGATCTTATTTCTAAACATACAATCCCTCTCGGCGAAAAAATAACTGCGAATAGTAACATATTAACAGAAGCAATCAAAGAAGGTCGCTTCGAAGCCGATGCGTTACTTAATGTGTTAGCGTGCACATTAGATTATTTGAGTGATGTCTATTTTATGAAAACCTCATTTAATCGGTATTGCCGACATACAAACTCATCTGTGTCTGATGTGATAAAGGAAAAGTCTATCTGCAAGGCCATTCTTCAAATAGATGGGTTTATTTGTCAAGCGGAGATAGGCGCAAAAACAATTGAAGAATCACTATTAGGTATACGATTAATGAATAGAATATCTTCAAATGATTATAAAAATGCCATGAAACTTATTGCAGATATTAAAGAATTATTCGCAAAGCACCAAGAATTGCAATGGTTTGGGAGAGAGGCGATTGAAGTCATAAAAGAAGAATTTTTGGAGGAAATCAACAACGAAGAATAAAGAGTTGTTATTGGGAGATTATGAAAAAAATAGATGTTGCAATAATTGAATCCTTAACTAAGGCGTTGAATATGTCGGTTCAACAACATATAGCATCATTAGGTTCGGATACAGAAAACATTAATCTTTTCAAAATGAACTTTATAAAAAAATTCGCTGATGATGTTATGTTCTTGAATGATTTGAGTGGGAATAAAGATTTCTATCATCGATACGGATATTTAATAATGCGGAATATGCTGGAGCAACTGATAGAGTTTTTATATGTGAAAAAGAACCCTCATCTTGTTGATGAATACCTTGGATTGAAAATCGATTTAAATGTGCTTAAAGACAAACATTCTCCGGTGGAGGGTGAGCGCACTTTTGGAAAAAAACGATACCTTGAAAAAAGACCGCATATTTCTGAAATGGCCAAAGATATTGGAGAATTAAAAGCAGCAGAAGGTGCATTATCGTTATATGACGTGTACTGTATTCTATCGGAGAAGTGTCATAATTCGTATTTCGATTCGTTGCTTAAAGATTTTAATTCCGCAGGATTTGGAGTGCCGATTGTTGGATTGACCGATGAACATATGACACTTTTATATGCAATGACGGCGGTAGTTTTGGCTGAATATTAGTTTTATTTTCGCTGGACTTGTGAAAACCTTTGTGGTATGTTGTTGTACTGCAAAGGAGGTGCTACAAATGGCACGAATAACAGTACAAAATGTGTACAACGGCGCAAAATATGATGTAATGAGTGCGGCGGTGGCAGACTATCTCAAGAACGGGCGTCCGGCAGAGTATGACGAGCGAACTTGGATGGATATGCTACTCGTAAAACACGCATTGATTGCAGCAGAAAAAATGAATAAAGAGGGCGACTCGATATCGGCAATGTTCGATGGTGAGTCGCCCTCTTCTTGTATAACGAAAACCACCTGCTAAGCAGGTGGTTCAAAAGAGGCTTTTGCCGATGAGTAAAAAAGAGGCTCCTATGGTATAATGCAAAAGGTCTGCCAACCACAAGCATTAAAGACATAGGAGGTCAATATGAAAATCGACAAAAGTAGTATAGCACACACAGCGTGGAATTGCAAATACCATATAGTTTTTGCACCCAAGTATAGAAGGCAAGTAATCTATGGAAAGATAAAAGCCGACATAGGACAAATAATAAGAAAATTGTGTGAATGGAAAGGTGTAGAAATTATTGAAGCTGAAGCCTGTCCCGACCATATACATCTTTTGGTATCAATACCGCCAAAGATAAGCGTATCAAGTTTTATGGGATATTTAAAGGGAAAGGGCAGTTTAATGATTTTTGACAAACACGCAAATCTAAAATACCGATACGGAAACCGAGAGTTTTGATGTAGAGGATATTATGTAGATACCGTAGGAAAGAATAAAAAGGCAATAGCAGAGTATATACGGAATCAATTACAAGAAGATTTAGCGTACGAACAAATGAGCATAAAAGAATTAGTTGACCCGTTTACGGGTGAGCCAGTCAAGGCAAGCAAAAAATAACCAACCGCTTTAGCGGTGGCTAAGAGTCCGCTTGCGGTTGGCAGATTATTCGGTGGACTTTCAGTCCCGCCAGTAACAGCGGCTTACAGCCGCAGAGCAAACTACCGGCTAAGCCGGTAGTTATGATTGAAACAATCTGGAGGGATTGAATATGAAGTGGAAACTCGGTCTATCAAGCTGTAGCAAGACGATCAACGAAGAATTGATGCGAGATTATGCTGAAAATGGCATCGAGATGATGGAGCTCTCTTTGTTAAAGACGGAATACCTCGATGCAGATTATCCTTATTTTAAGAAAGTACCCGATGACCACGGTATAAAAATTCGTTCATTTCACCTGCCGTTTGGTCCAAGCGATATGGTAAATCCTGCCAACCCCGATAAGAAAGTATCCCAATATACCGTTGATCTTGATAAACATCTAATTGAAAAGGCGGCGCTTGTCGGAAGCGAGATCGTTGTCATTCACACCTGTAACGGACCCGTCTCGGTCGAAGACCGTCCGTTATGGATGGCGCAGGCGCAATATACCATGTCGACTTTGGCGGAATTTGCATCGCAGTTCGGCATTCAAGTGGCAGTGGAAAACCAACCCCGAGCGGCATTGATTGGCAGCGCTGATGATATTCTCGAGCTTATAGAAGCGGATAGACGTCTTGGTATCTGCTTTGATGTAAACCATTTAATGGTCGAACGGGACACCCATGAGAATTTCATTAAAAAATGCGGGGATAAGATCGTTACGATTCACGTCTCCGATTATGATTTTTTAAACGAGCGCCATTGGCTGCCCGGCGAAGGTAAAAACGACTGGCAAATGATTGTGAGAGTACTTGAAAATGTCGGTTACCAAGGGCCATGGATGTATGAACTTGGTTTTAACACTCCGCAGACGATCATTCGTCTCAGAAAATTAACCTGTGCTGATTTCAGAAGAAACGCCGAGGAAATCTTTTCTGGGAAAAATCCCACGCCGTTTGGCACCCCGGTACCGGATTTGGTACATTGGACTGAACTACCGCAGTGGAATGTATTTAAAAAATAAGCGGGGTTAAATCCCCGCTTTTCTCATGGCGTATTTTAATTTTTCTTCCGTTGCTCTGTCACACTCCATTAACGGCAGACGAGGAGACCCGGCGGAATAACCGATCAACTGAACGGCTTTCTTCACCGGAATAGGATTAACCTGACTAAATAGCGCCCTCATCAATGGCAATAATTGATTTTGAATTCGAATTGCTTTTTCCAACTCTGCGTTTTTAAAGGCATCGTATAGGTTTACCATCTCTCTCGGTGTGATGTTGGCGATAACGGAGATCACTCCTTTTCCGCCGATTGCCAAGATAGGGAGCATCTGGTCGTCGTTGCCGCTATATAACGCCAAATCCGGTGCTGTTTGTAAAATGTCCATCGTCGCTGAAATATTACCGCTTGCTTCTTTGATGGCATAGATATTACGATGTTCCGAGAGTTGCTTACAGGTTTCCGGCGCAATGTTTAAACCGGTTCGGGAGGGTACATTATAAATGATGATGGGAATGTTCACTCTATCAGCAATGTGAGTATAATGGGCAATCAGCCCGGCTTGTGTGGTTTTATTATAGTAGGGTGTAACCATTAAGAGTCCGTTTGCGCCACGTTTCTCTGCTTCCAGACTCAGTTTTAATGCATGCGCGGTGTTGTTACTGCCTGTTCCGACGATGAGCGGTACTCGTTTGTTAATATATTCATTTGTCTTGCTCACCAATAAACTGAATTCCTCAAAGGTGAGCGTGCTCGCTTCACCTGTCGTTCCTGCAATAACAATGGCGCTGATTCCGTTTGCAATTTGAAATTCAATCAACTGCTCTAAAGCGGTGAGATCCAGCGAACCGTCATGATTAAATGGTGTTACGAGGGCGGTGGCGACTCCCTCAAATAAAATGTTTTTCATTGTAGCCCTCCTCTTATTAAAAATGTATTGAAATATCAACCGTTTCCATTTATAATAATATGAACAGACTAAAATGTTGATACTTTTGTAAAGGATGTTATAAGACGTGACAGTTGACGAATTTGATTATTATTTACCAGAAGAGCTGATTGCTCAGACCCCTCTTGAAAAGCGGGATCATTCCAGACTTCTGGTTTTGGATCGTAAAAGCGGAGATGTACAACACAAACATTTCTATGACATCGTTGATATGATGGAAGCCGGAGACCTTCTGGTTGTGAATGATTCCAAAGTTATTCCGGCTCGTATTTTTGGTACTCGTGCCGGAACCGGCGGTTTGGTTGAAGTTCTCCTGCTAAAAGCGCTGGAAGAAAATGTCTGGGAGGTTCTGGTAAAGCCAGGTAAAAAAGCACGTCCCGGTCAGGTCTTGGAGTTCCAAGAAGGAATGAAGGGTACGGTACTTGAGATTTTAGAGGATGGAAAACGTAAGATCCGATTTGAGCATCAAGCATCAACCATCTACGAAGTGTTGGATCGTATCGGAAAAATGCCGTTACCTCCATACATCACGGAGCAATTACAGGATCAAGGACGGTACCAGACGGTATATGCCAAGGAATTGGGTTCCGCCGCTGCGCCCACTGCCGGTTTGCATTTTACAGATGAACTACTGCAAAAGGTTCGTGAAAAGGGGATTCGTGTAGCCTTTGTAACTCTTCACGTCGGTTTGGGCACCTTCCGTCCGGTGAAAGAGACAGATGTTTCAAAACATATCATGCACAGCGAATTTTTTTCAGTTCCCGATGAAACGATTCGTTTAATTAAAGAAACAAAAGAAAACGGTAAACGAGTGATCTCAGTAGGAACCACTGCAACCCGGACGTTGGAAAGTGCCTTTGATGCATCGCTGAATTGTGTGCGCCAAGAAGGGGAGACGGATATTTTTATCTATCCCGGCTATCAGTTTAAAGTCATCGATGCGCTGATTACAAACTTTCATCTGCCCAAAAGTACACTTGTAATGCTTGTAAGCGCCTTGGCAGGCAAGGAAAACATTTTAAACGCATACCAAACGGCTGTAAAGGAGCAGTATCGCTTCTTTAGCTTTGGAGATGCGATGTTCATTTGTTAGGAGATACCATGTTTAAAGTAATAAAGAAAGATCAAAGAGCCCGACTGGGTGTATTTAAAACTGTACATGGCGAGATCAAAACACCGGTTTTTATGAACGTAGCCACTTGCGGTGCAATCAAGGGAGCTGTTTCCGCTCTGGACCTGAAAGATCTTAAATGTCAGGTTCAACTTTGTAATACGTATCATCTTCATTTACGTCCCGGCGATGAGAATGTAAAGAAACTGGGCGGCCTTCATAAAATGACCCGTTGGGACGGACCTATCTTGACTGATAGCGGTGGATTTCAGGTATTTTCTTTAGCAAAGCTCCGTAATATCACCGAAGAAGGCGTAACATTTGCGTCCCACATTGATGGTCATAAGATCTTCATGGGTCCCGAGGAAAGTATGCAGATTCAGGCCAACCTTGGCTCCACCATTGCGATGGCCTTTGATGAATGTATCGAAAATCCGGCAACTTACGACTACGTCAAAAAATCCGCCGATAGAACCGTTCGCTGGTTAAAGCGGTGTAAGGTCGAGCATGACCGTCTCAACGCCCTTGAGGATGCCGTTAATCCGCATCAAATGCTGTTCGCCATCAATCAGGGCGGAACCTATAGTGATCTGCGAATTGAAAATATGAAAGAGATCGTTAAGGTGGATGCCGATGGCTATGCAATTGGTGGTTTGGCGGTAGGAGAGACTGCGGAAGAGATGTATCGTGTCTTAGACGATGTCGTTCCCTATGCGCCGGAAGACAAGCCCCGTTATTTAATGGGTGTGGGAACCCCGGTGAACATTTTGGAAGGCGTCGCACGTGGTATCGACTTTTTTGACTGCGTCATGCCCGCTCGAAATGCACGCCACTCCCACGTTTTTACTAAAGACGGCGTAATGAATTTACTGAATAAAAAATATGAGTTGGATCAACGTCCCCTGGATGAAGCGTGTGATTGTCCCACTTGCCGTAATTTTACTCGTGCCTATATCCGCCATCTGTTTAAAGCAGGAGAGATGTTGGCAATGAGACTTTGCGTGATGCACAACCTGTATTTTTATAATGATTTGATGGAGCAAATCCGTACACATTTGGAAGACGGTGATTTTTACAGTTGGAAAGAAGAAAAGGTTAAAGAGCTGTCCAAACGTATTTAACAGTTGACATTGTGTGCTTTTTTGGATATAATTCATTTATAAATTTAAGAAGGAGAACAATAAAATGACCGAATTTTTGACAAACTATGGTGGTATGCTTTTGATCTTGGTTGTAATGATCGGTTTTACGGTTGTTATGAGCCGGAAAGATAAGAAGCGTCAGCAAGAACGAAAGAATATGCAGAACAACCTGGAGCCGGGCGACATGATTTTGATGGAGTGCGGTATCGTTGGTAAAGTGGTTTCCACTAAAGATCCCGAAACTATCATTATCGAGACCGGTTCTGATAAGACTAAACTTCGTTTTAAAAGATGGGCTATCGCTTCCAAAATTGACGAGTAATGCATAATCTTTTTCCCTCGCACATAGGATTTACTACCAACTGTGAGGGAGGATATCTGAATGAAATATGAAGAGACTAAAAAAATCACAGCGCTTGGCGTTGTGATTTTTTCTTTTTTATCTTTGTTGATCTGTTTAATGATTATATTAGCGATTGATGCCGTAACAGCATTTCTGGTATTAAAAACTGCATTGCCGGAAGGCTTTTTAAAGATAGGGAGTGTACTTGGAAATGTTTTGGGCGTGATCACGTCAACCGCATTCCTTACGGCTAAGGGGAAGGTCAAAGGAATCGTCTCTGCCGGTATTATATCCGCCTTAATAGTAATACTAAAATTCATAGGAAATCTAATGATGAACTTAGGTGGGTATTTTACGTTACCGGGCTTTGCGGGAATACTTATAATTATTGTATTCTCGTTAATGGGCGGAGTATTGGGCAGTACATTGAAAAGGGGATAGTATATTGTCAATTTGCATAAAGTGTTTATTAGAAAAAACTTTTTTGAAATACCCTCTTGACATTTGTAAATAACATGATTTTGAGTTTGGATTTTAAAACAAAACTATATCTTGTGCCCATTAGTGATTTAAAGACAGGTTTACATAATAACTTCCCATTGGTTTACATAATGTAATTTATGCAGATTTTACAAAAAACTAAAATGTGCCAAAATCCCCTTGATAAAGTCGGTATTTTAGGTTAAAATGTTTACGCTGTTCAGAGAATATGAGCAGCGTATTTCTTTACATAATTTTTTTAACATATGCGTGGACAATCCCTCATACATTATTTTGAGGTGATAACATGAACACGATATGGGTTAAAATCAAAAGAACTTATGAGCATCAACTGCCGATCATACGCATATATGCTGTTTTGTATCTAATAGGAATGTTTACCGGTGTATTGGGAGCAGTCCTTCTTAGAAATCAATTTTCATCGCAGGCTCAACTTCTATTCAGTCCCGAGAATAGCTGCAGTTTTCTATTCGCATTTTTGCAGCAACTTTTCTTTTTTTCCTTAATCTTTTTCCTTGGGCTGACAGTGATTGGGATTCCTTTGGTTCCGCTATTTCCGCTATACAAAGGTTTTTCGATCGGTCTTTTGGTTGCGCTTGCCATAATATTAACCGGCGTGCGTGGGTTATTCTTAGGCACGCTGGCATTTTTCGCCCCAAACGCCCTTTATACGATGCTTGGATACTTTATTTGTTATTCATCTGCTCGTCTTTCGGTAGCGTTGTTTGAGCAGTTAAAGGGACGTGGTAAGCACGGGGCATCGTATCGCGAATTCATTCAACATTTATATTGTTTTTTTATTATCATTCCACTTTTGCTTCCGATTGCATGGTGGGAATGTAAGGTTGTACCGTATTTATTATCATTATTCTAAACTGAAAGGAGGAAGAGAAGATGGAACGTACATACGTAAATTTTTGCAATTATCTGATGACAAAAAAGAATACGTCCGCCAATACTCTTGCCTCCTATCAACGAGATCTGCGCCAATTGATGGTTTATCTGCGTGAACAACAGATCGCTGCTTGGAGTGATGTTACTGACATTGAGTTGGTACAATATTTTGATTCTTTGAAGAAACAAAATAAAAGCGATGCCACCATTTCAAGATCAATGTCCACAATGCGTTGTTTTTTCAAGTACCTCGTTTCCAAGAAGATTGTTTCTGTCAGCCCTATGATTGGCATTAAGGGATTAAAGGCAGAAGCAAAGCTTCCTGAAGTTTTGACCAACGAAGAAGTCGAACTTTTGCTTTGGCAACCGGATGTTTTGACAGTGAAGGGGCTTCGGGATAAAGCAATGTTGGAGGTTCTTTATGCTTCTGGCATCAGAGTCACCGAGTTGTTGACGTTAAAAGTGTCCGATGTTAACTTGGATGTAGGATATCTTATGATGAACCATCACGAGGATAATGAGCGCATTATTCCGCTTTATAATCTTGCGGTACAAGCTTTGCGTAATTATTTAACCGAAGCACGTCCCCAACTGGTTAGTTCTTCAAAAGAAAACACCCTGTTTTTAAATACTACCGGTCAACCCATGACACGGCAAGGCTTTTGGAAATTAGTTAAATTCTATACTGCTTCCGCAAAGATTGAAAAAGATATCACACCTAAAACGCTCCGTCATTCTTTTGCAACGCATCTTTTAGAGAATGGAGCCGATATTAATATGGTAAAAGATATGATGGGACATTCCTCTATCACATCTACCAAGGTTTATGCAAAACTTTTAAAGAATAAATACTTATCCACTTATGAGAACTGTCATCCCCGTGCTGTAAAGGCTGGTGAGTAAAATGGGGTTGTTTAATAATTATATGAAAGAAGGAAAAGGCGTCGAAAAAGGGGAGAAGACCCCACGCCTGATTCTGTTTTTCCAAGTTTATTTTCGCAAATTCTGGAATCTGATCATCTTAAACATGATCTACGTACTATTCTGTATTCCCATTGTCACCATCGGTCCCGCAACCGCTGGCATGACAAAGATTCTTCGCAATTATGCCCGTGAGGAACATGCGTTTGTATGGGGCGACTTTATCGAGACCTTTAAGAAGAATTTCAAACAAGCATTTTTATATTCTGTTGTCGACTTGTTTGTAACAGCGTTCTTGGTTTTAGATCTTCTGTCAGTCCAAAATGTTCCCAATCGCATCATCGTGGTACTTTCCATGGCGGCCATCTTACTTTCATTCACCATCTGGACGTTTATGCGATATTATATCTATCCCATGATGATCACCTTCAAACTGACGTTCCGTCAGCTGCTCAAAAACGCATTTATTTTCTGCTGGGCAGGGTTCATTCGCAATCTGTTTCTGACGGTGTTTTTGGTATTCAGTGCCATCTTTACCGCCTATATCGTTTATATCACGCAAAATGTAGTATTGCTGATTCTAATCGCTCTGACGCTTTGGTTTTCTTACACCGGATTTTTAACCAATTTTATGGTCTATCCTCTGATTAAGAAACACATGATCGCCGGCTTTGACCCCAAAACCGGCGAACGGTTGGAAGAAGAGCAATACGAAGGCTTTGAAAAGTAAAAAAACTGCTTCTAAGCGAATGCTTAGAAGCAGTTTTTTTACTTTAATTGATCTAACCACAATGCAGAAGACGCATCCGTCGGCATTTGCCAACTGCCTCGTGGTGAGAGGGAAACCGTACCTACCTTAGGTCCATCCGGCAAACAAGAGCGTTTAAACTGTTGATTAAAGAATCTACGCAGAAAGATATTAAGCCAATGGATCAAAGTATTGCGATCAAAGGTTGAGCCCCAAACCAATTCTGCCAAGCGTAAGATTTTCTTAGGAGCAAAACCGTACCGCACCAAATAGTAAAGATAAAAGTCATGGAGTTCATAAGGCCCCACCAGATCTTCGGTCTTTTGTGATAACGTTCCATCCTCGCTTACCGGTAAGAGCTCCGGAGAAACAGGGGTATCTAAAATATCTAAGAGCGTTTCTTTTAAGGAATCGGTAGCATGAGTCGCCTCATGATAGACCAGTTTGCGCACCAATGTCTTCGGAATTGAAGCATTTACTCCATACATCGACATATGATCTCCGTTATATGTGGCCCAACCCAGGGCAAGTTCCGAAAGATCCCCGGTACCGATCACAAGCCCGCCGCATTGGTTGGCAAGATCCATCAAAACCTGTGTCCGCTCTCTTGCCTGAGCGTTTTCATAAGTGACGTCAAATGTGTTTTCAGGCTGACCGATGTCTTTAAAATGTTGCTGAACCGAGGCTGCGATCTGCACCTCTTTAAGTTCTACGCCCATTCCATTGCAAAGTGTTACGGCATTATTTTTGGTGCGGTTAGAAGTACCAAAACACGGCATAGTAACAGCTAAAACATCTTGAGACGGGCGGTTTAAGAGTTTCATGGCACGAATTGCAACAAGTAGTGCCAAGGTGCTGTCCAGTCCGCCTGAAATTCCGATGACCGCACGTTTTGCATGTACGTGAGCAATGCGTTTTTTAAGACCGTAAGCCTGCGTTTGTAAAATGGATTCTGCCCGCTCTGCCATCAGTTTATCATCGTTGAGCAAAAACGGATTGGCTTCATAATGACGGGTGAGTGTTTTAACGCAAATTTCTTGCGAGAAAAGTTGGACGGAATATCCGTCTGTAATTGATTGGAATTTATGGTTTCGTGTGCGTTCTCCCATAAGAAGTTCCGTATCTATTTCGGTGATGAGTAATTGATCGGAAAATGCAGGATTTTCAGCAATCACGTTCCCATTTTCAGTAACAAAAGAGTGGGGAGCAAAGACCTGATCTTGTGTGGATTCATCCGAAGATGCATTGGTGTAGACGAAAGCGCAGTTTAGGCGCGAAGAATCTGCCGAGAGCATCGTTTTTCGATATTCAGATGCCCCAACCAATTCGGGAGACGCATCCATCACCGCAATGATCGTTGCCCCGGCGGCAGTAGAAGAAACAGCAGGGGAGACAGGTGCAGAGTAATCTTCGCCAATTTCAACAGAGAAGCAAAAACCGCTCATCTCTTCATGCTGAAACAGTAATTCCGTTCCAAAGGGAATCTCTTCGCCATCAAAAAACCAAGTGTCGGTGTCGGATAAATCCGAGCCGGAGGAAAACTGTCTATCTATCGTATGAATACGAGGAATAAGGCCCAGAATATTCCCGTTAGAAATCACTGCGGCACAATCGTACAGTTTTCCGTTAAATCGAATCGGCAGTCCTACCAGAACAGTGGGATATAACTCTTCTGTCGCTTCTGCAATCTGTTTTAAAGAGGATAACGACGCCTGCAAGAGTAGCTCGTTGTAAAAAAGATCACCGCAGGTGTATCCGGTAATGCAAAGTTCGGGGAACACCAAAAGATTGGTGCCTTTTGCATCCGCCTCTTTAATTTTCTTGATAATTTCTATGGTATTCTTTTGAGGATCAGCCACGTTGACTGCAATATTTGCAGTTGCGACCTTGATAAAACCGTCTTTCATCCTAACACATCCATTCATTTTATTTATTTCATTTTATTGTTATTTTGATTATTTGTCAATATATACTTTATTTTATAAAAGTATTGTAAATTAAAGTAATATTTGATATAATTCATCTAACTGTTCTGCAGGAGGATTTTATGAAAAAGAAAACGGCAATTATAATCTCCATTTTACTTCTTATGGCGCTACTCGCCGTATCACTTGTGATTTTGGTTCCAAAGATCAAAGGTTATCTGCCTTATTACTATGATAAGACGGGAAAAAAACAAGAGGACAAGCCCTATACGCTTACAATTGATAAAACCGATTTCGAAAACGAAGTTGCCTCCCGATTGGCCGAAAATGGCGTTATCTGTTCATCCGTTCGTTTTTTGAACTATATCAAATCTCATTACCCGGATTTTGTCTGGTATAACGGAATTTACCACCTGAACGCCAATATGTCCTATCCCGAGTTATGTGAAGCCTTGATGTCTCCGGACGTAAAATTGGATTATGTAAAATTCGTCGTTCCAGAAGGAAAGACTGTCTCTGAAATCGCTTCTATTGTAGAGGAAAGCGGACTTTGTACCGCCAAAGAATTTTTAGATGCCGCAGATAGTTACGATTATGACTATTCCTTCATGGATGATCTGAAAAAACGGGATCAGTCTGTAATTGGCTATAAATTGGAAGGCTATCTGTTTCCCGCAACCTATGAATTTCGCGCCGATACCGTCACACCGCATCAAATCGTCGACAAAATGCTCAAGACCTTTTCCGATTATGTAGGTGAAGATTTAATCGAGCAAGCTAACAAACTGGGATTATCCGTCAATGAGTTTGTATCCTTTGCTGCAGTCATTCAAGACGAAGCCTTTGGGAAAGACTCCATGAGCGGTGTCTCGTCTGTATTTTGGAATCGGTTGAATTCTCGGGATATGCGTATGCTTCAATCGGATCCCACAATGTTCTATGCCGACGATCTCAAAACCCTCCCGCATTATTCTGCCGCCATGAAAAAAGCTTATAGCACCTATCAATGCATTGGACTTCCTGTAGGACCCACCAATTGCCCCGGGATTGATGCTTTAAAAGCGGTGCTTTCTCCGGCAGAAACAGACTATTACTATTTTGTCACTGATAAGAATGGTAAATTTTATTTCAATAAGACCCTCGGTGATCACAATAAGACTATCCGTTCTCTTGTGAACCAAGGTCTGTGGGCATAAACACATGATACACACCATCCAGCAATCCTGCCTTGAAAAGATCAAGCCGGATGCGGCAGATTTCAAACCTCAATTCACCTCGGCCAGCGCATTTAGTTACGAGCAGTTCGCCTATCAAATCGTTTTATTCAGTGATAATCCAATGGGAGAAACTGCAAAAATCGAACTCAAATCCACAGACGAGGTGAAACTGTATGAAGTGCGTCAAGTCCCGGTCAACTGGCCTCACTATGACCACCATACCAACGAGACTTATCTTGCAGATAAACCCTGTCTGCTTCCGGACGCTTTGTTTCCATTAGAGGCAACTCCCACCTTGCGCATTGCAAAGCATCCCACAGTATTGTGGGTAAATGTAATGGCCTTTGCTCTTGGGGATCATGATATAGATTTGTATATTAACGGAGAATATCGATCACGTTTCGTCTTAAAGGTTCTTCCGTATCAGATGACAAGAAGTGATCTTGTGAACGCTCAATATATCGATCCCTGTAGTATTTCAAGAGCCCATCACGTCTCTTTATTTTGCGATCGACACTGGTCATTATTGGGGAAATACTTCGATATGGCTTCGACACACGGAGTGACCCACTTGTTGACGCCGATATATCCGCCCGTATATGGCGATATGCCATTTGGCAATGATTCAACTCAATTGGTGAGAATCAGCAAGATCAGAGGCGATTATGAATTCAATTACGATCTATTAGACAGTTGGATTGCCATTGCAAAAAAGAATCGGATCAATAAATTCATCTTTCCGCCAATCATCCCATCACTCAAAACTTTAAAGTGTCCCAAGCTCAAAATGACGGCAGAAGGTAAGGAAGTCGATGTCTTTACGGACGAAACCGACGTTTTATCTAATGAGTTTTTTATCTTTATTCGCAAGTTTCTCCGTCATCTGTTGAAGCATTTGAAGCAGCTGAATGTTCATTACGATGTTGCTTTTCAATTCACACACGCCCCTTCGGTTGAAGACGAGGAACACTATTGTCAATGCCGTTCTCTTTTGAATCGCATCATTCGCGGCCAGCAAATTGCAGATACATTGCCGACTCCGGAGTTTATCGCATTGAACGTTGGTAGCGCACCGTTCTTTTCTACCGCCGGAATTGATGCTTATTTCAATTTTGATATTAACCGTCACCTATTTTTAGATCATGAAACACCGGACTCGATTATCAATACACTGATTGCATTGCCCTCTACTCGTATTCGTTCTTTTGGGGCAATTTGCTATCGCTATAAGATTTCATCCTTGTTCAATTTGTGGTTTAATTATCATCCTGATTCTTGCATGGGAATGCCGGATGTATTTACAGATACTACTTGTAAAAGGGCCGTGCCGTCCGGCAACGGATTTTTGGTTTATCCCGGCCCAGACGGTCCCATTGCATCAATCAGATTAAAGCAACTGTTGTTTGCGCTGCAAGATTTAAGACGTTTGCAATGTTTAGAACGCTCTATTCCATCTAAACGCATTGAGTCTTTGATCGATAAGTATTTTAAAGTTGACGGAAAAGGCATTGGTCTTGTCCCGGATAATTTTCTTGAATTCCATGAGGAGATCTGCTCCTTGTTACAAAAATAAAAAGTGAGGTATTACCATGAAATTAGGCATTGTAGGACTCCCAAATGTGGGAAAAAGTACGTTGTTTAACGCAATTACCAACGCCAAAGCACAATCTGCCAATTATCCGTTCTGTACCATAGACCCCAACGTAGGCGTCGTTTGTGTACCGGATAAACGGTTGGATGTGTTGGCAGAGATGAATAAGTCAAAAAAAGTCGTTCCTGCCGTCATTGAGTTTGTAGACATTGCAGGATTGGTAAAAGGCGCTTCCAAAGGGGAAGGGCTTGGAAATAAGTTTCTCGGCAACATTCGTGAAGTAGACGCTATCGTTCACGTTGTAAGATGTTTTGCGGACGATAATATCGTCCACGTTGACGGCTCCGTGGATCCTATCCGGGACATTGATACCATCAATCTTGAACTGATTTTCTCGGATCTTGAAATGGCAGAGAAGATGCGTGATCGTGCTGCGAAACTGGCCAAAGGCGATAAAAAGCATCTGGTTGAAGTAGCGCTGTTTGATAAGATCAAGGAAGCGTTGGAGGCGGAACGTTTCGTCAACACCGTTGAATTTACCGAGGACGAGCAAGAGATCATGAAAACCGTCTCCTTCCTTACCAATAAACCGGTAATCTATGCTGCAAACGTCTGCGAAGAGGACTTCAAAAACGGCAAACTCAGCAATGAATACATTTCCGCCGTAGAAGAGCGTGCCGCCCATGAAAACGCAGAAGTACTTGTAATTTGTGCCAGATTAGAAGAGGAGATCAGCGAACTAAGCGAAGAGGAAAAAGAACTTTTCTTGGCAGAGCTTGGATTTGAGCATAGCGGTTTAGACCGTATGATCTCCACTTGCTATAGTCTTCTCGGCTTAATCAGCTATATTACCAGCGGTGAGATGGAAACAAAAGCTTGGACCATTACCAAAGGAACAAAAGCGCCTCAGGCTGCCGGAAAGATTCACACCGATTTTGAGCGTGGCTTTATTCGTGCAGAGATTGTTGCCTATGATGATCTTGTAGATTGTGGCTCCATGGTTGCGGCGAAGGAAAAAGGTCTCGTCCGTAGCGAAGGAAAAGAATATGTGATGAAAGACGGCGACGTAGTATTATTCCGTTTCAATGTATAAAAATAAAGGGCAGTTTAAAAACTGCCCTTTATTTTTATGAAACAAAACATAATGCAAGGAATTAAAATAGCCAAGAGTAAAAAGAATCCAACCCTCCACCAATTTCTGTCCGGTTTTCCTTTTCGGGTTCGCAAATGATGATTCATCATTTTTTCACATTCTTTTACGACGTCTTTATATGGAGTTTTACCACCGGTTTTTAAAATAAAAATTGCTTGTTCAAACAGATCGCTGTCTGTGTTGTTGAGCAAAATAATTTGTTTTCCAACGCCTTTTATCATACCAACACCTCTACGTTAGTATCATAAAACAATGTACGTATTATTCGTTTTTTTGAAATTTACACACCATCACCGTCACGTCATCATCGTTATTTACCCCGCATTCTTCACAAAGAGTGTTTAGAATGTTTTTCGCAAATACTCGTGTGTCATCGTTTTTACACCTCAGAATTGTATCATTAATTTTCTCGCTCAGCACGGAGAGTCCATCTGATGCCAATATCAAAAAATCCCCATCCTCCGCTTGAATGTTCCGGTGCAGTAAACGATCGTGTTCGGATAACCCAAGAGGAATTCCTCCGCCTTTTAAAACCTTTATGGTTTGATCGTGCAGAAGAAAACTATCATATGCCCCGGCTTTATAAAGTTCCACGTTTCCGTGTTCCAAATTAATAGCGCATAGATCAACCGTTGTAAAATAAAGACCTTGATATAACCGTATCATGGAACGATAAATATTCAAAGCGTGAACCACGGACGTTCCGCCGGTAATTAAACGTTTTAGAAGATTGATGATTAAAGAGCTTTGTACACCAGCCTCACGACCGCTTCCCATTCCGTCGGCCAGGATCAAATAATAATAGTCTTTGCCAACAGAAAAGCCAAGCGCCGTGTCACCGCTAATCTGCTCGCCGCTTTGGGTCTTACATAAAGCAGAACATTGCACGTCAAATCTACCGCTTTCTTTTAAATATGCCGTATACTCCTCGCCGTTATTTGCAATCTTTAGAGAATAACGCTCAAAATAGGTCCCCACTGTTTCTCTCAAAATTTTCTCATACAGAAGGTCCCCATTGATCCGAAATTGAATTTCACACTTTTTGCAACCATACTCATCAATAATAAAATTAATGTTTATTACAACCAGTCTGCGCCTTTCAAGTTCTTTTTTAATCTCCTGTTCTTCATCATTTAAAAAAATAATATTTTGATGTGAAAATTCAAGTTTGTTCTCGATTTTTTTAGACAGTCGTTCCAATTGCTCGATCATATCATCTGAGTCTACCAACCGCGAATGGATAATTTTATTTTTTATAATACCGGACATCGTATTGGGCTTCGAACAAAAGGGGAGAAGGTCTTCAATATCGGTCAGTTCTTCTGTATGTAAAAATTTCGATGTTGCTGTTTCAATAGCATCAGATAATTCAACCGCATTCTTTTCATAACAAATCGAGGCATTAGAACAGATCATGCCACATTCCTTGTAGCATGCTTCTATTGTACGCTGTTCATTTTTTATGTCTTCTTTGCCGCCTTTGTTTGATTTTACTTTAATGTATGCAGATAAAAAAGACCTGAGTTTTTGTTTTGGAATAAAAAGCATCAAAACATAGGCGGTCATCGGTTCTGCAAAATACCAATAACTCCACGGAAATTTTCCGTAAAAGAAAAGGATCACGTAATAAATCAATAAAAACGCAGTCAATGCAAACCGTTCTGAAAAAGAAGAAAATACGCACCCAACCAACGTTCCGACCACAACGGCACTAAAAATAGCCTCTCCGCCGTTTCCGACCGCCGCAAGGATGATCGCTAAGCACGACCCCAAAACCGCCGCATGGCTCGTTTTTAGGCAATACAACCCTAAGAAAATAACACACAATGCCACAACACGGGCAACACTCATAGAAAACAAATATACTCGATGCAAAGCGATTAGAATTAATACCAAAGTGATCCCTGCGGCGATCAACTCACGGGACGTGAGAAAACAAGATTGACGAAAACCTCTTACAGCATAAGCGATAAAATAGATGCAACAACAAACCAAAATACTTTCCGCAATCAAGATAAGCACGTTAAATAAGGTGAGGTGATCAATTAGAAGAAATAAAAAACCGGAAATAAAGCAACATGCTGCCGACAGAACTGCCGTATCATTTTTAATGATATTAAGTGATTTTCTAAAAACCATATGTACGATGTAAATCATGGTTAAGGCAGTGATATACTTAAAAACCGATAAACTGAACAAGTCAAAAATGACACCCATGGCACTTCCAAAATAACAGAATGTAGGGATTAGTCCGATATTGGGGCTTACCGAAAGTAAAATCAGTGAAAACGGTGAAAAATTCTCAAAAATCTCACATTTAGAGACTAAAAATCCTAAAATCAAGGAAAGGATACATTTTAATATTCCATAAAAACCTGTTGTCAGGGCACTTTGAAAGCGATCCAGTTTGTGCTGTATTTTAACCATTTTATACTCCTTTTAACGTCACTTTTTTAAATTATTATAGCCGTGGATGATTTTTCTTTTTGTCGTATTTTGCTTCGATTGTAAATTTTTCAAAAAAGCGTAGATATTTAGAAAAAAATCCGTTATAATAGACTCAATAATCACAAGGAAAACAAACTATGAGCAATGAATTAATTAAGATCGTCGAGCCTCTATTGGCTTGGTATAACGAGAATAAACGTGATCTCCCATGGCGCCACGATCCGACTCCGTATCGGGTATGGGTCTCAGAAATTATGCTCCAGCAGACCCGTGTCGATCCGGTTATTCCATATTATTTGCGCTTCATGGAGCATCTGCCGGACGTGGAAAGTCTGGCAAAGATCCCGGAAGACCAATTAATGAAGCTTTGGGAAGGACTTGGGTACTACAGTCGAGCCAGAAATCTGCAAAAAGCCGCCAAAACGATTGTAAAGCAAAAATGCTTTCCATCTGATTTTGAGGGTTGGAGAGCACTTTCCGGTATCGGTGACTACACCGCCGGCGCAATCTGCTCCATCGCATTAGGATTACCTACTCCGGCAGTGGATGGTAATGTATTACGTGTCTTGTCACGCATCATCGGATCCTATGAAGATATCGCCTCCGCCGCTGTGAAGAAAAGATTCACTGAGGATTTGCAAAAAATATATCCGCTTGACCACACATCGGAATTCACCCAAAGCTTGATGGAATTGGGTGCGATCGTCTGTTTGCCCAATGGTGCACCGCTTTGTGATAAGTGTCCGTTAAAATCACAATGCGTCGCATATCAAAAAGGTTTAATAGATGAAATTCCGGTAAAAACAGCGAAAAAGAAACGAAAAATTGAAAAAAAGACGGTATTTTTATTCCGTTTTGGCGATAAAATCGCACTAAACCGTCGCCCTGCAAAGGGGCTATTGGCAAATTTATGGGAATTTCCAAACCAACCCGAGCATATCAAACTTGAAGATCTGAACGCTTTTAACTCTAAAAATATCAAGGCTTTACCTGCGTCTACACATATCTTCACCCATGTGGAATGGCAGATGATTGCTTATGAAATCACACTCGATGAACCACTTGTCGACTATGAATGGGTCACCATTGATGAAGCGCTTCACCAAAAGGCCATCCCAAGCGCTTTTCGCTGCTATACAAATTATTTGAGTAATTTAAGATACGAGGAGTAACAATATGAAACATCTCTTAAAAGGCATCGGCTCACTACTGCTGGATCAACTGGTCGGCATTATTTCCGGCTTTATGTTGGTTCTGTGTGTCAGTGCGATTTTTAATAATAGTTTAACCGGTTATACCGTTGCATTTTGCGTCTGCTTCGGTTTTTATGCCTACGTCACTTACAACTCCGCATTTAAAAGCGGTTTTCACGATAAGAAAAGAATTTCAAAGGATCCTCATTATTTTGGTTATCTCTATAAAGGCGCTTTAATCGGGGGAGTGGCAGCACTTCCGCTGTTTTCGCTCTATATTACATACCGCATTTCCGGTGCCGGAATTCTTGCTCTGTACTACATGATTGCTGATATGTATTGGACCTGGCCGATGATCAATATGTTCCCGAATCATCAGCCCTTTGTAATGGCATTTGCCTTCGTTCCGATGATTGTAATTCCTTGGATCGCCTATATAGCCGGATATAAAAACTTTATGATTTCTGACCAAGCGATAAAATTATATAAGAAATTTGTTCATTAATATAAAGCCCGCCGTCCTGCACGGCGGGCTTTATATATTCATTGACTTTTACTAATATATCTGTTATAATCAAATTAATTATAATAGCAGGTGATATACCATGGAACAAAGATTTGATCAATCCCGCAGTAGTCCGTTGGTTTCGGTTTACTGCATGACTTATAATCAAGAAAAAACAATTGCCGAGACAATCGAAAGCATTTTAGCCCAGAAAACCGATTTTTCTTATGAATTGATCATCCATGATGACGCCTCGACAGATGGCACCACCGAGATCGTTAAACATTACGCAGAAGCATATCCCGAGATCATCCGTCCAATCTTTCAAAAGGAAAATCAATATTTTAAGTGTAATCTGATCAAAACATTCATCCATCCCATTGCAAGGGGAGCATTTATTGCAATATGCGAAGGGGATGACTATTGGACTGACCCCGCTAAATTGCAAAAGCAAGCAGAATATATGTTATCCGATCCACAGTGTATGCTCTGTTTTCACGCTGTTCAGCAGTTAAATGCCGACGGCACGTTGATGAATTTCCGTCCCATAAAGAAGACGGGAAAAGTCGAACCTTCTTTAATCATTCGGCGTGGAGGAATGTTTTGCCCTACCGTTTCCTGTATGTTTCGAAAAGAAGTGATGGACACTTGGCCGCAATTTCGAGATGAAGCAGATGTTTATGACTATCCCGCTCAAGTTCTGGCCGTTTCAATGGGAAACGCCTATTATATTGATTCAATTATGGGAGTCTATCGTTTCGCTTCCGAAGGCTCCTGGACCGCTCAGCATAAGGATGAAGTGCAATACAGGCACATAGAAAATGAAACAAATTGGTTGCAATTGTTTGATGAATATACAAATCATTTATACTCATCGGATATTCAATATCATTTGGCTCATATGTGGTTTACCGAATATCGCAAAACTTTCGATCCTCAAGTACGCACCAACGCATTACACCACATCCGTCAGCTTTCTTTCAAAAACCGTGCGTTATTCACCTCATTGGTCGCTCTGTTTACAATTTTAGGAAGAAACGGTAACAAGCTGTGGCAGTTTATGAAAAAAATTCTTTTGAAATAAGAAAAGACGGTAAAAAACGATGAATGAAAAAATATTAGTAACCCGTTCCTCCATGCCACCTTTTGATGAATATATTGAAGAAATTCGTCCTCTATGGGAGAGCAGATGGTTGACAAACTCAGGAGCAAAGCATCAAGAATTAGAGCAAAAGTTATGCGAGTATCTTGGTGTTTCCAACACCGCTCTTTGCGTCAACGGCCATCAAGCGTTAGAATGTATCTTGGAAGTATTCGATCTGAAGGGGGAGGTTATCACCACACCATTCACCTTTGTTTCCACCACGAATGCCATTGTTCGCAAAGGATTAACACCTGTTTTTTGCGACATCAATGATCGAGACTTCACGATCGATGTGGATAAAATCGAATCCCTCGTTAGCGAAAAGACTTGCGCAATCATGCCGGTTCATGTATATGGAAACCTTTGCGATGATGAAGCAATTCGCAAGATTGCCGATCGTCACGGATTAAAAGTGATTTATGATGCTGCCCATGCTTTTGGCGTCAAAAAAGATGGAATCGGGGCTGCTACGTTGGGAGATGCATCCATGTTTAGTTTCCATGCAACGAAAGTCTTTCATTCAATTGAAGGCGGGGCAGCCATCTTCCGTGATGCGTCCAATTATGAAAAAATCAATCACTGCAAGAACTTTGGCATGACATCGCCGGAAACATTATCTTTTACCGGCGGAAATGCGAAAATGAATGAATTTTGCGCAGCCATGGGGCTTTGCAATCTGCGTCATATCGACGACGCCATCGCCTCCCGGAAGAAAGCGGTTGAACGTTATCGTGAACGGCTTGGTTCAACCTCAGGTCTTCAGTTAAGTGTTCAGCAAGAGGGCGTACAAAGCAATTATGCTTATTTCCCGGTGGTTGTGCATCCTGATCTTTTCGGCTGTACCCGTGACCAAATAGTAGATTCTTTGGCGGCGCAAAATATTGGCGCCAGAAAGTATTTCTATCCGCTGACAAGTTCCGTTGAAAGTTTTGGCGGACGCTATGATCCTTCTAAAACTCCGGTGGCAGACCGCATCTCCAAGCGCATACTTTGCCTGCCTCTTTATGAAGGATTAGACGATAAAACAGTAGATCGCATTTGCGATATAATTTTAGATTTAGTGAGGTAACGACTATGAATATTGCTTTGATTATTGCCGGCGGCAGCGGACAAAGAATGCACCAAAATATTCCCAAGCAGTTTTTAACAGTGGAAGAACGTCCCGTGATCGTCTACACTCTGGAGGCCTTCCAAAAACATTCCGAGATTGATGCAATTGCGGTCGTATGCATTGAGGGTTGGGAGAATATGCTGTGGGCATATGCAAACCAGTTCAATATTACGAAGCTTAAACACATCATTCCCGGCGGTAAAAACGGACAAGATTCCATTCGCAACGGTGTTTATGAGTTAGAAAAGCACTATTCTGCAGACGACATTGTTTTGATCCATGATGCCATTCGTCCCATGGTCTCTCAGGAGATCATTTCTGACTGCATTGTGAAAACACGGCAAAACGGATGTGCAATTGCCGTCATTCCGTGCGCAGAAGCGATGGTCATCACCGATGATCAAGAGACCTCTATGGAGTGTTATCCCAGAGATAATTTAAAGCGCACCCAGACACCGCAAGGCTTTACCATTGGAAAAATCTGCGACCTTCATCGGCGTGCTTTGGATGCGGGGATCACAAACTCCGTCGCTTCCGTCACCCTGATGATCGAAATGGGGGAGAAGGTCTTTTTCTCTGCCGGTTCTGAAAAAAACATTAAACTGACCACCATCGAAGATATCGATATTTTTAAAGCACTGCTCCATGTAAAACGCTCCAATTGGCTGAAGTGAGGGCACTATTTTGTTTTTATACGAAAGTAAAACCTATCTCAAAGATCTCCAAGTAGCGATTCGCTCCACAAAAGGAATTGAACAATTACGTGGTGGCTCCGTTATGGTCACCGGAGCCACCGGTCTGATCGGTTCTTTTATTGTGGACATGCTGTTGGAATATAACCGTTCGGAGCAGGCCGACATACAAGTTTATGCTCTGGGCAGAAGTATCAAACGTTTAACAGATCGTTTTGACGGTGTTATTACGGATCATTTACATTTTGTTGAGCACGATGTAAATCGACAGCCGACCTTTGACTTCGACGTAGACTACATCATTCATGCCGCCAGTAATGCCTATCCAGCTTCCTTTGCAGAAGACCCGGTTGGTACGATTCTCAACAATGTTTTTGGAACCCAATACCTTTTAGATTACGCCAAGGAACATCACACAAAAAGATTCTTGTTTGTTTCTTCCGGAGAGGTATACGGCCAAGGAGATCCAACCCTTGAAGCGTTCCAGGAAGATTTTAGCGGATATGTTAATCCAACGGAGCCACGTTCTTGCTATCCCTCTTCTAAACGAACTGCGGAAACACTTTGCGTATCCTATACAAAGCAATACAATCTGGACACTGTTATCGTTCGTCCCTGTCATATTTATGGCCCCAATACCACTGCCAGCGATAACAGAGCCAGCGTTCAGTTTATGAATAACGCCATCCACGGTCAAGACATTTTGATGAAGAGCCGTGGCACACAAATGCGTTCTTATTGCTATATAGCGGATTGCGGTTCTGCCATTTTATCTGTTTTGATTTGCGGTAATAGTGGGGAAGCCTATAATATCGCAAATCCCAATGCAAGAGTAACGATCGCAGGTTTGGCAGAAGCGATCGCTGAGACCGCCGGACAAAAAGTGATTTTTGCCGAACCGGAAACAAATGAAAAATCACAGCAAACGCCTATTACATATGCCGTTTTGAATAGCGACAAGCTTTGCTCATTAGGATGGCAAGGCGCATATACCGTAAAAAGAGGTGTTGAGAACACCTATCAAGTACTAACGGGGAGATAAATTCAACGATTTATGGAACTTCAAACAAAAAAAGATTTCAAATACGCTACGCTGTATAACCCTGCAACCGAAACCTACTGTACCGACGGCAAAACAAATGGTTTGGTCATGGGTCCGGAAACAGCAAAGCGGTATGAAGCTAACGATGATTGCGCTGTAACCATCTGTTGTATCACCTATAAGCATGAAGAATATATCCGCAGTGCATTAGATAGTTTTCTTATGCAAAAGACCAACTTTAAGTTTAAAGTTTTTGTTGGCGAAGATCATGGTCCCGATGGTACTGCAGATATTGTTCGTGAATACGCGGAAAAGTATCCGGATATTATCATCCCGTTTCTTAGGGAAGAGAATATGGGCGCCCAAGCCAATTTGATCGATCTTTGTAATCACGCCACCAGTCCCTATATTGCATTCTGCGAAGGCGACGATTATTGGATTGACGAATATAAATTACAAAAACAATATGATTATATGCAGTCTCATCCCGAGATGAGAGTTGCGTATACTCGTGCAGAGATCAGCGCACCGGAAGACTGGTTTTTACGAGATTGGTTCAAGACCAACAAGGAAGGGAAGATGATCTTTCCGGATTGTGAGCCCTCCTATAAGTTGAAAATGACCCCTCATTCCGCTTTTGACTGCGTTTGGGTCTTTCCCGCCCATACGGCAACGGTTTTTTACCGCTGGAACTACGACATAGAGATTCCGGAATGGTATTACACCGGTATCATCGGCGATCACCCCATCTTTATGATGCAGTTAGGGGAGGGCCTTGCCGGTTTTCTACCAGACGTAACCGCTGTTTACCGCAGAAGCAACGTGGGCGTCTATATGAGTGCCGATATGGACGAGCATTTCATGAAGACCCGTCTCGACCATATTCGTTGGATGAGCGGTATGCTTGATTGGTATTCCAAAAATCAATTCAATTATCCTGAATTACAGCTTCGCAACCGCATAAAGAGGGAATCATACAATTTTTTACATACAGCATTAAAGCAAAGTGATTATGATGCCGTTTTAAACTACTTTCATTCTTATCCAGAAGCGGCAAAGATTTCACTAACTGCATTTCTATCTTTTTTTGCAGATGGCAATTCGATGATCAATGCTTTTTCCTGGAAAAGTTATAAGTTATTGATCGATCATAAGAAATACAGATATGGTTTACGGTCATATGGTTTGTTAGTGAGATTTGTTCATTCTCTTAGGACATTCTGTAGAGTGACTCTTAAGAAAATGCGTAATTTCCTCTCTATGCTTGGTTATTGGTGGTATGGCATGACACCGAAGCGTAAGAATCTTTGGGTAATTACCAGCTTTAGAGGAAAGGGATATTTAGATAATTCAAAATACTTTTATGAGTACGTATTAGAAAAGCATCCGGAAATTAAACTCTATTGGCTCACCAAAGATGGTGAGGTACTCAAAAAATTACAAAGCGAGGGGAAGCCCGTTTGTAAATTTGGCACTTGCAAATGCAGAAAACTTGTTTCTCGTGCGTATATTGCCATCACGGATCACAACATTATGTCTGACTATGATAAGTTGTCCGGGTTTAATTGTCGAACCAAGGTGGTGCAGTTGTGGCACGGCGTGGGTTTCAAGGCGATGGGTGACGGTAAAGTGGTTAAACTTGTCAAGGAACCCGGCGTCGTATACAGCACAGATATTTTACCGCAACCAGAAGATTCCACATTTACCCGTTTTGTTAAAAAATTAAAGTATTTTCGTCATGCACATGCGAGAGAATTATTTGAAAAATACTTCATGTTGGTGTGTCCCGGTCAGGAACGTGTCGAGATGATCGGCAAGATCTGGAATATCCCAGAAGAAAGTTGGTTTATGGCCGGTCATCCTCGAAATATTTTGCTATATCAAACGCAGGTTGATCCGAATAATCCGATGATTCTGTATGCTCCTACATTCCGCTATGCATCTTCAAAAGAAGAGAAACTGATAGAAAACTGTATTGATGCATTTGATCTAATCCAATCAAAAATGGAACAAATAAACGGTACATTCGTCATTCGCCTCCACCCCCATACATGGCGTGATTACAAAACCAAGATTTCTTCTCGTTTAAAATGTTATAATAGAATTATTTTAGACGAAGAGAAAGATATCTACACAACATTAGGGCAGTATAGCGTGGTTATCACCGATTATTCTTCTATTTCGATGGATTTTGCCATGTTAGACAGACCTACTGTATTTTACTGTCCGGATTTTGATTGGTTTAGCAAATATCAAGCCGGTTTCAATTTGGATTTCAAAAATTCAATTCCCGGTCCGATGACTTCTACTTGGGAAGAAACCATGGAAAAGGTGTTGAAAAATTGTTCCAACCCTCGAATGGATGCCACTTTACGCAATGAAAAGCTGAAATATTTTTTCACTAAAGAAGTAAATGGACCGGACAATTCTGAGCGTATTGTCGAAGAAATTAAACGGCGTATTGGATTATAAGTGAGGCTAAAATGAAACAAATTAAAGTCATGGTATTTCCCTGCGGCTCTGAGATCGGGCTGGAATTACACCGCTCTTTGAAGGATATTCGTTTTATTGATCTTTACGGCGCATCCAGCGTAGATGATCACGGTTGCTGGGTCTATAAAAATTATATTGGTGATATTCCATTCATCTCTGATCCCAAATTCATTGACGTTTTAAATCAGCGAATTGATGAATATGGCATTGATTTCATTTTTCCAGCTTTTGATAGTGTCATTCTCACCTTATCGCAAAATAGGGATAAACTGCATGCAAAATTATTAACTTGTCCCCATGAGACGGTCGAACTTTGCCGAAGTAAATCAAAAACTTATGAGCGCCTTTCGGGATGTTATTTCTTACCCAAAACCTATTCGGGTCCGGAAGAGATTGCGCAGTATCCTGTAATTATTAAGCCGGCTGAG
>JAZQAE010000027.1:0-1898 GCA_045544995.1 Eubacteriales bacterium
AGGTCTCGTCAAAAATAATCTGTTAAATGAAGATAGCGGGTTAAAGGTTCAGCACATCTTGACCTTACCTAATACCAAAAAGTTCAATAAACTGGCCGCTAAAGGCAGTCCGCTCTATGAACTGATCCAAAAAGAGCGTTATCCGCTCTATATCGACCGGCTGACCGGCGGTGTGAAATATCATCCCTACTCCTTTGATAAAGAACTCTTCAAAGCCTATCAAACCCTGTTAGGGGAATGGTTTTTGGGCGCCCAGCTCCATGAGATCGGCAATAATCGCTATAACGACTGGCATCGTCTGACCCAACGATTAGGCGACCGGCCCTATACCCTCCAAAACATCAAAGAGGTCATGTTCAGCCCCGAATCCACCAACCCCCAGAATATGCCCATCTACCGCTTCACCCAAGGCTCTCCGGAGGAATATGCCCTTCTCACCCGCCCCGTCACCATCGAGGAAACACGCCGGGATCTGGCCGGTGTCATCGAAAAACGCCTCCAAGAAACCGACGGACATCTCCTCTCCTGCGACGGCGGTTCCCTTCTCTTCCATCTGGAAAATAAGCTGGGTGTTCCCGCCTTCGTGCCGGAGATCGGCTACCAGACGATGCATACCCGGATCCAGATTGCCCTTGCCCGTGGCATGGCAAAAGCCTACGGCAAAAAATGGGGTGTCTACTACGAATGTTGGAAAAAGGCGGAAGACGGCGGAAGCACCTATACCCAGCCGGTCTACGGCAACCTGCCCTATAACGATTGGAACTATACCCAGGATCAGTTTGGCGACGATTTCACCACCTGCGGAGAAAACGGTGGGTCTTCCCGTCTTTTGCAACGCAGAATTTACTTCCATGCCCTCATGAGCGGAGCGGAATTTTTGACAGAGGAATGGGGCTTTGTCCGCTCCTTCTATAATATGGAGACCTACGACCTCTCCCCCTACGGCAAGGTCAAAAAGGAGTTCATCGACTTCGCAAGACACCATAAAAAGATGCGCCCCGTCACCCCCTTTGCCATCGTCCTCCCCGCCGATCTCTTCTGTCTCCATGTGGGAACCGGCTTTAAAGGTCCCATCGGTACTCCCTGTACCAAGTTTTTGCGTGTCACCCCCGACGATGCCACCGCCGTACGCTTTGGCAAGATCCACGACGTGATCAAGACCGTCTTTCAAGGTGAGGATGCAGGAAAATACGGCAACGAAGGACGGACCCTGCAAAATTCCAAGTTCGGCGATCACTTTGATATTATTTATGCCGACGCACCGGCAGAAGCCTTTCGTCAGTACGACTTGTTGATCGACGCCGACCCCGACGGGGTCTTCGCCAAAGCCCATCCGGAACTTCCCGTCCTCCACGGCACGGATTTGGAGGAACTGGAGCACCTTCTCCGCCAAAAGACGACGGAACTTCTCCCCGTCAACGTGGACACGCTCCATTGGATCCTCTCCGAGGACGAGCACGGACGGTACCTCACCCTCTTCAATAACGAGGGCAACCATCGTACCATCAAGGATGGCGACACCATCGATCCCCGTGCCGATGCCACTGCCACCGTTACTATCAAAGATGGTGCTGGCCTTTCTCTTCTCTACAGCTCCGGTGCAACGGAAATCCAAAAAAGTAAGGACGGCGCCTACCGCATCACCGTCCCTGCCGCACAATTGGTGGTTTTTAAAATATGAATTTTGTTATAATCATTTCTATTCTAACCTGTCTATGCCTGATCGGGCTGGTATTTTTGAAGCCGTCGGTCAAGATCGCTCAGGAGCAGATCAGTATCTACTGGCTGGCGCCGGTCATAGGCGCTCTGATTTTAGCCTTTTCCGGGACGTTATCCTGGCGTGAGATCTTCGCCGGTCTTACCGCCCCCACCGCCATGAACCCCATCAAGATACTGAT
>JAZQAE010000028.1:0-3794 GCA_045544995.1 Eubacteriales bacterium
ATTGAGTCAGGCGGTTCCCGGCTATACGGAAAAGCAACTGGCGGAGTATTATGACCTGTATATGCCTCCCACCGTTTCGGAAGCGACCTTGGAGGAAAATCTGAAGAAATTGGGCTACGTGGATCTGGATAGCCCGGCGACCATCAACCTTTTTGCTTCCACTTTTGCGGATAAAGATAAGATTGCCGACGCCATTGAAGCGTATAATAAAGACAAGGAAGAGGAGCAACAGATCACCTATACCGATTATGTCGCTCTGCTGATGTCTTCGGTAACGACGGTCATCAATGCCATTTCCTACGTGTTGATCGCCTTTGTGGCCATCTCTCTGGTGGTTTCCTCCATTATGATCGGGATCATCACTTATATCTCGGTGCTGGAGCGCACCAAGGAGATCGGAATCCTGCGTGCCATCGGCGCCTCCAAACGGGATATTTCCCGTGTCTTTAACGCCGAAACGTTGATCGTCGGATTTACGGCCGGTGCTTTTGGCATCGGAGTGACACTTCTGCTGAATATGCTTATCAATGTGATTCTCCATGCCGTCACCGGTATTCCCACCCTCAATGCGGTGCTTCCTTGGCAGGGCGGCGTCATTCTGGTGGCCATCAGTATGTTCTTGACCTTTATTGCCGGACTGATTCCTTCCGGCGTGGCAGCCCGAAAAGATCCGGTCATTGCATTAAGAACGGAGTAAAACAATGAAAGATTTTGAAAAATACAAGCAAGAACGCAAAGAGATCCTCAAAGAATACGGCAAAAAGAAACTCAAAAGCAGTTTGACGGTATTAGCGGTAGGCGGCGCCATCGTCGTTGCCATTTTACTGGTGGGCGGACTGGTATTGAAAAATATCCCGGTCACAGCCATTTTAGCCTTGATCGCCGGCATCTTTACGATCCTTTATATGCGGATCAAGGTTGTGACCGTCAATCACGCCCTGCAGAAAAAACTTCATGAATTTGAAGATCAGTCTTTACTAAAATATTAAAAAAATAACGGTTGCGTTGCAACCGTTATTTTTTTCTGTATTTAATAGGCGATACTCCGCATTTCTTTTTAAAAAGCGTATAAAAGTAAGTCTCCGAGCCGGGGAAGGTCCTGGCGGCGATCTCCCGTACCGGGAGTGCGCTGTTTTTTAAAAGCATCTTGGCGGATGCCAGCCGCTTATCTGCCACCAGCTCCGAGAAGGTCATCCCATATTCCTTTAAAATGATTCGGGAGATCTGCTTGGTGCTCAGTGCCACGTTTTTTGCCACGTCCGAAAGGGTGAATTTCTCACGCAGATGACTGTTGATAAAGGTCTCGATGGCATCAATATGCTCGGTGGAGGGGGCTTTATAAATGGGAGGACGCTCCTTCTCCGGAAGCAGGGCATCCACCAGCTGATTAAAGATCAAGGCAGTCAGCAGATGGCGATCCTCTTCCGCAGCAGCGGTGGTCAAGGGGGTCTTTTCGCTCAACCGTTGCAGATAGAAGGTCAATTCATCTGTGAGAGGGAGGGTGGTGATCCCTGCGCTGAGCTTTTGGATCAGCAGAGCGGCATGGAGGGAGTCCTCCACCGAAAAGAGCAGGCAGAAATTTCCTTTCTGCTCATTATAGGAATAGTGCTTCAAATGGGGCGGAATGATGACCACGGAGTTACGGTGAAGCTGAAAGCCGTCCTCTGTATAGAGCTGTAGTTTGCCGTTGCAGATGAAAAAGACCTCAAAGGTAAAATGAGAATGGATCGCCCGGAGGATGACCGGATCGTGGGCAGGGCGGCGGTTGGCTTTGAGGATGGGGGTGCCGTGGATCTGAAAGACCTTCAGCTCGATGCCATTGAGGAATATTCGTTTGTAAGAATCAATTTTTTCTTTCATAAGTCCAGTTTATCACGCCAAAAAATAAAAATCAATTAAAACTTTAAAATTCGGACATTTTACTTTATTTTTCGTCCATCTGCATCATTGATGTTCGGATTATTTTTCGATAGAATAGAAGAAAAAAGTGAGAGGAAACGGATGCCATGATCATCTTGAAAATAGATCTGGAGAAAAAGCATAGGATTTCCCCCTACCTCTATATGCAGTTTATGGAGCCCTTGGGGGTGGCGGATAGCTCGGTGGATGTCGGCTGGGATTTCACCGAAAACCGATGGTGGCCCATGCTGATGGATCGGGTCAAGGAACTTGCTCCTACCATGGTGCGCTGGGGCGGTAGTTTTGCTTCCTATTATCATTGGCGGGAGGCAGTAGGACCCCGAGATCGGCGTGTTCCCATGTTCAATCATTGCTGGGGTGGTATCTACCATAATCAGGTAGGCACTCATGAAGTATTGGATTTTTGCCGTCAGGCAAAAGCCGCACCGTTGCTGGTCGTCAATATGGAGTCAGAGGGCTTGAAATTCTGGCAGCAACCGAAAAACGATACCAATCGGATGGGGACCGCCCAAGAGGCCGCTGATTGGGTGGCTTACTGCAATGATCCCGAAAACCCCGAGCGTCTGGCTCACGGCATTAAGACGCCCTACAATGTAAAATACTGGCAGATCGGGAATGAAACCTCTTACGGAGTCTGGAAACGGCAAGGTTTTACGGTGGAGGAGTGCTATGAAGCCACCGCTCGCTTTGCCGAGGCGATGAAGGCGAAGGATCCTTCTATTCACTTGATCGGTTGGGGCGATGAGGATCTCTTTACCAAGGAGGCATGGGCACCTACTATGAGTCGGTTAGACCAGATTGAAATGTTGGCGTTCCATCATCATTTTGATTCCGGTTTGCCCGATTCCCCCTTGAACAGTATCCAGTACCGTGACGACTTGGAAAAAACCTGGCTCCATCTGCTCAATGCCCATAAATCTTTAGATGAGCATATCAAAAAAATGCGAAACGATGCCGGCAATAAGCATCTTGCCATTACGGAGGGTCATTTTGGACTGAAAGGACGCAACCGTTGCGAGGTGCTTTCTTCCTGGGGGGCAGGGGTCTCCTATGCCCGGTGCCTGAATACCATCATGCGGCATAGCGACGTAGTGGATATTGCCACCATGGCGGACTTTTTCGGCAATGTATGGCAGGTTAATGCCATTCTCGTTTCCGGGGTAATCCGTGAGCACGATTCCCGGCAGAAATGTTACCTTCAGCCGGTGGGTTCCGTCATGAGCCTGTTCCGGCATCACCAGGGAGAATACTATTTGGATTGCAGCTATAACGGTGCGTTGGATGCGGTTTGCTCCTCCACAGAAAATAAGGTCTATATCCACGTAGCCAACACCGATATGAACTATGCCCAGGAATTGAAACTGGACGTAGGCGGACGGAAGATCCAAAGTGCGGAAATGTTCTATATCGCAGAAAACCCGGCGACGGAGATCACCCCATTAAACCAAGAGGTCTTTGCGGTGCAGACCCAAACCATTGAGGGGGATATCGTCAAGCTTCCCCCGGCTACCGTCGCCGCCATTGAGATCACGTTGGTCTAAAAGAAAAACGCCACCCGATGGATGGCGTTTCTTTTATGCATTGTTTTCCTTGTGCTGATGGTACAGATTGAGATACCGGGTGGTATAAAGGATCATAGAGAGCAGGATGGACGCTGATTCAATGGAGACTAAGGCAACGACCAGCCCTGTCGGCATTCCGGGGAAGAGGATCAAAAGGAGCGCCACAAAGAAGAAGAGTACGGTGGTCATCTTTCCCCACCAGACGGCCCCCTCCACCGAATCGGTCTTGTGGATAAAGACCAGCCCAATGATGCCCATGTAGATTTCCTTTGCAATCAAAAGCACCAGCATGAACCGTACCGCCATAAACCG
>JAZQAE010000029.1:0-1878 GCA_045544995.1 Eubacteriales bacterium
GACGTGATTTTCAATGTTTTTCACCTGAGTATTGGCGATCGCCCCGGCCACAGCGCCGGAGGTCCGTCCGTTGGCACCGGTACAATGGACCGTACCCTCGTCTAAAATTATATTTTGAATGATCGCATCCTGCGCAAAAGAGAAGATCCCGCCGTATCGGGTTTCCGTACGGAAATTAATGTTCTTAAAATGATAATACTGCCCGTCGAAGGTGCCGGAGAACGGCAAAGCTCCCGCCGCAACGTTTCCGCCGCCCGTACCGGCGCATTCTCCGATGCCGTTCCAGTTATTATATCCGGAGAAATCCAGATCGGCGGTGACGTACACTGTCTTTCCGTCAAAGGTGTTTCCGGCATCGACAAGATCAGCCATATCAGCCAATTCCTTCGCCGTAGAAACCGTAAAGATCGATGCGCTCGTATTTTTTTCGTAAGCAGAAACTGAAGGATACTCCCCGTCAAGGGTCAACTCCACCATCAGACTTCCTGCCACCTCAGAGGGGATGAATTCGCCTACAGCGTAAGTCTCCTCTCCGGCCTTGGCACTAAGAACGGTATAGGTCTCATAAGTAGCCGGAACCGTATATCCTCCGACTGTCTTTCGCTGAATTCCGGTATCGCTCAACAAGACGCCGTCACGAACTGCTTTAATGCGCAGATCCGTCAAACCGCCCTGCTCCGAAGAGAATGCCAATTTGCCCTTGGAATTGACGGTAAAGGCATTGGTATTGGTACCGGTGGCGTGATTGAGAACGTATGCCATCTGCAATGCATCTTCCTGCTCCAGCTTGATTGCATTGTGCAGATTATAGGTATCCGTCTGATCGCCATAGAGCCCGGCCAGATAATAACAGCTGGAAAAATCGCCCACCTTGCGTGAGGTATTCCGTGTGATCACGTCCAGCGCATAAGAGACCGTCGAAAGGGTACCGCTATGCGCCAGCGTTCCGGCGCTATAACAGCCGTACAGCATGATATTATCGCCGCTGCCGCCCCAACCGACGATCCCGCCGGCACCGGTAGTTGCGCAGGTGACGGTTCCGGCGTTATAGCAACCGTAGATTCTGGCGTTGCTTCTGGCAACACCGGCAATTCCGCCCACGCCGTCCGTACCGTTCAAAATGGTGATATCCGCTTTGTTATAACAATTTATAACGGTACAGCCATCCGCATAACCGGCGATACCGCCGGCACGGTTCTTTGCGGTAACACTACCGCTTTCGATGCCGATATTCTTCAATGTCGCTCCATAGGCATAACCGAAGAGACCGGCACCATTACGGTTTTCATCGTAATAACCGAGGTTAGTAATCACGTGCTTCTGTCCGTCGTATACCCCTTGAAAGCCATAGTTTTTATAGGTCTCCGGATAAGTGGTTGCATCATAAAGACCTATGGGGACATAGGTCACGCCGGAAAGATCAATATCTTGAGTCTGTAAAAAAGTAAACCCGTTCAAACTATGACCGGCATTGACCAAAGCCGCCATCTGATCCAGGTCTTTCGCCGTTGCCACATAATAAGTTCCTTTAGAAGAGTTCGCCGTCAGATCTCGGGCATAGGTAATGCTGCCTCCATCGGACGCCACCACGGAAATAAATAATCCGCTCAACATAGAAACCATCAACAGTAAAATGGCTACGTGTGCAATCAGTCGTTTTTTCATCTTCTTCCCTCTTTTCAGACAGTTATAAGATTACACTTCATTTTACCATAATAACTACATCAAAAGAATGGACTTATGTTGCTTTTTACACACATTTTGTGGCATTTGGTTATTCCGTTTGTTGAATACCACAATTATAGAAGACAATTTGACAAACTCATGCCAATGTGCTATTCTTATCAAAAACCCAACAAAGGAGAATAGAACATGAAT
>JAZQAE010000030.1:0-15729 GCA_045544995.1 Eubacteriales bacterium
CTTTTTGCTAATCCCAAACCTCGCCGCTCGGTGTATCACATACACCTTCGGGTAACCCATAGGGCGAATTTTTCGCCCTATGGCTCGGTTTGAAATTTCCAAACATTTTTTCCTATCCCCTGAAAAAGGGGCTGTAAAAAACATGCGTTTTTTTACAGCCCCTTTCTTATGATTTTGTGCTTTTATTAAATTTAAGATGGACTGAACCTCTGTCGGGCGTTCACACGCCGTTTTGCTTTCAGTCTGACGACCGAAGAACATCTCTTCGACCGAAGGGAGTTCCGCCGAATGGTTCGATGCTCCCTTTCCTCGTCACCTGCCGGTCTTGGGAGACCGCTTATAGTGCAGGCCGGGCGCTTGTAATTTCCTTTTTTGCACCTCCGATGACCAAAAGTATAACATTTTGGACCAAAAATGTCAATAGAAAAATAAAAAAGGGATGCAGAAACATCCCTTTTAACGGTTATAAATAAAAGATAATTTTCGATAGACCTCCGGCTCCAACTGTGCGAAGGCCTCTTCTGTTAAGCGGAAACTCCAGTTTCCTTCCGCCACGCCGGGGCGGTTCATTTTGGTATCTCCGCCATAACCCAAGAGGTCTTGAACCGGCACTACGATCAGCCGGGCCGGGGAGGCCCAAAGGGTGCGGAGGATAGCTCGGATGGCGGGATTTTTGGTGCCGCCGTCCTTCCATTCCATTCCGGAAAATCCGCAGTACTCCAGGCAATACCGACGGCTTTCCGGCGGCAGTTCCCAAAGGTAGCCCAAGAGGGTGTTGTTGTCGTGGGTACCGGTGTAGGCCACCGTGTTGGGCAGATAATTGTGGGGCAGATGCATCCCGTCGTCTTGCCCGAGGAAGGCAAACTGCATGACCCGCATCCCCGGCAGACCGCTCTCTTCCAGAAGCTGTTCCAGTTGCTCATCCCGGGTACCCAGATCTTCGGCAATTAAAAGATTGCGGTCGGTCTCTTGAAACAGGTGATGGAAGAAGTCCATCCCCGGTCCCTGTCGCCAGGTGCCCTCTTTGGCACTCTCGGCATCGGTGGGAACCGCCCAGTAGGCGGAAAAGGCACGAAAATGGTCGATGCGCACCTTGTCAAAAAGCTTTGAAGCGTGCCGGATGCGTTGGATCCACCAAGCATAATGGTCTTTCTTCATGGCATCCCAATCGTAAAGGGGATTGCCCCAGCGCTGTCCGTCCTCGCTGAAATAGTCGGGCGGAACGCCGGCCTCTGCCCGGGGAAACCCTTTTTCGTCCAGATCAAAGAAGGCTTGATTGCTCCATACGTCGGCACTTTCGTAGGAGACGTAGATGGGCATATCTCCGATGATCTCGATGCCCTGCTCATTGGCATAACGGCGCACCTTTTCCCATTGGGTGAAGAATAAATATTGCAGGAAAATAGCCTGACGAACCGCCGGCTGTAAGCGTATTTTCGCCTCCTGCAAAGCATCGGGCTGGCGAGACTGCAGAGGCTTTTCCCAATGGATCCAATCGTTTCCCGTCTCTTGCTGCAGAGCGGTGTAGAGGGCGAAATCCTCTACCCAGGAATGATCCTTGCTCCATTGTTCCACGACCTTCCAGAGTTCCGGACTGCACCGCCGGAAGGCGGCGTCAAAAAGTTTTTTTCGATTTTCAGCAAGGTTAGTAAAATCCACCGCATAGGGACTGGGATCCTTGCAGGCTGCCAATTCCTCGTCGGTGATAAGTCCGTCGTCCCGGAGTTGCTCCGGATCGATGAAATAAGGATTGCCGGCAAAGGCGCTGACGCTTTTATAAGGGGAATTGCAACTGTCCGGAATGGTAAAGGGCAGAACCTGCCATGCCCGGAATCCTGCATCCCGTAAGAAATCAATAAAACGAAGGGCATCCCGGCCGAAGCATCCGGTTCCGTAGGGGCCCATCAGAGAAGAAATATGCAGTAAAACACCGCTGGATCGTTTCAACATGGTTTCGCACTCCTTTTTCTTATCATTAGTATATCAAAAAACGAAAAACTAATCAATATAAAATTAATCAACTTTTTTAGAATTTAGCCACATGGTGTTAAAGAAAAACAACATGATGTTATCCAATCGTGGACGAAATGATGTTATAATACTAATATCTAAAATTATCGCAATCTAATTCTGCCGCTTTAAGCGGAAGGAGGGCAAACCATGTTCGAAAATAAAAAGTGGATGAAACGGGTGGCACTGATCACCGTCATCGCCCTGTCCGTCGTGATGATGGCGTCTTGCCAGAGCGGACGTACCTATGAGGACGTCGCCGGCAGTACAGACGGGATCTATGTGACGGAGAAAGATCAGAAGCCGGTCGTTCCTTATACAGGAGATCCGGAGATCAATTGGACCCAGACCAACGATCGGGACAGCGCTGACGAGATCGTAGCCCACGGCGAGAGACCGGGCGAGGGCTCCGGCAGTGTAACGACCCCCGGCGAGTCTACCGATCCCGATGAAGAGAATAACGGCGGTGAAACCACCAATCCCGACGAAGAGAATAACGGCGGTGAAACCACCAATCCCGATGAAGAGAATAACGGCGGTGATACCACCGATCCCGACGAAGAGAGCGGAGACGGCAACTATGATTCTGCGAATCTCTTAAAGTTGATCTCTTATAACATCCGTTTCGGTAACGACGGTGGCGGCAATAATATCGCCGATCGTGCTCCCCGTCTGAAGCAGGCGATCGCTAATTTCAATCCGGATATTATGGGCTTTCAGGAAGTAGTTCCCGAGTGGTTGGATGGGTATCTGATCCCCTACTACGGTGAGGAATACGACCATGTCAATAAGTATCGTGCTGAGTCCAACAAAGAAAGTACCCCCATCTTCTGGAAAAAAGATAAGTTTGAATTGATGGACAGCGGTTATTTCTGGCTTTCTGAAACCCCCGATCAGCAATCTTTGGGCTGGGGTGCAAGCCACTACCGGATCGCTTGTTGGGTCAAATTAAAAATCAAAACTACCGGTAAGGAATTCCTCTATATTAACACTCACTACGATTTTAGAGATGAATGTCACGTGGGTAGTGCGAAACTGGTTATTAGTCGGATGACTGCTTTGGGTGGTTTTACCAAATATCCGGTCTTCTTCACGGCGGACTGTAACATGGGCCGTTATGAGGCGGGCTATAATGCCATGATCGACGGTGGATATTTCGGCGATATCAACTGGGATCTGGAAAACCTGGATATCCAGACCGGCGGCGGATATGTAATGGGCTTGAAGCAGGGCGGCCCCATCGACTATTGCTTCTATTCTCCTGCGCTGATCGTTCCCTTGAAATATAAGGTCATCGATGAGGAAGAATTCAACTACGGTGGATTTATCTCTGACCATAACGGTCTTTATATAGAAATGGCGCTGAAATAAAAAGCTTAAAACCTCCGGCCTTGCGCCGGAGGTTTTTCTATGAGGAATTATGATGAAAAAAACGGTATTAAAGATTTGTTCTCTTGCGTTGGTTTTATCACTCTTGTTGCCCTTGGGCAGCTGCGGAAGACCCAAGGAATTTGAAATTTCTGTTCTTTCCCAGAATTTACGGATTACCGCCTCAGACGGGGCAGAAAATGAGATCATGCTTCGCTCCGAACGCTTTTTGGAGTTGATCGATCAATATCAACCGGATCTGATGGGATTGCAGGAATTTGATCCCAGCTGGGATTTCTTCCTTTATAGCGAATTGCAGGATCGGGGATACGAACTGCTCTATGAATATCGTGGCCCCGGTTCTTTTGAAGCCACCCCCATCGCCTATAAAACAGATAAATTTGAACTCCTGGAAGAAAAATATTTCTGGCTCTCCGATACGGCGAGGATCAATTCCTCTCTTTTGCTCCATAACTGGGTCAAAGAAAAGTATGCGGATATACCGGTGATCCTGACCGGAGATTTTAATATGTGAGAGGGCAGTGCCGGATACCCGTTGTTGATGACGGGAGATGCCACCGGCGAGGGGGAAGAGTTGTTTGTGAATTCCCGCCACGCCGCCTTGAAAAAAGGAAACGATTACGGAACCTATAATGGATTTCGTGTAAAAGACTCCTTTGACCAGTATACCTCCATCATCGACTTTGTGTTCGTCACCAAGCAGATCCAAACCGCCTATTATAGCGTCCTGACCGAAAAACCGGACGGCTACTTCGTCTCCGACCATTTCGGTGTCTTCACGAAACAAATTGTTAAAAAATAAAAAATATCCGTCTGCCGAAAAGCAGACGGATATTTTTTGCATCGCCCGCGCTTAAAAGCGCCGTTTCCTGGGCGTTACGCCTCCATGACCCGGAACCGGCGGACCACATCCTCCTCTTCCGGCGTTTTGTCTAACTGGTCTTTTAACCGCTTGTTTTCAGCCTTCAGGGAGAAGGCAAGAGCAGTGCTGAGCGAGACCGTACAAACGGATACGTACCATAAAATGTTCATATTGCGCATCTCCTTTCCTTTGATGGCTTTATTGTAACAGAATATATGTACAATAAACCGGACAGTTACAGGAAAATAATAAAAAACTTCGGAAGAATTCCGAAGCTTTTTATTTACATGATAATGCGGACTGCGTTGTGCAGAACGGAGATGGTGGCTTCTGTCTGTTCACCGCCGGATTCTCCGTCTAAGGTCCAGGGAAGAGGCTCCTTGGATTTGAAGGTGATCTCCTTGGCGTGGGTGAATACCACGTATCTCGGATCGTATTTCTCTTTGGAGATCCCTTGGATAATTCCCCTCAAGTCCGTCATATTTTTGGGTTTGCGGATAAGGATCAGTTCAAATTCTCCGTCATCCAGCCGAACCTCCAATTTTTTAAGTTTAAAAAGTCCGGCGATCGAGGTGGAGTTGGAGATCGAACCGAAAAGAAACTCCCCGGAATAGGTTTCGCCGTTGGCGGTAAATTCTGCTTCAAAGGGAGAAATACTGCCGATTTCCTTCACGCCTTCCAGCAAATAAGCGGTATGTCCCAAGGCATTTTTAATTCGTTGCGGTGTAGAATAAGAAACCTTGGTAAAAGCGCCTAAAGAGGCGATGTAGGTAAAGTTTCGACCGCTAAAAGAACCGATATCATAGGCGTGAGGCCAACCGGAGAGGATGAGATCCATGCACTTCTCGGCGTTTTTCGGCAGTTGGAGCGTCCGGGCAAAATCATTGGTTGTGCCTGCCGGGACGTAACCCAAGGCAACGTCGAGCTTTGAATCCAAGATGCCGTTAATGACTTCGTTGAGGGTGCCGTCTCCGCCGCAACAGATGATGAGGTCTTGGCCTTTTCCATATTCCCGCACAAACCGGGCGCCGTCGCCCGGCTGAGCGGTTGTCTGGACGGAAACGCTGTATCCCTTTTGACTCAGCCGATCCACGATCTCAAACATATCTTTTTTAGATTTTTTCACCCCTGCACGGGGATTGACGATCACTAAAGCACGTTTGTTCAACGCAGGATCCTCCTGTTTGCATAGTTCATACTACCATTATACATTTTTTGGATAAAAATTCAATGGAAAAATTGTTAAGATTGTGTTATGATGAAAATATCAAAGATTGAAGGAGCAAAAAATGGAAAAACTTCCACGTAAAGAAAATCCAATCTACCTATTTTGGAAGATCCTATGGTCATTCTCTTTCTCCACCGGCGTCTTGGGACTGATCGTTAGTTTTTTTAGCTTGAATACCGGATTGACGGGGCTGACCCCGCCGATGCTGTATTCTCTGACGGTTTTCGGAGCAGCTGTTTTTCTGCCGATCTATCTCATGCCCTCCTATTTCGCCTATCGGAAGAGAATGGAGAAAAAACGCAAGATCCTGCTTTGTAATGTGCTGTTGGGGTGGACGGTCGTGGCATATATCATCTGTATTTTTAAGGTGCGTTTTGCGCCGGATCCGTCCCGTTCATAAAACACGGCAAGAGGGGGTATCCTACTTCTGAAAGTGGGGTGTTTCTGATGAAACAGTGTGAAAAATTGGGCGCTTTTACCGCAGGCTTTGCCGGTTATCCGTTGCTGGAACTGTTGTGGCGCGGCCGGACTCATTGGAGCATGGCGCTGGCCGGCGGTCTGGCAACCCTCTGTCTGTTTCCCGTCTGTACCGGACGAAATAAAAAGGGAATCTGCTGGAAGACGGCTGCCGTCATCACGGCGATCGAACTGCTGTTCGGCATTATTTTTAACATCATTCTAAGGAAGAACGTCTGGGACTATTCCCAAAAACGCTGGAACCTTTGGGGTCAGATCTGTCTGCCCTATTGTTTGCTCTGGTTTTTGTTGGGGATTCCCCTCCGCCTGATTTTAGGCGGATTGAAGCGGGTCTGCCGGACGCTTCCGTGAAAGGAATTATTATGGTCCATCTTGGAAATAGCTGGGACGCCTTATTGGCGGACCAGTTTCAGTCACCCTACTACTTAGAGTTGCGGGAATTTCTTAAATCAGAGTATCGCTTCCGCACCGTCTACCCTCCGATGGAGGACATCTTTAACGCCCTTAAAACCACCCCTTATGAGAAGGTGAAGGCGGTGATTTTGGGGCAGGATCCTTATCATCAGCCGGGACAGGCCCATGGGATGTGTTTTTCCGTTCGCAAAGGGGTAGAACCGCCTCCCTCTTTGAAAAATATCTATAAAGAATTAGAGAGTGAATTGGGGATCACGCCCCCGGATCACGGGGAATTGACCAAGTGGGCAGAAGAAGGAATTCTGCTATTGAATACCGTTCTGACCGTCCGGGAAAGCGCCCCTGCCTCTCACCGTGGAAAAGGCTGGGAACAGCTCACGGATCGGATCATTACCCTCTTGAATCAGCGGCCGGAACCCATCGTCTTTTTCCTGTGGGGAAGCCATGCCCGTGCCAAAAAAGCGTTAATAACGGGGACGCACCATCTGGTTTTGGAGGCTGCCCATCCCAGTCCGCTTTCCGCCTATAACGGATTTTTCGGTTGCGGACATTTTAAAAAAGCAAATGAGTTTTTAAAGGAACCGATCGATTGGAAACTGGATTGATAAAAGCAGGGTTGGCAAAACAACCCTGCTTATTTATATAAATAAATATAAAGTTTTCACAAATTGTGCAAAAAAAACAACATAAGGTTCTTTGCAAAATTCAATGGATGTGGTACAATGGTCACATATAATAGCCTTTTTATAATTATTATGACTTGAAGGCAAATTGTAGGCAAGGAGGATTGTGATGATGATCACAAGAAAAACACGGTTCACATCCGGTTTGGTTGCTATTCTTATGCTGGTAACCATGCTGGCTGCCTTTGTGCTTCCTGTAACGGCGGAGGAATTGGAGTTCCCCGGCGTGCAGCAGATGGAGACCTTGGGCAGAGATTCGACCTCAGACTGGGGTATTAATACGCCGGCAGACTGGCGCGCAGCAGTGGCGCTGAGTAAGACCGGTGAGGACTTTGCGGGTCTGACCCTTCATTTTACGGCGGATATTGATTTCGACGAAAATCAGGACGGCACCGTAGAGGAAAGCGAGTATGTGGATACCTTGGTCGGTATCGTCGAGGAGAAATACGTCGGCTTTGCCGGCAACATCCACGGCCACGGCCACGTTATCAAAAATTTGCATATCAAACACGATATTTCCGTAAACGGCCAGTACGTCGGCTTGATCGGCTTTGGCTCCAAGAAAAATGTCGTGATCCGGGATCTGGGTATCGAAAGCGGTAAGATCCATGCTACCGGTAAAGGTGGCGCGGACTATTCCGACGAGGATAAGATGCTCTATGTCGGCGCATTCATGGGTTATAGCGGAAATGCTATCACCTTTGCAAACTGCTGGAATGGTGCAGAAGTTTATTCCGATGCCCACGTATACGAGACGGATATGGCGACGTTCGGCCGTCTGTCTGCCGGTACGATCGTTAACTGTTTCAATGCCGGTGATCTGACGGTAATGACCAAGGGCGCTACTTCCAGAGACGGAGACACTTATGCAAACGGTGGTACGGCTCGTATTATGCCGTTCTTTGATTGGGGTACTGCTTCTTGCATTGTTAAGAATAGTTTCAATGTGGGTGCGCTCTATGGAGAGGGCTATAGCGTTTCCTATAAATCCCTCTTCTCTTTCGGCGGTGGCTTGGATACGCCTGAAGAGTACCAGGCTGTCGCTGATTCGACCAAGAACGTCTATTCCACAGGGGTATCTGATTTCAGTAACCGTGGTGTAGATAGTTATGTCACGTTGAGCGACTTTAAGACCACCGAGGGAGATTATGTCTCCGGCAAACTGGCCAGTCAGCTGAATTCAAACTACGATACGACCTACGATAAAGAATATGGCCGTAAATACTATAAAGTCGAAGACGGCAAGACCGTTTATGCGGAAGATGAGTACGATGCCATTTTCTCTTTGACTTTGGTCAAAAAACTGGGCGACTTTGTGGTAGAAACCGAAACCTCCTTCTATCCTGCTACAACTGTGATTTCCATTCCTACCTTCAAGAATTATGAATTAAGCGAAGATCACTCCTGGGAAATTCTGATCGACAAAACGACCAATACTTTCCCCATGCCTCCTGCCAATGTCTATATGACCTTTGCTTCCACCACTCCTGATTGGGATCTGGTAGAAAAAATGATCGAAAAGTATTCCGCTTACGTGGAAACCGGTCATGTTGCCACCATGGCAAAAGAAACGGAAGTATATGAGCTTCTCGGCAAATTGGAAACGATCTACGGAATGAAAGATACCATTTCCGCCGATCTGGCCATTAAGATGATCGGTCAGTATGCCGAAGAGGATCTGGAATTCGATCTGTCTCCCAAGGAAGGTCTGACCTATCCCAACCTGCCTCTGGCACGGTTCTACGGCTCCGGCGCTAAGGGTAATTGGCTGATCAGAGATGTTGCGGACTGGCGTAAGGCAGTGGAATTGTCCGATGCCGGTACCTCTTTCTCCGGTGTCACCTTCCACTTTGCCAATGACATTGATTTTGAAAATATCCCTGTAGACGGCCTTGGAAGAGTAACCGCTTTTAAAGGCAATATCCATGGTCATGGCTATAGCGTTAAAAACCTGATGATCGAGCATGACGTTGGCGAAAAAGGTGCTTATGTCGGCTTTATCGCCTGTGCCTCCTCCGGCGTGGTTATCCGTGACCTGAATTTGGCCAGTGGTCAGATCGTTGTGCAGAATACCACCAAGGGGCAAAACGGAAAAGAATCCTATAACGGCGTATTCTTAGGTCAGGGCGCAGGTGTCACCTTTGCCAACTGCTGGAATAACGTAGATCTGATTGTTGATGGTGCAAACTCTAAGATGTCTGCCGGAGAGGAAGTGGAATTGGACCTTTCCGCCTCTGTCTTCGGTAGAAAAGCCAGCGGTAAGGTTATCAACTGTATCAATACGGGCACCATTACGAATAAGGATAAAAATATAGCGGGCGACAAAGATGACGGCGGACGTGTTTCTATCTTTGCGGAATGGCATAACGGTAATCTGGAAGACGGAGACATCGTATATATGTCCAACGTCTACTCTGTCGGCGGACATAAGGCTGGCTCCAGATACGGATCAGGTCTTGTTGCGTTCAGCAAATCGGCGACTGCAAAGGGGCAGGGTGCCTACTTTAAAAATGCGTACAGTGTTGGCTTTAATTTCGAAGCCTCTAAACTGGCCTCTGCCGAATTGAATACTCCTGATCGGGTTTTGAATGCCGGCGTTGATGTCACCGGTGAATTGGCGTGGTTGATGAACCTCAACTATGACACGACTTATGACGCAGAATACGGCAGAAAATATTATACCGTGAAGAATGGCCAGACCGTTTTCGGCACAAAGCAAGAGCAACCCGTGAAGGTCAACATCAAAGTTGACGGGGAGACCGTTGAAACGGTTTACGCTGTTGCCGGAATTCCTCTGAGCTTAGGCTATTTCTACGATAATATTCAAGTAGTAGAAAACTATGCCGCTTCGGTGAACGCAGAAAACGAACTGATTCTCAATTCCCTTCCTAATGGTCTGGAAATGACCGTTAATGTGGAGTATGCCGCCGGCTTGGATTATAGCAAGTTGCGGGCAACCCTCCAGGAAATGGAGCAGATCGAGAATAAAGACGAATATACCAGCAATGTGACCGCCGATTCCATGGAAGAGACCTTGAAAGAATTGAAGACCAAGGCCTATGCGTCTCAGGGCGAAGTCAATGACGCCGTGGCACTTCTGAATAGTTACTATAGAGTATTGGATATCGTATCCATTCTGGAGTGTACCGATAAGAACAAGATGGAAGCAGCCTATGCGGTCTCCACCGTGAAGGAATTGGAGTATCTCTCTACCATCAAATCCTGGTTCGATGTCAATAAGGAGATCTATATCACAGCTGATCTTGACCTGACCGGTTGGACGAAGGATACTTATCCGGATATCGATGGTGACGTAACCGATCTGTCCGGTTTGAAAGCTTCATTGAGCGGCGAATCTGCTCCGGGCGGAAAGGCAAAGATCATCGGTCTGACGGTATCTCCGGATTTGAAACAATATGACTCCGGTTGGCTGGGTACTTATGAAGGTAAGAGTGTTAAGAACCTGGAGTTCAATAAGTGCAGCATTGCCTATTCTATTAGCACCTACACCGGTATTTTGATGGGTACCTTTGAAGGGGAAAAACTGACCGTTGAAAATGTTTCAATGGTTGATTGCTCCTTCGATCAAGGCGGTACGAGCAGTGAGGACGGCGCACGTGGCGGCGGTTTGATCGGCCGTATTATTAAAGGAACCGTTGAGTTTGATAATATTCTGTTGACCGGTAATAAAGTGAAAAATATCGGCCGTCAGAATGTCGGTATGTTATTCGGCTTTAATTCCGGTAGTGTTGGAATTAAGGTGATAGTTAAGAACACCATCAGTTCTGATAACACCTTTGAGTATACTCATGATGCCAAATTATATAATTATTCTCCGTTGATCGCTGAAATGAACGGCGATCTGACGGTTGAAAATGTCGGTATTTTCAATAATAAGACTACGGCAGTCTCCGGCATCACCCGTACTAAGAATACGGCTGTAATTTGTGGTTATACGAAGAACACTACAGCGTTGAAGGTTTCCAATGTATTGGCGTACGGCAATAATTTGAAGACCGTGTATGCCAAAGGATCCGGAGCAACGGTAGTTCCGGCAGAGAAAAATGTTTTTGCGGTAGCTTCCGGCTCGGATACAACTCTCGAAACCATTACCTCCGGTAAGGCGCTTTATGAGATCAATGCTACCGATCCCGGTCAATGTTGGGCGCTTGTTGACGGTAAGCCTGTATTTAGTGCGACCGGTATTACCCGTAAAGTTACTTTTGATCTCGCTTATGGCGAGGATGTCGCTCTGTATACCGATAGCAACGGTAAGTTGATCGGTTTGACCAGTGCGATTACCAATCTGCTGTGGGACGGCTATGACGATCTGAATAACGCCGTCTTTACCAAGGATACAGTAATCAAGCAGGCTGTATGTGATCATACGTACACCTATACCTTCGACGGAACCGGAAAACATACGGTAAAATGTACCAAGAACTGTGGTTACGAAGAACAGCAGGATTGTACCATGGAAACGCAGGTCGGAAACGGAACGACCCATAAAAAGGTATGTGCCGTCTGTGAGGGTGAAGTTGCTGAAGCTTGTGCGAAAGTAATGAACCATATCTATGGTATGTACGATGCTGATTCCAAGCATAGTGAAGCGTGTACGGTCTGCGGATATGCTTCTGCGGAAGTTCCCTGCTCCTTCACGGACGTAAAGGTTGAGCATACGGATTCCATGAACGGTTATACCCGCAAAACCTGCGCTTGCGGATATTTCTACGATATTATTGAGAGTAGTAAGCAACATGTCTGGGATACGGAAAATAAAATCGTAGTAAAAGAAAATACCAATGGTGCGGATGGTCTTGTGGCTATTCCGTGTAAGCACTGCTCCGCTGTAGAGTACGAAACGATTGCGGCAGAGGTGATTACCGAAGCCAGTATCGTACTGAATAGCGACATTCCCTATTCCAAACTCCCGGGCGAGAAATTCGAGATCGTTGTCGACTTGGCTCGGAATCCGGGTGTGAACAGTATCGGTATAAAGGTCGAGTATGATCCCAGTGTTTTGAAATTAGACTGGGATGCGTTCTTGGCAAAATACAATGCTGATAGTACAATCGGTGTGTACGGTGTGTATAAGCATGAAAAATTCTCGAGTTTTACGGCTTCTCAAAATGACGGAGTGCTCAGATTGAATTACTTGAATTTGGCTAATGTCGAAGATCAAAGACTGACATTGGCTACCTTAACCTTTGAGGTTTTGGATGCCGCAAATCTTGGTGTGACAGACATTCGTGCAACATTGGTCAAAGATGCAAACAACCCTGCCGATACCGGTGTCAGCAACTATGCCGGTGAGAACGTTGCCGTCAAGGATGCTGCTGCAAAGGTCGAGATTGTCGGAAACCTTTGGGCGGATGTCAATGGAGACGGCCTGGTCAATACCTACGATGCAACCATGATCCTGAAGTGGAAGGTTGGCAACACCTTCACAGCAGAAGAGTTTGACGTGAAGGCCGCTGATGTAGATCGCAACGGTATTGTCGAAATTGCCGACGCCGTGATGGTTCTGCAATATGCAGCAGGCTTGGTCGAGTGGGATCCCAACGGAACCACCGTTGCTCCCGCAACCCTGTAACAAAATAAAAATGCACCCCATCTGGTGAAATAGTCAATAGTTTGTAGACACAAAAAAATCAAGCTGCCAGTTCAATCCTGTATTGGACTGGCGGTTTTCTTTTTAGTTTGCGAACAGGTCTTATGTAATTAAAATAGTAAATGGTATCTGCAACCACTTTGTGTATGTCATCACACTTCCAATATTGGAAGTGTGATGACATAACGTCCTTGAAACGCCCAAAGAAGGATTCCATAACAGCATTGTCTCTTGGAGTTCCGGCTCTTGACATACTTTGAATGGTGTTGTAAGATTTAAGCAGGTTACAATAACCTGCGGATGAGTACTGGACACCCTGATCGCTGTGCAAAAGGATAGGGGTGCCGGTACTTTTTGCTTTTTCAAGGATTCGTTTAGCCGGTTTCATTACAAGGAAATTGTCAAACACATCGCTCAGTTCCCAATCTACGATCTCATTGTTGAACAGGTCCAGATAACAGGCCAAATAATACCATTTTCCTTTGTTTTTGATGTAAGTAACGTCTGTAACCAGCTTCTGCAGGGGCTTGTCTGAATAGAAATCGCGATTAAGGACGTTGGAAAATCTGTTGTGTTCGGCACCACTCGGTGTCGGACTTTTTTGCTTTCTAACAAACCCTTTAATTCCCAATCGCTGCATAGATTTGAAAACAGAAATATCCGAAACCACCCAACCGTATTGATTTAACAAGGTATCTGCTATGCTTCTGTATCCCTGTGACGGATAGTGAGTATGGACATCTGCAACATAGTAATCTAATTCTTGCTGTTGCTGTTCGTAACGATTTAAAGTTCCTTTTCGTTTCAACCATTTGTAATAGCCGGAACGAGACACTTCATACACATCACACAATTCTTTGATCGAGTGAATCTCGCTTTCTCGTTCCACACAAGCATAGATTTGTTGGATCACTTTCTTTTGGCATCGCCCCTTTCGAGTTCTATGGATTTTTTTAGCCGTACAATTTCCCCATCTTTCTTTAATAGTTCTCGCTCCAACAAAGCAACTTTGTATTCCAGTTGTTCGGTTGGAGTGAGTTCTTTTTTGCGAGTATACTTCGCCAACAGATTTCCGGGTTTTCGCTTGTTGACAAGTACGGCTTCTCCACCTTCTAAGTATTGTTTAGTCCACTTGTGAATCTGTGAATTAGATATTCCTGTTTCCCGCTCTAACTGTCTTCCACTTTCACCGTTTAACATCCGTTTTACCAATGATAATTTCTCTTCTTTGCTATGATGGATATTTGTCCCACCTTTTGGTCTTCCCATTCTATTCATCTCCTTTTCTTCCATTCTAACATAAATAGTGATGGTAGACACTTTTTTAGTGTCTACCATCACTATATCACTTCAGCGTGAGCATTGCGATCTTTTTTATTCATCATATTTATTCATCATATGGGGGTCTATCTGTGGGCGGTGTATAGGTCTTAGGGTCAATGACCAGCCAAGCGTTGGGCAAAAACCGCATGCCATCCGAGTCAGAACCACTGGGATTATTCATTACCCCGCCCTCTTCGGTGTAATACAACACGGTGGAAGAGCCACCGTCCAGATTGGCCGCATTATACGCATCTTCCTCAATCAAGACCTGTTGCAATTGCTTAATGGTGGCACCGGCAGAATGAATCGACCGGCCGTCAATGACCACCAAAAGAACGGTACCATCCTTTCTCTGTGCGATCGCAGTCCGAGGAGCCACGCCCCAACCGCCGTTACCGCGAATTTCCGTAGGTTCGCCGTTAATAATAAGAAACGGTTCAAATTCACAGGCATCCCGCAGATTCAGATCTTCCCATTCATCCACGTCGTAACTGCCTAAAACCAAAACGTCATCTTCGTTAAATCCAACGATATTCACTTCCGATGCATATGGACTGGGCTCCTGTACCACATGACCGTCCACAACCACAAGGCCAATGGCCCGTCCGCCGTTACCCCAACCGTTGGCATCGCCGAAACCACCGGCGTTAATCCCGGCCACCGCACCGTAATCCCGAATCAAGAGAGGGATCTTTTGTCCCTTCGTACCGAAGTTGGCAGGGATTCCAAGGCGAACCCAGGAGGGATCACTGACTTCCATCACAAATCCGGTGAAGGTACTTCCCGTAATTTTACGAACAATGATTTCATTTTCTTTTTCCAGTTTTTCAATGGAACCGGTATCGGTGGTGAGGGTCGAGTCAATTACTTTATGCTTATCCATGACCGCTTGGATGGTCTCATCAGAATAAAACGTCGTTGCATAGTACTGATGAGAAAGGGTGGTCATCGCCGAGGTAATAAGCAGTTCTCTGAAAAAACTGATTGGGCCATATAAAAAGAAAAGCACCATTGCCGCTTCCGTCACCAATGCCGTCACCGTAGCGAGGACATACTTACCAATAGGACGCCGACAAAAAACAAAGAACCAGTTTCCGGAATTACTAAAGGGATTCGGTCTTTTTAATCGCCTTGTATGTTTCGATGTATAACGTTTACTTTTTCTCAATGATTTCACCTTTTTAAATAGAATTATACCTTTAGATTTTATATCATTCTTTCAAATTATACTGTTTTTTGACACTTCTGTCAATCAAAATGAAAATAATTTTAGATTTATTAAAAATTTTACTTTACAAATAGAAAATTGTTTGTTATAATATTGAGCGTCGTTGGGATATAGCCAAGCTGGTAAGGCAATGGATTCTGACTCCATCATTCCGCAGGTTCGAGTCCTGCTATCCCAGCCAAATAAAAGCACTTCTTCGGAAGTGCTTTTATTTTTTATTGCAAATTTCCATTTTTTATGCTATAATATAGTAAATCTGACATCGAAATAGCCATTGAGATGAAAGATGCGGTAAATTTACAAGGAATCACTGCGTCTTTTTAAGGCGCAGTTTTTTATTGTGAAAACAACATGGTTCCGGGGTAGGGTGGAGCAAATAATCCGAACCCGCCTCAAAGCGGCATATTTCGGTGCTTTTCGCCCAATTTATTCTTGCAAGGCGACAGCCTTGCTTCACCTAAATTGAACAAAAATCTCTCGAAATCTTCTCGCTTGGAGGTCAAA
>JAZQAE010000031.1:0-9395 GCA_045544995.1 Eubacteriales bacterium
ACCGCAGGCGTTTATATCGGAAAGATGTTTGGCGGAATGCTCAAGGAAAAAGCAGAGATTTTGGGCGGTGTCATCCTCATCGGCATCGGCGCAAAGATCCTGATCGAGCATCTGTTCTTTTAATTCAAATGAAAGAAAGCCCTTACTCCCAAATGAATTGGGAGTAAGGGCTGTTTACTTTTGAAAAGGGACTATTGTTTAAGTAGGAATTTAAATAGAGTAAGTAACAGAGAAGATACTTTCCGCTCTCGTTTCCCTCGACCGCCCCGGGCGGTTACGACGGAACCTTCGTGCTCAAGACACGCTGACGCTCACCGCTTATCGCAGCGTTGAGCGCACCTTAACGAACCTTTTTGGCGAAGCCAAAAAGGTTCAAATCTTCGGACAGTGTACCAAATAAAAACACCACCCATTTGGGTGGTGTTTTTATTTGGCGCGCTGGAGAAGATTCGAACTCCCGACCTTCTGATCCGTAGTCAGACGCTCTATCCAGCTGAGCTACCAGCGCATAAGGCTTTTTCAAAGCGAATAATATGATACCACAGTTTTTCTCTAAAATCAAGCCCAAAATCAAATATTTTTAATTTTTTTGAGGGAATTTTAGAGTTTTTCTTTTGCGTCGCCGTGCTTGGCACGGCGGCGCCCATTTTTTATCGCTTGTTTTGGTTTTTAAGAATTTCCTGAAGTTGCTTATTTTGCTGTTCGGTAGCCTTGAGTTGGGCTTCTGCAATCTGAGATTGCATTTGCGCCTGACGGCTTTGGGCAGCAGCTTCTGCTTCCATTTTTTGATTGTGCATCCGCTCTTCATATGCTTGTTGCTCAGCGATGGCGGTGCGACGGCTTTCTTCTTCTAATTGACGAGCCTTGAATTCCATATCACGCTGTTCGGCGATAGCCAGATTTAAAGCTTCTTTGAAGGTATCAGCTCTGCCGTATTGAAGCAGTTCCTTGATACTTCCGGCAAGATAAAGATAATCTTGGCTGAGTAAGGTTACGGCATCGAGTTGTTCGTTCAAAACTTTGAGTTCATCCAACCGTTTTTGCTGACTAACCATATAGGCATCATAATACTCATCAAACTTATGATCGAAAATTTGATATTGCGTATAGTAATCCGTCAGAGCAGCTTCAAAACGAGCCTTTTCTTGGGTGTGGGCAGAAGAGAGGATCTCCTGGAATTTATTGCGCTGATCGACTTTTTTATCGTACTCTTTCTTTTCAGCGTTGAATTTCGACATGGCGCGGAAAAACAAGACTGCAAAAACAAGGGTGGCAACAAATGCAAAGCCTACAATCCCGTTGGGCGGGAGCAATCTTGTGATGAGCCAGATGACCAAGGAGGCAACGAATCCCAAAGAGAAGATTTTCACTTTTCCTGCATGGAGAGAGATGAAGGCGCCGGGCTCTTGTGCCAAGGCATCAAAGGCGGACGGTGCTTTCGGGAGTTTGGGATGATATTCATGGTAGATATTGCGCAGATCTTCTTCTTTTTGCTCTTTTGCCTGTTCAAAGGCACGATCTAAATTGCCAAAACTAACCAGCAGGCCATCAATTCGTTCTAATTCAGCGATAATTTCTTTGTTGTCCATATTCATTATAATGTCCTCCTGTTATCCCACAATGGAGAAGAATTCTTTTTGACCGATCAGCCAAATGATCGAGCAAAGAATGTAGCGCAGATCTTCTTTTCCGTCATATTTAACTTCCAGCAGTTGGCGGAAATCAATTTGCTTTTCTTCGGCGATTTTTTTGTATTCTTCTTCGGAATACCCGGCTCGTGCAGTATCATAAAGCCAAGACGTTGAATCGAAGGGATCCGTACATTCCAAAAGAATCAACAGCAATTCGTAGCAAAGTGCTTTGGCACCGACCGGTCTGTTGATGTTTTTGAGATATGCCGCAAACGGATTACGCTCAACGTTCAAAATCTGATCCTTTGAGGCATACGGTTGCTGAGAGGGGAGGAGCGCATCCGCAAAGATAAAGCCCATTTTATAAAGCGTTTCATCGGCCAGCTTGGTAGCGGGGTTCAGCGCTTTGAAATAGTGGTAAAAGTAGTCGGTTTGTTGCATCGTTCCCTTGGCGTTTTCAAAAGCCTTCTTTCCGTCGGGGGAAGAAAACCAATCAAGGGTTGTGCCATAAAACGTTGTTTGCTTTTGGGGGATGCCGGTAAAAACAAGTTTTAAATTATCGATAAATTGCATGGAACTCTCCTTTCATAAAGGGAGCAAAAAACGACAGAGGCCGTTTTTTGCTCCGTTGCATGGTTATCTCATTTGGATTTCGTTACCGAAATAGCCCTTGACCAACTGATCGACCGTACGTTTGTAGGTGATCTTAACACCGTTGGCGGCTTCACGATCGGAAATGTTGTCGAACCCGGCCTCACCTGCTTGGCGGACGTCGTGTTCAAACTGAACAAGCATAGCGCCGGAGGTAACGTAGGGGACCCGAACTGCGGATTTTTCACATTCTACAGTAACAAAGTCGTGCGTAAAGGTTTTATCCGTCTTACATTCCTGACATTTGCAGGTAATTTCCACTTTAACCTTTTCTTTGCCGAGGGCTTTAATGGTAGCTTCATGGGGGACCCCATTTTTCTCGATGGTTTTGCTGTTTTTGGTAACAGTGAAGGTCTTGTTTACGATCTTGGCCTGGACGTTATTATCATAAGTGATCTGCTTTTTGCAGTTGGGGCATTCCAGATCCGCAAACTTCTCTTTTGCCTTTTTAATAACGAAGAGCAAGAAGCCACACGCCACTGCGCCGAATCCGGGGATCATACCAACGACCATAAGAACGTTTTGAAGGGAAGAAATAACCGCTGAGAGGATCGCCATTAACAGGAAAACGGCAATACAACCGATCAAAACCGGCATGATTTCTTTTTTTCTTGCCTCGGCTTCAGCAGAGGAGGTGATGGGATCTTTCCAGAGATGTTTCGCGTAAGCGATGGGGTTTTTGTTGGTGTTTTTCTTTTCGGACATGATGATAGTCTCCTTTAAAAATAAAAATGTATATTGCTAAGCAGATTTTCGATCTGCATTAGTCCACGATTAATAGTGCCGTACCTTTTCCTCGCCGTAACGAAGGGTCTTGATTTTGATTTTTACTTTCAGATCGTCAAAATTATATTGATTAAGTGTCTCTGCGGTGCTTTTCGATGATACGGTGACGGACCAAGTATAGTGATTGCTCTTTTTTCCTCGAACGACAGGTTTTGATTGATAGAAGGTACTGCCTGCGTTGAAATCGGCATCAATCAGAATGGTGCCATCCGGTTCTTCAAAGTAGACCTCTGCCTCTATGGCGGTTACGTCCAAAGGACTTTTATTCTTGATCGCCACATCATACGTGAAGACGTAATCGTTGAATTTCATGGTTACATAGTTATCACGGCTGGGGGAAAAGGAAAGTTTCACGTTGGAGGGACGATGAAGGGACCAGTTTCCCCAAAGTACCGCAACGAGGATCATGACGGTAAAAAGGAGCAGTCGTTTTTGATTTTTCCTTTTTCTGGCGGCCATTTTCTTTTTCGCCGCTTCTTCTTTTTTTCTGCGCTGTTCAGAATGGATGACAGCTTCTTCCAGCCATTTTTTTGCTTCAGTAATTTTGAGGCCGGAATCCTTATAGCCTTGAAGGTCCTCAAAGATCTCTATCGCTTTTTGAATTTGATTTGGTTCATCACTCTGCATCCAATCCAGGGCTTGGTGATAATACCGGTCTTTCTTGAGCAGTTCTGCACGGGCGCGACATTCATCTGCTAATTGTGGTGCGTTGAAAAGATCTCCGGCAGATCGAAAAAGATCTGCGACCATGAAGAGTGATTTTTCAGTATCCGCAGAGGAAAGGAGCGTAATAGCTCGTTGATAGGCGTTGATTTGCGCAACCGGGGCATCCTCTCCATCGAAAATCATTTCTGAAGAGAGCAGGTTTAAGTCTTGACTCGCTCCGCAAGAGTCGCAAATCAGTTTTTTTGTCTGATCATTTAAGTAGATACTGCCGCCACAGTTTTTGCATTGTAAGGGCATTGGGAAGCGGACCTCCGTTATTTTAGGATTTTACATTTTCTATTTCGATCTTCGATGAGGAATAAGAGTTCTTCCGCCAGCTTTTTTGCTTGCTCGTCGCCTGAGGTAACAGCATTGCGAAACTCGGAAAACTTTACGTTGATCTGCGCTTCTGCGGAGGAAAGCATGGGGTTGCTGACCGGATCACTATAGCGAAGAGCCTCCCAAACCTTTTTTGCCATCGGCTGCTGAGCGGGAGATGCCTGTGCCATCAGGCTTTCTGCATCTGCTGCCAGCATTTTGATAAAAATCGTATCGGCTTTAATGGTTTGGTCGATCCGGTCAACCTGCTGTACAGCTTCGTTGGTGCTGATGACGGCGATGGCCGTGAACCCCAAAACGGCAAAGCAAAGGATAATGCCGAGCCATACCGGAAATTTTGGAATCGCCATGGTTAGTGCACCAAACAGGATCATCATCAAAGTTCCGCCGATGCCGATGGTGGTCAGCGGAATGTTGTAAAAGAGTTTTTGCGGATTGTCCGACCGGAAGGTCAGGTGTGCGCAAAATAATTGGCCAATAAATGCCAAGGTAATAAAAATGTACCCGGCAAAAAAATTTCCGTTATAATGATGGGGGACTAAAAATGCAGTCAGATTGAAGATGGCAAGGCCGATCGCCCAAACCGCCATATAAGAATGAAAGGTTTTTTTCATCGCTTACTCCTCTCGTTTCTTCCCGCATTGAGGGCAAAATTTTCCCGGCCGGGTAAAGGTGTACCCACATTGTTTGCAGTTTTCTGCGATAAGTGCCGTCCCGCATTCTTCGCAAAAGGAAGCACCGGGGAGGAGGGAGGCTCCGCACTGTTCGCAAAAAAGAGTTTTTGGTTTGCTTTGCTGTTGCGTAGAGCTCAATGCATCGTTCATCATACCGCCCATCATACCGCCGACGGCTCCGCCCACACCGGCCATGGTTCCAAGCCCCACGCCCATGTTGGTAAATTCACCCACCGCTTCGTTTTCCGCCACCTTTTCGGCTACGTCAAACCCTCGCTCTTGTCCGTAGGTGTAGCCCTCGGTTTTTCTCTTTTGGGCTAAAGCCTGAGATTCAATCAGGGTCTTTTGTGCTTCCGTCTCCGCTTCGATGATATCTACCTGTTGGCGAAGCTTGGCTTCGGCAATATCTGCATACCGCCGAAAATGTAATTCTTTGAATTTTTCATATTGACGTTCCCCATCGGGACGAACGATATTTGTTACGTAAAAGCGTTCCAGCGCCAATCCGTAGTCGGCATAATCTTCTACAAGCAATGCCTTGATGGCATTAGAAAAGAGGGAAAGATTTTCGTCGATTTCAAAAATATTGATGGAATTGGTCTTCATGGCCTGCGCCAGATAAGTCTTGGCTTTTCCCATTAGAATGGCACGAAAATAGAGCATCAACTGCTGTCGGGTCAGTGCCGTTTCCGTTCCCACCAATTTCAAAAGGAGCTTCCGGCTGTCGGCGACCCGAAGACTCATCTCTCCCGAGGCACCGATGGCAAGAGGGAATCCATAGGTCGGCTCTATGTATTGAACCTTGGAGTCGGTTCCCCATTTGATGGACATCTGTTCGGTCTTATTAATAAAGTAGACTTCGCAATGAAAAGGTGTGGTATCGCCGGTCTGTCGATTCAGGGCTTTACCGATCAAAGGGATATTCTGTGTTTCCAGGGTGTAGCGTCCGGCACCGAAAAGATCCAGCGCTTGTCCATTCATAAAAAAGATTGCTTCTTGGCTTTCATGGACGATCAACTGTGTCAGACTGTTGAAATCTTCGCAAGGGTGTTTCCAGATGAAGGTACTGTTGTCGCCCTCATATTTGATGATTTCTGCGATCTGCATGGTGTGCCCCTCCGTTTTTTAAAAATAAAACCCCTCATTTTGTTGAATACTATTCACCAATGACGCCACTATTTTATCATAGAATATAGTAAAAGTAAATAGTGTTCAACAAAAAATGAGGGATTTTTTATGTTTAAGATCAAGGCCGCCGACGGCACCAACAACCTTTGTGGGCGTCGGGTAGCGGAACTACGAAAGGCGCAGGGATTATCCCAGCGCAAACTGGCAACGAAAATGCAGTTGTTGGGATTTGACGTGGATCATTATTTCATCCGTCGGGTCGAAAACGGTGAGAGGTTTGTGACCGACATTGATCTGGTGATCTTTGCCAAAGCGCTCAACGTAGAGGTTTCCGCCATGCTGTCGGCGGAGGACGCGGAACTCCTGTAATCCCCCATCCTTGAAACATTTTAGCGAACCCTGGCGAAAAAGTCTTATGCTGTCAGCATAGTTGACAAATTTTTTCGCCTTTGGTATGCTAAGGGCATAGAAAGGGTGGTCAGGATGCAAAAAGAGACCGGAAAGATCGTTGAAGAGTTAGGACTCTGTCCGGATTTTCAGACCTTCTACGATGAGAATAAAGATTATATGATCTCCGCTACCTTGGCGGAGCTTTTGGAGCGCCTTTTAGCGGAAAAAGGATTAAAAAAATCCGCCGTCATCAAAAAGGCGGAACTGGCAGAGGTCTATGCCTATCAGATCTTTTCGGGGCTTCGGGTGCCGGAACGAAAAAAACTGTTGTGTCTGGCGGTGGCCATGGGGCTGAATCTCGAAGAGGCGCAAACCCTTTTGAAATGCGCCGGATACTCCCCGCTTTACGTCAAGCTTCCCTTTGACTGCGTGGTGCTGTACGGCCTGTGCAAAGGCCTCTCTGTGGTGGAGATCAATGAACTTCTCTTTGAATATGATTTAGAAACTTTGGGGTAAGACGATGAAAAAATGTCCCTGCTGTCAAGCAGACCTGGAAAGTGAAGCCCGGTTTTGTTTTTACTGTATGACCTCTTTGGAAGAAAAAGAAGTTGTAGCAGTTCCTGCCGGACGCAATAAAAAATGGGCGGTGTGCATAGCCGCCCTTTTTGTCGTTGCGTTGATGGTCGGCGGAGCCTTTTTGCTGTTTCCGCCCGAAACAAAACAACCCGCTCCGGAAACAGACGGAAAGGGTGAGATTTTTGTGCAGGGGACGACGGGGGAGAGCACCGGCGAGCCGAATACGGAAGATCCCGGTTCAAACCAGTCTGTATCCACTCCCCAGCAAGGGAGTCCCAATCAGTCGGAATCATCCGCTCCGGATCAGCCGGTGTCTTCGCCCTCCGGTTCTGTGAGTGGGGAAAGTACGCCCGGATACGTAGGGAGCGGGGATGGTTCTTCTGCTCCTGCGACTCAACCTGGACAGACGCCCCCGTCCACTCCCATTACTCAACCGGAGCAGACACCCCCGTCTACACCTGTCACCCAACCGGAGCAGACAAACCCGTCTACACCTGTCACCCAACCGGAGCAGACGCCCCCGTCTACGCCTGTCACCCAACCGGAAGAGACCACTCCGTCCACACCTGTCACCCAACCGGAGCAGACCACTCCTGAGACACAACCGGAAGAGACACCCCCACCGGAATCCAACGATACCCCCTCTACGCCGACGACTTCGGCGGAGTATGAATATCGTTTGGCACAGTATGCGGTGGATGATTATCACGTGACCGCCAATGTGGACGACTGTGTGGTGATCACCGGCGTTAAGACCCCCGCCTCGGACGGCATCTATCGAATTCCGGAAACCTTGGAAGGAAAAAAGGTGATCACGGTGGATCACTTCGCCTTTAACGGAGAAGAGATTCGGGATACCGTTCGGGAGGTGCATCTTCCCGCCTCGGTGCGTACGGTAAAGGATAACGCTTTTTCCGCTTGCCGAAATCTGACCGATATTTATTTTGAAGGAAAATCCATTTATGTGGGTTCCGCTTTTGCGCCCAAGGCGCAACGAACCGGGACGTTGACCATCCATAGCGCCTATGATTGCAATAACCGGGACTTCCGGTACTACCGGAATATTGCCGGGAGTTACTATGATGCGGAATGGAGCCAACTATGACGGTGTCAGAATATATAGAAAAAATAAGAGAAACCTACCGCCTGATCGGGGTGCTGAGCGAAAAAAACGGCAGTAAGATCCTGCGTTTAAGACATAAGACGATGGAAAGGGAAATAGTCCTTCGCTGTTATGAACGTCCGGTGCCTGCCTATGAGGCCTTGGTCAGTCTGCGGGCAGAAAATCTGCCGGAGATTTATGACGTTGTGACGTTGGAGGACGGACAGGCGGTGTTGGAAGAATATATCGACGGCTTGACCGTGGCAGAGGTAATGGCCGCCGGACGGTATCGGTATCGGGGCGCCCGTCAAGTCCTGCGTGGAGTCTGCACCGCCTTGTCTGTTTTGCATGCGCGAAATTTGGTGCATCGGGACGTCAAGCCGGAAAATATCGTGATCCAAAAAGATGGCCGTGTGGTTCTTTTGGATTTTAATGCCAGCCGCCGTATGGTTCCCGGCAAGCGGGATACGGAAGTACTGGGGACGGTGGGCTATGCGCCTCCGGAACAAATGGGACTGACCGGCAGTGATGCCCGGGCAGACCTTTATGCGGTGGGCGTCCTCCTGAATGTGATGTTGACCGGATTGCATCCCAGCGAAAAGATAGCTTCCGGAAAAGCCGGCCGAATAGTCCGAAAATGTACCCATGTCCATCCCGGTGATCGGTTTCAAACCGCCGAGAGTTTAGTAAAAGCACTTTAAAGGAGCACCATGAAAAGTTATACCCGATTAAAATGGGCGTGTTATACCGCCAACATCACCATGTCTGTGGTGAGCAACTTTCCCCCGATCTTATTCTTGACCTTCCGTTCCCTCTATGGGATCTCCTACTCTCTTTTGGGACTGTTGGTCTTGCTCAATTTCTGTACCCAGTTGGGGATCGACTTGATCTTTTCTTTTTTCTCTCATAAATTCAATATCACCAAGACCGTTCGTGCCATGCCGTATTTGGCGGTAGTCGGGTTGGCGGTGTATGCCGTCTGGCCCTTCTTGTTCCCCGGCCAGGTCTTTCTCGGTCTGGTGATCGGGACGGTGATCTTCTCCGCCTCTGCCGGGTTGGGAGAGGTGCTGATCAGCCCGGTGATCGCCGAGATCCCGGCGAAGGATCCGGACCATGAGATGAGCAAGCTTCATTCGGTCTACGCATGGGGTGTCGTGGGCGTGGTGGCGTTTTGTACCCTGTACTTTCTCCTTTTCGGAAGCCGGTATTGGCAATGGCTAGCACTTCTGTTTACGCTGGTTCCGTTGTCTTCCGCTTGGCTTTATGCAGGGACAGAGATCCCCGAGATGGCAACGCCGGAACGTACGTCCGGCGCTTTGCATCTAATGAAAAATAAGGGCGTACTCCTCTGCTTTTTTGCAATTTTTCTGGCCGGCGCTTCGGAATGTACCATGGCGCAATGGTGTTCCGGAT
>JAZQAE010000032.1:0-22940 GCA_045544995.1 Eubacteriales bacterium
AAGAGCAATACGCAGAAACCACAAAAAGGAGAGCGGTCTTTTGCAGAAACTTCTGGAAATCCTCGCAAAAAATATGACTTTTTTTGCGATTTTTTATTGACAAACCGAACCGAACTGTTTATATTATAATTTAGTTTATTATATGTATCATTTACTATTAGGAGGTTGAAAACGGCGTTGAAAAACATTATCGAGCTGAAAAACATCCACGTATCCTTTGAAGGCGAAGTGATCCTGGATCAATTTAATCTGAATATCCGGGATAAAGAGTTCGTCACCCTGCTGGGCCCTTCCGGGTGCGGTAAGACGACGACCCTTCGGACTATCGCCGGCTTTGTCCAGCCCCAAGAGGGCCGGGTGCTTTTTGAGGGAAAGGATATCAGTAAACTGCCCCCTCATAAACGGCAGGTCAATACGGTGTTCCAGCGATACGCCCTTTTCCCCCACTATAATGTTTTTGAAAATATCGCCTTTGGTCTGCGCATCTCCAAAACGCCGGAAAGCGAGATCAAGGATCGGGTTCATGAAATGCTCGCCTTGGTCAACCTGAAAGGCTTTGAGAAGCGGAACGTGGGTTCCCTCTCCGGCGGTCAGCAGCAGCGGGTGGCGATTGCCCGTGCCTTGGTAAATAACCCCAAGGTGCTTTTACTGGACGAGCCTCTCGGCGCTTTGGACTTAAAACTGCGTAAGGGAATGCAGAACGAGCTTCTGCGGATCCAGCGTCAGATGGGCATCACCTTCGTTTACGTGACCCACGACCAGGAGGAAGCCTTGACCATGAGCGATACCGTCGTCGTCATGAAAGACGGGATCATCCAGCAGATCGGCACCCCCGAGGATATTTACAATGAACCCATCAATCCTTTCGTTGCTGATTTCATCGGCGAAAGTAATATCATCCCCGGCACCATGATCAAAGATTATCTGGTGAGATTCGAGGGGGTAGAATTCCCCTGCGTGGACGCCGGCTTTGGCGAAAACGTTCCGGTGGACGTGGTCGTCCGTCCGGAGGATATCAAGATCCGGGAACCGGAAGAGGAAAACCTCCACGGCATCGTGGAGAGCGTCACCTTCAAAGGCGTTCACTATGAAATGATGGTGCGCTCCGCCGGCTATCTCTGGAAGATCCATTCCATCACCTGCCGGGAGCCCGGCACCAAAATCGGGATGAAGATCATTCCCGAATACATCCATATTATGAAAAAGGAGGCGGGATCCGCCAATTGAAAAATAAGCTGATTGCTGTCCCTTATTACGTCTGGGCGACGGTCTTTATCGTCGTTCCCATCCTGATGATCGCTTTTAGCGCCTTCACCGATGCAAACGGCGCCTTTACCACCGCCAACGTAGCGGAGATCGGTAAATACTGGCCGGTGCTCCTGCGTTCCCTGCTCTATGCCGGGATGGCGACGGTCTGTTGCCTGGTTCTCGGATATATCCTGGCCTACTGCATGGCCCAGCAGTCCGATCGGGTCAAGGTTCTTTTAATGATCCTTTTGATGCTCCCCATGTGGATCAACTTCGTCCTGCGTACCCAGGCGATGCAGGATCTTTTGGATCTTTTGCAAAATTGGCTGAAAACCGCCGGCATCGACCTGCAAATTCGCAATAACGCCTTTGCAGTGGTTCTCGGATTGATCTATAACTATCTTCCCTTCATGGTTTTGCCCATCTATACCGCATTGGAGAAACTGGATCGGCGGGTCATTGAAGCCGCCGAGGATCTGGGCGCCAATCGCTTCCGGGTCTTCCAGAAGGTGATCCTTCCCCTGACCATGCCGGGCGTCGGCAGCGGGATCATCATGGTCTTTGTTCCCACCGTCTCCACCTTCGTGATCTCAGAGAAGTTGGGCGGTGCCAAATTCAACCTGATCGGTAACGTGATCCAAGAGCAGTTCCTGCAGGTATACGATCCCCACGTAGGCTCTGCCATCAGCTTGGTCATGCTGGTCTTGATCCTCTTTATCCTCATCATCTTCAGTTTTCTGGACGATGAGACTAAGGAGGGCATCATATGAGAAAATTTGTCCAAAAGAGTTATATGGCGTTGATCTTCGGATTTCTTTATCTGCCCATCGCCTATCTCATCCTCTTTTCTTTCAACAGCGGTAAATCCAAGGTCATTTTCAGCGGATTTTCGTTTAAAAATTATGTAAACCTATTTCAAGATGAACAGATCATGAGTGCCCTTTTCAATACCCTGGTCATCGCCGCCATTGCTTCGGTGGTTGCCACCGTCATCGGCACCATGGCCGCCCTCGGCATCCAGCATCTGAAGAAACTGCCCCGGAATGCGGTGATGAACGTCACCTATATCCCGGTTCTCAATCCGGATATCATCACCGGCGTTTCTATGATGCTGCTCTTTACCCTCTTTGGGATCTCCTTGGGTTACGGCACCGTACTTTTAGCCCATATTACCTTTAATATCCCCTATGTCATCCTCTCGGTAATGCCGAAACTCCGTCAGATGGATCATTCCATCTACGAAGCCGCTTTGGATCTGGGCGCACCGCCGGCACGGGCGTTCCGTCAGGCAGTCCTGCCCCAGATCATGCCGGGTATCATCTCCGGCTTTATGCTGGCCTTGACCCTTTCGGTGGATGACTTTGTGGTCACCTTCTTCCTAAAGGGCGTGGAAGTGGAAACACTGGCCACGGTGATCTATACCACCACCAAGACCAGAATCAACCTTTCCATGAACGCCCTTTGCGGTGTGATGGTGGTGGTTGTCTTGATCATTTTGATCATCGCCAACCTCCCTCCCAAGAAAGAAACCCGTAAAAAGGAGGAACGGCGCTGATGAAAACACGTATTTTTGCCATCCTCACCCTGCTCTCTATGCTTCTCTGCTCCATGACCGGTTGTCAGAAGTACGAACCCAACGAGGTTCTGTACGTCTATAACTGGGGCGAATATATGGACGAAGAGATCAACGAGCTCTTCGAGCAGGAGACCGGCATCAAGGTCGTCTATAAGATCTACGATAATAACGAATCCATGTATGCCGTGGTCAAGAATGCACCCGGCACCTATGATATCGTCTTCCCCTCCGACTATATGGTGGGACGGATGATCGCCGAGGATATGCTGGAGCCCATTGATTTCAGCAACGTCCCCAACTTCAACTATATCATGGAAACCTTCAAAAACCTGGAGTACGATCCCACCAATCAATATTCCGTCCCCTATACTTGGGGTACGGTGGGACTTCTGTACAACACCAAAACGGTAACGGAAGCCCCCACCAGCTGGGATATCCTCTGGGAGGAACAGTACGCCGACCAGATCCTGATGTATAATAATTCCCGGGATACCTTAGGCGTTTCTCTCTTGAGAAACGGCTGTTCCCTCAATACCATCAACGAGGCAGAGCTGAAAGCCGCCAACGCAGAATTGATCAAGCAGAAAAAACTTCTGCAGGCTTACGTCTCCGACGATATTTTCAGCAAGATGGAAAGCGGTTCCGCCGCTCTCACTCCGGTCTATAGCGGAGATGCCCTTTCGATGATGGATGAAAACCCGGATCTTGCCTATACCGTTCCCGAGGAGGGAACCAATCGGTTTGTGGACTGCGTCTGTATCGTCAAGGACGCCCCCAATAAAGAAGCGGCAGAAAAGTATATTAACTTTCTCTGCCGTCAGGATATTGCGGAGCGCAACCGGGATTTTACCGCTTACTCTACGCCCCATCAATTGGTTTACGACGCTTTGCCGGAGGAGATCCGAAATAATGCCGTCGCCTATCCCAGCGATGAGATCATCGCAAAAACCGAGGTCTATACCAATCTGCCCCAATCCACGTTGGTGCTGTATAATAAACTTTGGAACGACCTGAAAAACGCATAAAAAATGGAAAGAAAACCGCCCTTTAAGGGGCGGTTTTCCTCATTTTTTATTATTTCTTCTTTATTAATACCCTAAATTCTCATTAACAAGAATTACCTTAATTCTCCCGGGAATTCTCTGCGGTCCGCACACCAGATAGTTACAGCAAATTCTCTGCTTGCTGGCGCAACCGGTGCCGATACCGCCCTCCAGGGCCACGCAAACGCCTTTTTCACGGCAATAGGTATCGCACCCTAACCGTTTGGTATTGGGCGGTGCAGCGACCTCCTTCACCCGACGGAAGCCACTCTCCACGTCCTTTACGATCTTATTGACCCCGGCTACCACAATGACCGAATCCGGCCCGTAAAGCAGGGCGGCGATGCGGTTGGCGTTGCCGTCCACGTTGACCAGTTCTCCGTCCTCTGTGATGGCATTGGCAGAGCAAAGATAAGTATCGGCAGAGAAGGTATCCCGATAAAGCTGCTTGACCTCCTCCGGCGTGATCCCCTCACGGGAACGGTCCAGGAAGTTATATTTTCCACTCCGCAGAAGATCCAATACACCGGTCTCCTTGATGGTCTGGGTACCGCCGATGCTGACGGTGGAGCCCTCTCTCATCAAGCCCTGCACCAAAGGAACAACCTCTTCCCGTGTCTCCACGTAATAAACGTCCATGTTGTTTTTCTTCAGATTTTCTAAAACCTTTTCAATGTTCATTTCAATTCCTCCATTAATGAATCCAGTTCCGATGCATCATTTAAAATATATGCGCCGGTCTTGCTCAATATATCCCGGTGCTGATGTCCCTTATGGATCAGGGCGCAAGGACAACCCAAGTACGCCGCCATATCATAGTCGGTGGTCAGATCCCCCACCACCAAGACCTCTTCCGCTTTCAGCCCGTGAGCCTTAAAATAAGCCTCTGCCGCTTTTTCCTTTCCGCCCAACGTGCGATCCTGCCGTCCCACGATTTCCTCGAAATAAGCAGAGATCTGACGTTCCTCCGCCTGCTTGGTCAAGATATCATGATGAAGAGAGGAAAAAAGTAACTGCCGAAGCCCTCTGCGCCGAAACCGTTCCAAAGCCTCCATGACCTCCGGAAAAACCGGACGGGGAAATTTCCTGCATTCCACCTGAAACTCCTCCGAGACTTCCTCGATCCGTTCCTTTTGCATATCAAAGCCGATGCCGCTATAAAACCGTTCCAACGGCATCACCAGATGAAGGGTGTACCACTCCTCGTCGATGAGCGGCAATCCCCGACGTGCTTGCATGGCGTTGACCGCCCCTACCGCAGCGCCCATATCATCCATCACTGTTCCGTTAAAATCCCAAAGAACCGTTTTGATCATAGCGAACCTCCACTCTTTCTTACATTATAATATAGAAGAGAAAAAATAGCAATTAAAAAAGAGGAGTTTTAAAACTCCTCTTTTTTAATTACTTATCCAGATTGTATCTCTTCTTAAATCTGTCAACCCGTCCGCCGGTATCAACCAGCTTCTGCTTGCCAGTAAAGAAAGGATGGCACTTGGAACAAATTTCAACACGGATCTCGCTCTGAGTGGAGCGGGTCTCAAAAGTATTGCCACAGGCACACTTTACAACTGCCTTTTCATAGTTGGGATGGATCCCTTCCTTCATGGTTCTCACCTCTTTTTCGCTTCAAACTTTCATTACTTTGATAATACTATCATACTTCCGTCGTAAAATCAAGCATTTTTTTAAAAAAATTGTATTTATTCGGGACGTGTGGGCATGGTCACCGTTTCCCGATAGAGATACTCTTCCGGTACAGTGGCATTAAACGCCCAAACCGCTTGGGTATATTCGTTGTTTTTCTCTGCCCTTGCGTTTCCCGTCACCTTGACGTCCCGCTTCAGGGTAATGACTCCCATGGATTCCTCCCCCATCGCCACGTCGTAAACGTCATTGAAGATTTGGGTCGGGGTACGGATGAATTCCTCTCCGGCACCAAACTGATGCGCCGTATTTGCGCCCCACACGTAAAGTGCGCCGGATGCTGTCAGGGCGGCGCAGGAATTCTTGGAAACAGCGATCTTCGTCACGCCGTCCAAAACCTTTTTATAGGTAGCATAATCCCGATCATCTCCGGTTCCCAACTGACCTTGGTCGTTGCGGCCGGCGGCATAAACTTCGCCATTCTTGGTCAGGACGATACTGAAGTACCGTCCTGCCTCCGCCTGCTTTACCCCGGTCATCAGCTTCTCCGGCGTACTGCTCTGCGCCGTAGTCCGGTTGCCCATCTCGGAATAACTGTTATCACCAAATCCATAAAGATTGCCGTAGACGTCCACTGCCAAGGTATGCGTCTCACTACTGGATACGGAAGCGCAATCTTCCAAAATCTTAGCCCCTGTCAAGCGGTTCCGGGTGGTGCCGTCTCCCAGCTTACCAAAAGCATTGTAGCCAGCGGACCAAAGATCGCCGTCCTCAATATAGAAGAGAGAGTTCTCGGTAGCACTCACAAAACTGCACTGATTACTATACCGCTTTCCTTGAAAAACCGTATCATCCTTCTCGTAGGTCAGGTATTCAAAAGCACCGTCCAGCGTCAGTTTGCCGTCTTTCGTCAGAACCGCCACCAGCTTTTCGCCGCCGGCGACCTGTACTGCCTCTTCATAACTCAAGCCTTTTTTGTATTCATCGCCGATCTGCAGATACCCATAAACCTTTCCGTTTACAGTCCGCACGTAATAGTCGTCTCCCAAGGCAAAGAGTTCCACCGGCAAGGTTTGATATGCCTTTTTCTGATCTGCTTTTAGTTTTGTATAGGCATCCACCGGCGACTGGGTGCCGATGAAGGTTTTCAATTCCGTTTTAGGCCAAGAAACCGCCACCAACGTCAACCCCAGCACCAAGAGAAGTCCCGATGCCACACCATAGATGCGCTTTCTGGTCCGCAGTTTTTTACGAACCTTCAAACTCTTTTTCTTGGTATTTTGTAACAGCAGAATGAGCAAGAGAACCAAAAAGACCAATGCCAAAGCGATACTGCCGTATCCCGCCATCTTCAACATTACTTCTTCGCCTCCTTCACCTCTGCGATCTCACGAAATCCGTTTGCCCCATTTCTGGAGCCCAGTTGGTAAAACTGCCGATCCCCGGCGCCCAGTAAAGAGCCGTCCTCCGTCACCAGTAAGACACAATGCTTCCCGGCCGTCGCCTCGGCGACCCCTTTATAGATCTTTTCTGCTTTCAAAAGGGCGCTTTCGCCTTTTCCCAATTGTGCGAGATGGTTTCGACCCCAACCGTAAAGATCCTTTTCCGCCCAAGCCAAAGCAGTTCCGCCGGCCGCATCGATCCCTTCCGCCTTTTCCACGTCAAGAACCTGACCAAAGACCTCCGCCGGTTTTTTCACCTTCTTTTTATCTTCTTCCGTAGCGCCTTCAGCCAGTTTCCCGTCTCCGAGCTCCCGTCCCAACTGTCCGTAGCAATTGTTGCCGGCGGACCAGACGGAGCCATCCTTTTTCAAGAGTAAGAGAAAATCCTCTCCGGCAGCCACGTCCTTACATTCATCTGCCAGTTTGACCGGCGCACCCTGCGCATCCTTGTGCCCCAAGCCGAACTGCCCGTAAGCATTATTTCCCACACCGTAAACGGTACCGTCTTTCTTGAGATAATAGAGAGAACGCCCGGTCACCACCACTTTTTGCACCTGATCGGCCAGTTTCTCATCGGTGTTTTCTGCCTTTTCAACGGCACGTCCCAACTGTCCGTAGGTATTGACGCCCACCACGTAAAGATTTCCGTTGGTTTTCAGGATCGCGCCTACCGTTTCAGAAAGTGCCATATCTGCCACGTCACCCTCGATCTTCACAAAAGACTCTGCCTTCTCTGCCGTTTGCCCGGGGATCAATGCATTTTGATTATTCCCCATGGCATAAAGGGTGCCGTCTTTTTCCAAAAGATAATAGGTATCGCCGGCACGGCAAACCTTTTTCACGTTCTGGCGGATCTTTCCGCTCTCATCCAACGCTTCCAGTCCCACCTGACCCCAGCCGTAGAGATCGCCGGCCTCGGTCACAGCAAAGTTGCTGTCCGTTCCACTGAAGATCGCCGTCACTTTTCCTTTGACTGTCGCAGGGGTCAACACTTCCGCTTTGGTCCCCGTTTGAGAAAGTTCCTTTTCATGGGCACGGTTGTCCAAAAAGGTAGTCAGCCGGGTTCCCAAAAAGGTACCGCCCAGAACCACCACGATGCCACCCACCAAAATCCAGGCAGCAACAGGAGACACCACCGCCGTCAGACGGCGCCAAAGCGCTTTTACCGGGTTGGTCTCCCCTTCTACCCCTTTGGCATTGGGGAGAAAAGAGACCGCCACGATTCCGAAAATTCCCAGCAATAAACCCAGCCAGCCCCATCTCCTGCGCCGTCCTTTTAACAGAGCGATTTCCGCCGTAAAAAAGACGCAGGTCACCGTATAAAAATAGAGCGCCAAACAAATCACCGCAAAGAGTACTTTATCCATTTGTTCTTCTCCTCATCACGTAATAGGCCAAAAGGGCGCAGGCAACACCCAAAACAACACCAAATAACACGTCCGTCAAATAATGGACGGTAAAATACATTCTGGAAAAGGCGATCAACCCCGCCAAAAACATGGCCCAACGACCCCATTTTTCCTGATATAGAAAGATGGAGGTGGCCGCCGCAAAGGAAGAGGTCGTATGCCCCGACGGACAAGAAAATCCATGGGGCACAGGGATCAGCAATTGCAGATCCGGCCAAAGGGTAAAGGGACGGGGACGGGCAATGATGTTTTTCAAAAATACCTCGCCCAATAAAAGTCCTGCTACTAAAGCAATTCCCATGGTCCAGCCGATCTTTCGGGTCTTTTTAAAACACAGAAAGGTCAGAGCAATCAAGATCCAGCCGATGCCGTATTCCCCGAAAAAGGTGATGGCTTTAAAAACCGGCGTCATCCACTGGGAGACCAAATTTTCCCGAATCCATTGAATAATTATGACGTCAATCTGTTGCAACCGTCTTTTCCTCCTGCTCCTTCACCGGGAAAGCGATGGTCGCCACCGTTCCCACGTTTAATTCACTATCAATATCCAGCGACCCGCCGTGAAGCCGCATGATCTCGTCCGAAACCCCCAATCCGATTCCGCTTCCGCGCTTTTGGGATTTTCCTTTATAGAACATATCTTTAATATGCGGCAGATCCTCCGGGCTGATTCCTTCCCCGTGATCCTGAACGATAAAAAGTGCCTGTTTATCCTTGATTCGGGCAGCGATCTCGATCCGCCCGCCCTTAAAGGAGTGCTTGATAGCGTTATCAATGACGTTGAAAAAGACCTGTTTTACCCGATCCTGATCCACCAAAGCAGGGATGGAATCCTCCTCCGGAATATACTCGATGAGGATCTCTTCACTCTTAGCACGTTCACTCATCATAAAAACGGTCTCTTCGAACTCTGCCAGAAGGTCACATTGAGTCACCGTCAGTTTCATACTGCCGTTTTGCATCCGGCTCATGTCCAGAAGTTCTTCCACCATCTTGGAAAGCCGTTCTGTCTCACTATAGATGATCTCCACGCCGCGCTTGGTGGTACCGTCCAGATTTTCGCCGGCCGCCAGCATGGTCTCGGTCCAGCCGCGGATCGCCGTCAAGGGTGTGCGCAGTTCGTGGGAGATGGAAGAGATAAATTCATTCTTCAACCGTTCCGTCTGAGAAAGTTCCTCCGCCATGGCATTGATGGTTCGGCAGAGCGCACCGATCTCGTCATCCTTTTCCACCTGCTTGATCCGGGCAGTCATGTTGCCCTTAGCGATCTCGGTGGCGGTCTCATTGATAAAACTGACCGGCACAACGATGGATTTAATAAAGTACGAACCGGTAAAGACCGTCAGGAGAACGATAAATAAGCCCACACCCACGATAGTGAGATTGATCTGGCTCAACGTCCGATCCACCTGCCTGAGAGAGGACATCATCCGTACCGTCCCCACCAAGATGCCGTCATCGGTATAAAGGGGCAGAGAAACGCTGACCACCCGCTCATCATACGGCGCATTATAGCCGATCCAGTTGGCGGTCTTTCCATCCCTCGCCTGCAAGAGATCCGGGGTCTCGTTCAATTCCTTGATCTCGAATCCGGTGGAGGAAAAGACCATGCTTCCGTTGAGGGAAACCACCTGCATCTCCATGATGCTTTTATCCTCAAAATCTTCGACCATGGCCATAAATCCGGCCGAAACACTATGATACTGCGGATAGATATACCGTTCAAAATACCGGGCCATATATTCTCCGCTGGCACGCAGAGTACTGATAGAGTTGTTATAGTAGGCATTTTTAATGATGACCGCCATTACTGAAAAGACCAGAATGACCACCAATACCAATACGCCGAAGACGTTGATCAGCCATCGGCGTGTGATACCGGTAAAGACGTGCTTCTGCGCCAATAGGATCAGATCCTTGGCTTTAGTATAAAAAGCCGTCGCCTTTTTCTTCAATTTTTCAAACCGAGCGGTATTACTCATTGCCCCAGCGATATCCAAATCCCCAAACCGTCTGAATAAACTGCGGTTTAGAGGGATCCTCCTCGATCTTTAACCGGAGTCTGCGGATGTTCACATCCACGATCTTATGCCGGTCTCCACCAAACGCCTCTCCCCATACAGTATGGAAGATCTCCTCTCGGGAGAAGGCCTTGCCGGGCTTTTCCAAAAAGTGTTTCATCAATTGAAACTCCACCTGCGTCACCACGATCTGTTGACCGTTCTTCATTAGTTTTCGGCTCTTGGTATTCAGGCAGAACGGGCCGTCAGAGAGTTCATCGCTGTTGTCCACCGGCAACCCCTTCATCATCTGTACCCGACGGTACAGACTATCTACCCGCACCACCAATTCCAAAGGAGAAAAGGGCTTCGCCACGTAGTCGTCGGCGCCGTTCATCAGGCCGGCCACTTTATCGTTTTCCTGTGCCTTGGCGGTCAGCATGATAATACCGATCTTCTGATTGGACGCCCGAATGGTCTTGCAGACCTCCAGACCGTCGATGCCGGGAAGCATCACGTCCAGAACCGCAATATCTATGTCGGGATTTTTGTCAAAGAGTTCCAAAGCCTCTTCTCCGGTTCCGGCCTCGATGGTCTCGTAACCGGCACGGCGCAGATTGAGTACCACAAACGCCCGGATGGCTTCTTCGTCTTCTAATATTAAAACCTTTTTCGTCATAACTGCCTCCTAGGGTGAAGCGAATAATCCGAACCTCGTTTCAAAAAGGCGGATTTCCGCTCACTCTTCATTAAAATCCTCGTTAATCCGATAGGATTAACTGCGTTTTTGCTTTGATTGAACGAAAATCCGCACTTTTTGAAATCTTTGACCTCAAAGCGAGAAGATTTCGAGAGATTTTTGTTCAATTTAGGTGAAGCAAGGCTGTCGCCTTGCAAGAATAAATTGGGTAAAAAGCACCGAAATATGCCGCTTTGAGGCGGGTTCGGATTATTTGCTCCACCCTAATTGATTGCAGAAAACAATCTGTAAACCTCTTGATAATTGATGCCCAAGGAATTTCCCTCACGGCAATGCACGGTATAGACGTGGTCGCTGTCCCCATAAAGTTTCAGCCATCCCGCTTTCCCCAAGGAATCATCATATTCCGTCAGTCCATAGATGCGGACTGTAAAGAGTTCTTCTCCATCGGTGGTCTTAAACACAAAGGAGCGGTTCGCTTGTTCGGAGCGTTCCACCGTTACCTCTCCGTACCAATCCGCCGGATAATCCACAGAAAACTTCTCGGTAATATCCACAAACGATTGCGTCGCCCTCTTCAAAGAGGTGCCGTCAAAGGTGTTCCAATGGATCAGATAGAGATTTTCCTCCACGCCGTTACGCAGATAGGAGGGCAGCGCCTCCTCGGTGGGGATCTCCGGAACGCCGTCCCCGTCCACGTCCCGGCAGGTTACCGCCGTATAACGTAGCGTCGAAACTTCCGGCTGTGCTAAAAGCTCGTTGGTCAACTGCCCCTGGGCATCCACCGCTAAGACCTCAGTGAAACTCTGACCGTTTTCCAGTTGCTCATCAATATAGACTGCCGGTTTGCCGTCTGCCGTCTTAGCGGAGGTAATGGCGGAATAATCCACCGCCTTGCCATACATCGCCACGGTATTGACCAGCCCGATCCGGTTTCCCGTCACCCCAATGAGGGAAGCCGTCACGGATTTGGTGGAGGAATTTCGGCTCATCACCAAAAGGGCGTCCGGTGTTCCCTCCATCACCACAAACCGAGTGTAAAGACCGGTGTGCTGACTGATCGCTTTCCCGTCTTTAAAGGAATAAACGTCATAACTGCCGTCGGTATCGGTCAGATACTGCCAGCCGACCACCGCTTCGGCAACGCCGTCCCCGTCCAGATCGCCAAAGGCGACCCGACCCACCGAGGCGGCTTCACTTTCCGCTTTGCCCATCAGCTTCCAGGTATCGCCCTCGCTTTCCATTGCCAGAACGCTGAGCTTTCCGCCGGATTTGGTGGGCTTATAAAAACAAACTGCCTCCGTCTTTTCATCTCCGTTCAGATCCACGGAAATGATCCCGGTCCGGTAGGAGCCGGCCTGGGGATAGACCAATTCGTAACTCTCCCCAATGACCGCCTTGATGGACTGAGTCAAGGCCTCCCGACCCACGCTCATAGCAGGAGGGGTCAATAAGCCCTCCATCTCTCCGCCCACGGAACAGCCCGAGAGACAAAGACACGCTATTAATAAAAATGATAAAAACGCTCTTCGCTTCATCATAAAACCCTTTCATTTGTCAATCATAATAATTATAATATAAATATATATTAAATTCAAGAGGAACGCAAAATTTAAAAAAAGACTTTACTTTTTGAAAAACCTGTTGTATAATAATTGGGCTGTCAGTATGACCGAGCTTAGATGTACGCCTATCACCGGGCGGCACCTCAGTTCCGGCCAGGGCAAATCTGAAAGAAAGGTGAAACGAAAAATGCTGAAGAAAGAGATCAAAAATTCCGTTATCGACGCTAATAAGCTGCACGATAAGGATACCGGTTCTCCCGAGGTCCAGATCGCAATCTTGACCGCTCGGATCAATGAGCTGACCGAGCATCTGAAGAAGAACCCCAACGATCATCATTCCCGTCGTGGTTTGTTGAAGATGGTTGGTAACAGAAGAAACCTTCTGAACTACCTGACCAAGACCGATATCAACCGCTACCGGGCGATCATCGAAAAGCTCAACATCAGAAAGTAATCAAAAAGCAGGCGGAGAGAGGAAGTTTTCTTCCTCTTTCTGCCTCTTTCCCATTTTGGGAGTGGTAAATTTAGCAGTTAATCAAGGGCTTTTGTTGCAAAAAGTCTTTGATTAAGTGCTAAAAAACTCCTCTTAAAATGGGACCATCATTTTAAAAAAGGAGAAAAGAAATGTACGAAAACCATAAGATTTTCAAAACCGAGTTCGCCGGCCGTACCCTGACGGTAGAAACCGGCAAATTTGCTGAACTGGCCAACGGCAGCGCTCTGGTGCGCTACGGTGATACCGTTGTTCTGGCCACCGCTACCGCTTCTGCAAAGCCCCGTGACGGGATCGACTTCTTCCCCCTCTCCGTGGACTTTGAAGAGAGAATGTATGCTGCCGGTAAGATCCCCGGCGGTTTCCTGAAGAGAGAGGGCCGTCCTTCCGAGAAGGCCATCCTGAGCAGCCGTGTGATCGACCGCTCCATCCGTCCCCTCTTCCCCAAGGACATGCGTAACGACGTCAACGTCAACCTGACCATCATGGCTGTGGATCAGGATTGTATCCCCGAGATCGTGGGTATGATCGGTGCTTCCATCGCCCTGTCTATCTCTGATATTCCCTTCGCCGGCCCCATCAGCGGTGTTTCCGTTGGTTTGGTGGATGGCGAGATCGTCATGAACCCCACCGAAGAGCAGCGTGAGCGCTCCGAGATGGCAGTTACCGTTGCTTCCTCTGCAAAGAAGGTCACCATGATCGAAGCCGGTGCTAAGGAAGTTCCCGAAGATAAAATGCTGGAAGCCATCATGGCCGGTCATGCCGCCAACGTAGAGCTGATCCAGTTCATCAATGCCATCGTTGCCGAGATCGGCAAAGAGAAGTTCACCTTCGAGTCTTATGAAGTTCCCCATGAGCTCTTCGATATGGTCAAGGACTATGCCGAGGAAATGATGAAGGAAGCCATCCACACTGCCGATAAGGTCACCCGTGATGCTAATATCAAAGCGGTTGAAGCCAAGGTAGAGGAGCGTTTCGCCGAAGAGTGGGGCGAGCAGGCTTACCTTTTGGGCGACTGCCTGTATAAATTGCAGAAATATATCGTTCGGAACTGGATCTCCGAAGAGGGCAAGCGTGTTGACGACCGTGGTCTCAACGATATGCGTCCTCTCTGGGGTGAAGTCGATCTTCTTCCCAAGGTTCACGGCTGCGGTCTCTTCGCCCGTGGTAAGACCCAGGTCATGACCGTTTGTACTTTGGGTATGGTCAGCGAGTACCAGATCCTGGACGGTCTGGATAACGTAGAATCCAAGCGTTATATCCATCACTACAATATGCCCGGCTTTACCGTCGGTGAGGCTAAGCCCTCCCGCAGCCCCGGCCGTCGTGAGATCGGTCACGGCGCTTTGGCAGAGCGTGCTCTGGAGCCGGTAATTCCCTCCGTGGAAGAGTTCCCCTATACCATCCGTCTGGTGTCCGACGTACTGACCTCCAACGGTTCCACCTCTCAGGGTGCTATCTGCGGTTCCACCCTGGCTCTGATGGATGCCGGTGTTCCCATTAAGGCTCCCGTAGCCGGTATCTCCTGCGGTCTCATCACCCGTCCCGACGATACCTTCGTTACCATGGTGGATATCCAGGGTATCGAAGACTTCTTCGGCGATATGGACTTTAAGGTAGCCGGTACCAAGAAGGGTATCACCGCTATCCAGATGGATATTAAGGTAGACGGTCTGACCGAGGCGATCATTAAAGAAGCCCTGCAGAAGACCCGTGACGCCCGTTATTATATTCTGGATAACGTCATCGCTCCCGCCATCGCCGAGCCCCGTGCCGACGTGAAGGAGTGGGCACCCAAGGTCATCAGCTTCAAGATCCATCCCGATAAGATCCGTGAGGTGATCGGTACCGGCGGTAAGGTGATCCAGAAGATCGTTGCCGATACCGGTGCAAAGATCGATATCGAGGATGACGGTTCCGTCTTCATCTCCGCTTCCAACCCCGCATCTTCCAACCAGGCGTTGGAGATCATCAAAGGCATTGTCTTTAAGCCGGAAGTAGGTCAGATCTACCGTGCCAAGGTCGTAAAGATCATGGAATTCGGCGCTTTCGTTGAGTTCGCTCCCGGTAAGGAAGGCTTGGTTCACGTTTCCAAGCTGGATACCAAGCGTGTCGAGAAGGTCGAAGACCTCTTGAGCGAAGGCGATGAGATCTGGGTTAAGTTCATGGAGATCGACTCCAAGGGTAGATACAACCTCTCCCGTAAGGATGCTTTGATCGACATGGAGAAGGCGCAGAAGGCTGCTCAGAGCGAAGAATAAAAGTATAAGCGGAGAGGTTTCCCCTCTCCGCTTTTTCAAAAGAATAAAGAAGAAATAATAAAGAATAAATTTTGTTGATTTTTGCCAGTGGCAAAAATCTTCCGTTTTTATTCTTTATTCTCCATTATTTATTCTTTTAATAAGGAGAATTTTTCATGGTTAAAGCTATACTATGGGACATTGACGGAACCCTCTTGGACTTCTTGAAATCCGAGGACCACGGCATCCGTACCTGTTTTCAAAAATTCAATTTAGGGGAATGTACCGATGAGATGCTGCGCCGGTATTCCGCCATCAACCGCAAGTGGTGGGAGAAACTGGAACGGGGCGAATGTACCAAGCCGGAAGTGCTGGTAGGACGTTATCGGGAATTCTTTGCCGCAGAAGGCATCGATTTTGACCAAGTGGAAGCCTTCAACGACGCCTATCAGATCCACCTCGGAGATAAAGCCTTCTTCCACGACGGCGGCGAAGAGACAGTTCACGCCCTTAAAGGCCGTTTCCTGCAATATGCCGTCACCAACGGCACCGCCATCGCCCAGGATCGCAAACTCCAAAAGAGCGGTCTGGATCAACTCTTGGACGGCATCTTCATCTCCGAAAAACTGGGTTATGAAAAGCCGGACGTCCGCTTCTTTGAGGCGGTCTTTTCCGCCATCCCCTGCAAAAAAGAGGAATGTATCATCATCGGCGACTCCCTCACCAGCGATATGCAGGGCGCCCTCAATGCCGGCATCCCCGGCTGGTGGTATAACCCCAAGGGTCTCTCCCCCGACCGGCCGGTAGACCGGATCATTACCCACTTGAGCGAGATCCCCGATCTGCTGGTATAATCAAAAAAACAAAAGAATAAAGAATAAATAAGAAATAATAAAAAATGTAGATTTCCGCCAAGGGCGGAAATCCTCCGATTTTATTCTTTGTTCTTTATTATTTATTATTTATTCCTGGAGGTTCTTATGGCCAAAGTCACCTGGAAGCCGGGCACCCATCTCTCCCCTGTTCCCCCGGCGCTCATTTCTTGCTCCCATGAGGGAAAAGATAATCTCATCACCATCGCCTGGACGGGAATTCTCAATTCCGAGCCGGCCAAGACCTATATCTCCGTCCGCCCGGAGCGGCACTCTTATAAAATGATCAAGGAAAGCGGCGAGTTCGTCATCAACCTGCCCTCCCAACATATCGTCCGTTCCATCGATTTCTGCGGTGTGCGGAGCGGGAAAAACACCGATAAATTTGAAGCCTGTAAACTAACGAAAGAAAAGGCCAGCATCGTCTCCTGCCCCATGGTGGCGGAAAGCCCCGTCAGCATCGAATGTAAGGTGACGGATATTATCCCCTTAGGAAGCCACGATATGTTTATGGCCGACATCGTCGCCGTCAATATCGACGAACGGTATATCGACGAAAAGGGCAAGTTCCATATCGAGAAATGCGCCCTGGCAGCCTATGCCCACGGCCAGTACTTCGCCCTGGGCAAAAAGATCGGCTCCTTCGGCTACTCTGTCAAGAAAAAGAAAAAATAAATCCGCTTCCCCCCTCGATATAAATCCCTTGAAGAGTTTATATCATATCAAGTTTGACCGAAGGGCAAACATATCGAATTGCGAAGCAATATATCGAAAAAACTCTCTGCTGAAATTCAGCAGAGAGTTTTTACTTTATTTTCGGGCAGGCTTTACGTTTGACGCAGGCGTAATCTTGCCGTCAATCGTACCGTTAGCCGTTTCAAAAGTTTTGATATTTTCTCTTATCAAAACAAGAACCTGACTATTCACGCTTCTTCCTTCGTAATCGGCAATGTATGCGATCTTATTTAACATTTCTTCTTCAATTCTGATGGAAACACTCTTGATGGCCATAAATTCACCTCATAATAAACATATTATATATTTATTTTAGATGTATTATGTGTTATAATGTCAGAAATGAATATACAGTATATCTACAATATTTGAGGAAGTGGATTATGAAGAGAAAAACCTGTTGCTTTTTCGGTCATAGGACGATAAACGAAACCGAAGAACTAAAATTAAAACTTATCGAGATCATTAAGCGCCTGATTTTAGATGAAAAAGTGGACACTTTTCTTTTCGGCAGTAAAAGCCGTTTTGATAGCCTATGCCTTCGTCTTGTGACCGAAATAAAAGAAGTGCATCCCCAGATAAAACGAGTCTACGTACGGGCAGAATATCCCTATATAAGCGAACGCTACAAAAACTACTTACTTAGAAACTATGAGGACACCTATTACCCTAAAAAGATTATAAATGCAGGAAAGGCTTCATATGTAGAACGCAATTATGAAATGATTGATAACAGCCAAATTTGTGTCATTTACTACGACGAACAGGCTGCGCCAACCACACGCAAAAGCGGCACGAAAATTGCTCTTGATTACGCCATAAAGAAAGGCAAAAAAATCATTAGCGTGATGTGAAATTTCACCGTCACTGCCTCCTCACTTTTTTAAAAAAAGGAAGACAAAAATAAGGTTCGCAATGCGAACCTTATTTTTTATTGATTGATAAACTCCAAAATCATCTTTGCAAAAGGATTGACGCCATTTTCATCCACCACCCTGCCGTGCTCGCAATGCTTACCGTGAACCAAAAGCATCTCCTCCTCATGCCCGAAATGCTTGAGGGTAGAAAGGACCAGTTGGGTCTGCTCCAGGCGGTTTTCCATATCATTATCTGATACGATAAACAGCATCGGCGGATACTCTTCATCCACCCCGATATGATAAAGGGGCGCCGACTCATCCACGATCACCCGGCGACTGTCCAGCCCCCGCTCTTTCAATACGTTGAAATGCGCAGTAGGCTGACCGGCATCGTGGATAAAGCCGTCGAAATCCATGGGACTCAGACCGTGTGCCCCCAGCCAGCGCTTATCAAAGCACAGCATCATGGAAAGATAACCGCCGGCAGAGGTACCGCTGATGAAGATGCGCTTGCATTTTCCGTATTCTCCAATGTGGTCTACCGCCCACTTGACTGCTGCGGCACCGTCCTCAATGAAATCGGGATATTTTGCGTCGGGGTAAAGGCGATAATCTGCCGAAACGGCGGCCACACCGCCCTCCGCCACCTGTTGCATCACCCGTACACGGCTGGGCTTGGTCTTGCTGCCGCCGATAAATCCACCGCCGTGGAAGTAGATCAAAAGATCAAACTCCTCCTGCTCCGGCAAATATAGATCCAATTGTTGATCGGGATGCGCTCCATATGCAATATCACTAACTATCTTCATTGCAAGATTCCTCTTATAAGAACGAAAAATCAAGCATTGACCAGCTCTTGTTCTGCCAACTTATCCAGTTTTTTATTACGGAAGTAGATGCAGAAATCGGCAAATACCATGACAAAGTTCAATACGTAGAAGAAAAGCACGTACCATTTCTCCGCAAAAGCCGCCATATATGCCTCGTTCATGAACTTGGAGGCAATACCGGCCACGTAACCAAAGAGGATGAGGCAAAGGAATGCTAAGCTCTTCCCCTTGGTAGTGCGTGCCTTATAGGACTTCATCACGTTCATCGGCCAAGAGGCACCAAAGCTCACGATCATAATAATTTCCAAAATTTCAGCCATTTTTAAAGTTTTCCTTTTAAATCATCTTATTTTCCCGTTGCGATACGGACACATTCTTCGTCGTTTTTCAGTACTTTAAAGATGTGTGCTAAATTTCTGGCACAGGCAAGGTTCATCGCCTCACCGATGGTCTTGCTGCAGCCGTAAGGTGCTTTTCCGGCATAGGCGTTAGGGTAGTTCGCACTCCAGGCACCCTTGCAGTTCACGCCCAATTCATTCAGATAATCCGAACGATGATTCGAAAGCCCGCTTTCCACGTCGTAGCGATCCTCGGCGACCAATTCAGGCCAATAACCCATTATGTTGGCAGTCTCGGGAAAATCCGCATGACCGCCGGCAAAGCCGCCGTTTTCCGCATAGTTCTTCAGCACTTCCATATCCTCATCGGTCAGCATGGGGTACTCTGCCCGATGCTCCAGGAAGTAGGGATATGCCTCCTCCGCCTTAACGGTGTATTTAGGGCGGTGTGGGACCCACATGGTGGCGTAGTTTTTCTGTTTATACCCTTGGCAACGTAGGAAATAACTGAGCATCGGCTTGTTGCCGCCATGGGAGTTGACGATGAGGATCTTGCGGAAGCCGTTGCGGGCAATTTCGTCGCAAAGCTCCTCCAACACCGTCAGCAGGGTGTGGGGGCTCAAGCTGATTCCACCGTGTGCTTTAAGCACCCTTTCGGGGTCTGTACGGCTCTGAATTCCGATCATATCTCCCAGCCAAAGACCGGTGGGAAAGATCACCACATCCTCCATTTCAGCCGCCTGCTCCACGCAGGCCCTTGCTTTCATCGAGTCGGTGCCGAGGGGCAGCTGGGGACCGTGCTTTTCCAGACAACCGAGGGGCAAAACGCAAAGTCCTCCGGACTTTTCAATGGCATCCTTCATTTCGTCAGAACGCAGATATTCCCAATTCATATGATTTCTCCTTACTAATATTGTTTTACTCTATCATACATCTTTTTCACCCTATTGTAAAACATGAAATAAAATATTCTACCATCACTTGAAAGTGATAGCAAACTATGCTAAAATAGACCCAAAGGAAGTGATTGAATGGAACTCTTGCAATTAAAATATTTTTGCCATGCGGCAGAAACCGAAAACTTTTCCGAAACCGCGCGTTTTTACTTCGTTCCCCCCTCTAATATCTCCCAGAGCATCAAACGTCTGGAGCAGGAATTGGGGACACCGCTCTTTGAGCGTCGTGCCAACCGCATCACTCTCAGCCAAGCCGGAAAGTCTTTTTACCGCCATGCCAAAGCGGCATTGGAGCAACTGCGCCAAGGGACAGAAGAGCTCCAAAAAGCAGCATTACCTCCCCAGCTCAAGATCTGCATCAAGGTCAACCGCCGGATCACCATGCAGGCGGTAGAGCAATTCCGCCGGGCATACCCGGAGGTAGACCTCATCGTCCGTCACCATCGGGAAGCGGAAGAACCTTTTGATCTCATCATCGACGGTGCCGACCATCAGGAAGAGGGCTACGACAGCGACGTATTACTCTCCGAAGAGATCGTCTTAGCCGTCCGAAACGACGATCCCCTCGCCGAGAAAAAAACGATTTCAGCGAAAGATTTACAGTCCTATCCTTTTATCACCATGAATAGCGGAGATAATATCCATTCTGTCACCCGGGAGGTCTGCCGCTCCATGGGCTTTGAGCCCCGGATCGCTATTCAGAGCGACGATCCCTTTTATATCCGTCAATGCGTGGAATTGGGTCTTGGCGTCTCGGTCATCCCCTCCCTTTCCTGGCGAGGGCAGTTCTCCGAGAGGGTGCTCTTTAAACCCTTGACCGGCAGTGTTCGTAAAACCTACGTCTGCCATCAAAAGAACCCCTCCCCCGTCACCCAAGCCTTCATCCGGCTACTGAAGCAAGAATTTCAATACGAAGAAAAAACAGCGCAGAGTTCAAATTGAACTCTGCGCTCCTTTTATTCTTCTCTGTTTTTAGCTGCTTCCAGCTTGTGATGACGGCGGTTTTTAACCTCATCCGACATGGGATGAATTTCGCCGGCAGCCTGCAAGGCCTGACGGGTCAGCAAGGGACCGACCAATTCATAGACCAGCACGGCAAAGAGGGTAATATTGCGGATCAAGGAACCCTCCGCCCCCAACTGCATGGCGGTGATGCACATTCCCAGCGCCACACCGGCCTGGGGTAACAGGGTAATACCCAGATACTTGCAGATCGCAGGCGAGCAATGGGTCAGCTTGGCGCTTCCCATGGCGCCGAAATACTTACCGGCAGACCGGAAGAGGATATAGATCAGACCGATGAGGACAATCATATAGTCCGTAAATACGCTCAGTTCCAGCTCCGCACCGCTGATGACAAAGAACAGCGCAAAGAGCGGAGAGGTCCATTTATCCGAAGCCGCCATCAAGTCGTGAGAAAGGGGACAGATGTTGCAGAATACCGTACCCAGCATCATGCAGACCAAGAGGGAGGAGAACTGGATGTGTACCGGTCCCACGTGGGAATCGAACATAGCAAGGGAAGCGGTCAGAAATACTGCACCGATGGTCAAATTCAAACGGTTGGTATTGGAGTTGAAAAGCTTCTCCAGCTGGGTCAGAACCCAGCCCATGATGGCACCCAGCACCAAGGAGCAGACGATCTCCACCAAAGGATTCACCAAGATCGAGACTAAATCTACCTGACCGCTGACCAAGGTCTTGGCAATGCCGAAGGAAACGGCAAATACCACCAGACCCACCGCATCATCTAATGCAACGATGGGGAGCAAAAGCTTGGTCAAAGGACCCTTGGCTTTATACTGCCGTACAACCATCAACGTGGCTGCCGGAGCAGTCGCTGTCGCAATGGCGCCCAAGGTGATGGCCTGGGCGATGGAAAGCTTGTCCGGGAAGATAAAATGAAATCCGATCAAAGCGCCGTCCACCAAAAGTGCCGCCACCAGCGCCTGCAGAATACCGATCACCAAGGCTTGGTGGCCGGTCTTTTTCAGATCACTGACACGAAACTCATTACCAATAGAAAAGGCGATAAAGCCCAACGCCACTTCAGAAATGAGTGAAAGCCCGTGCACCGCTTCTGCGGTGGGAAAACCCACACCGGAAAGCCCCAAAGCACCTAAGCAATAAGGGCCCACCAAAACGCCGGCAATGAGATAAGCCGTCACCGAAGGCAGCTTTAAAGGCTTAAACAGCCGGGTCATCAAAAGCCCTGCCAAAAGGGCAATGGAAACCGATAATAACGTACTCAAAAAAATCCCCTTCTTTCATTTTAAAAACCTGCTCTATCATACCAAAAAAGAGCCGGTTTGTAAAGAGAAAACATACAAATTTTCCAATCGATCACGCCGAAGGCGTGTATGGAGTCCGCAAGGCTTGCGGTATGCGATCATCACGAAGTGATGGATGGCATCAATCCAAAGAAAATCACATCCCGTCACGTTGCGACGGATTACATACACCCCACATTATGGGGTGATGCCATACCGATCCTTTGGATTGGATAAAAAATAAGACAGTCCGAAGACTGTCTTATTTTTTTGGAGCGGGTGACGAGGCTCGAACTCGCTACCTCGACCTTGGCAACGTCGCGCTCTACCAGATGAGCTACACCCGCATTTTCGTTCGCCTCTCTTGGCGACGAATGTTATTATACATGATATCAAACAGAAAGTCAAGCGTTTTTTTAATTTTTTTAAAAATTTTTTGCGCCCGGAAATTAACGTTCCGGGCGCAGTCAATTTAATTATTTTTGCAATTTTTTCACGGTAACGATCTCTTGTTCAGCATCGGCCTTTTCATATTCGAAGGTCACCGCATCACCCACGTTCAGGATTACCGCCCGCTCATCGGTAGCAATGCTGAGAGCGTAGGTCTTTTCTGCCGCATCCAGCGTAAAGTAGTAGCAGGTATTTCCCCCTACCACCGCACTGCGGATGGAGGTGATGGAAGTCGGATCGTAGCCATGGCGTTCTGTGAGCCAAGG